>CAUZWC010000158.1:0-7251 GCA_963583595.1 Alphaproteobacteria bacterium | reverse complement strand
AGCCGCTCGGCCCGGTGGATCGCGGTGAAGGTGCCGCCGGGCTTCAGCCGCGCCAGGCAGGCGCGTATCCAGGCTGTGAGGTCCAGGGCCGCCTCGCTCCGCGCGAGGGACCGGCTCTCGTCCGGCGACGGGCGCCCCCGCCCGGCGAGGAAGAAGGGCGGATTGGTCATGACATGGTCGAAATCTATATGCCGGACCTCGTCGGGCGGCGTGGCGAGGTCCCCGATCACCACGCCGACCTCCTCGGCCCGCCCGTTTTCGACCGCATTGCGCTGCGCCAGTTCCGCTAGGGGGGCCTGCACCTCCAAGGCGGTCACGTTGAGCCCAGGCAATCTGTGGGCGAGACACAGGGACGCGGCGCCCGTGCCGGCGCCGGCATCGAGCACGGTCTGCCCCGGCAGGGCCCGAAGAGCCGCGGCCAGAAAGACCGGCTCGCCCGTCGCGCGCGCGCCGCGCCGCGGCTGATGCAGCACGATCCGGCCGTCGAGCAAGGCGTTCCGCGTGGTCGTGAGCGGCTCCTCTCGCTGCCGGACGATCGCTTCCTGTCGCATCGCTTCCCCTAGGTGCCTATTGTCCGAACGCTGCACCTCTGTCTTAACTTTCGCCCGCCCCAACCCGGAGGTAAAGCGTGCGACAATTCCGTCCTGCAGCCGCATTCCTGACAGTTCTGACCATCGTTGCGTCCTTCGCCGCGTCGACCGCGCTCCAGGCCGCCGAAGATGCCGAAAAGGCCCCCGTGCGCATCCAAGGCGGCTATGTCGCGGGTGTGCAATACATGGACATGGATGGGCTCACGAAGAAAGCCTATGTCTCCGGCCTGATCGAAGGGATGCTGCTGGCGCCGGCCTTCGGTGCGCCGGAAGAAAATATGGGGTGGTTCTACGTCTGCACCCGGGAAATAGGGCTGAACGAGATCCGCAAGCTGCTGTTCGAATATATCAAGGACGACCACGATCTCTGGGAGAACCAGAATCCCGTCAAGAATTTTCGGGCGATCTACCAAGCCTGTCTGGCGCGCGTGAAGCCGGATGGCGCGAAAGACGGCGAGACGGAGTCTGGAGAGGCCGAGGACAAGAAGGCTGACGAATAGGCCCTTCGCCAACCCTGCCCAGCCCCCGTCGAGACCCTAACCCCGTTCGGGCGGCAATTCGCCGGCATCCTCGAGCAGGCGCCGGGACCGGACGAAATCCTCCGTCACGATCATGACGCGGCGCGGAATTGCGCCGATGCTGCCTTCGAGCACGCTGGTATGGCCATCCAGAACGATGGCTTCGATCCCCTCGCCCGCCAGCATGGCGACGATCCAGGACAGGAAGACCGGATCGTTGGAGCGGATCAATTCGCGCATCGGCAGCCCCGAGGACCGCGCGCGGCCTTATGGAAACCGACATTCATGGTGATGTACCTTGACCGTCCATCAAGGGGCCTTATCCTTCTCTGCGCAGACGCGTCAAGTTCAGTCCGAAAGGGAATACCGTGGCCGTCGTTGTCCATGTCGATCGCGAGGGCCGGAATCGTCCGTCGATCGACCGCCTCAACCAGCTCGCCGCCGATGATCTAATCCGGGTCAACGAGGTCATCATCCATCATATGCAGAGCAATGTGGTGCTGATCCCGCAGCTCGCCGGCCATATCGTCGCGGCCGGGGGCAAGCGTCTTCGCCCGCTGCTGACCATCGCCTCGGCCCGACTCTGCGGCCATAAAGGCCAGCGCCATGTGCCGCTCGCGGCCTGCGTCGAGTTCATCCATACCGCCACCCTGCTGCATGACGACGTGGTCGACGAAAGCGACCTGCGGCGCGGCATGGCCACGGCCAATTCCTTATGGGGCAACAAATCTAGCGTGCTGGTCGGCGATTTCCTGTTCAGCCGCGCCTTCCAGCTCATGGTCGAGGACGGCTCTCTCGAAGTGCTCGCCATCCTGAGCCGCGCGAGTTCGATCATCGCCGAAGGCGAGGTCGCTCAATTGGTCACGGCCAACGACACGGAAACCGGCGAGCAGGCCTATCTCGACGTCATCCAGTGCAAGACCGCGGCGCTGTTCGCCGCGGCCTGCCGGATCGGCGCGGTCGTGGCCGAGCGCCCCAAGGCCGAAGAGCAGGCCCTGGAAAGCTATGGCCTCAATCTCGGCATCGCCTTCCAGCTGATCGATGACATGCTGGATTACTCGGCAGCCCAGGCGGAACTCGGCAAGACAATCGGCGACGACTTCCAGGACGGCAAGATCACCCTGCCCGTGATCCTCGCCTTCCGGCGCGGTTCGGAAGCCGAGCGCACCTTCTGGCGCCGCACCCTGGAGGATATGGAGCAGCGCGAGGGCGACCTCGAACACGCCATCGAACTAATGGCCCAGCACCGCGCCCTGGACGACGCGGTGGAGCGCGCCCGGCACTATGGCGCGGTGGCCCGCGACGCCCTGGGAATCTTCCCCGCATCGGAAGCCAAGTCGGCGCTGGTCGAGGTGATCGACTTCTGTATCGAGCGGGCGCATTGAGCCGCGTCGAAGGCGCTTCGGCACATCGGTTGAATCGCCGGGGCCTTGAGGCTATATAGCGCGACCCGGACGGAGTGTAGCTCAGCCTGGTAGAGCACTGCCTTCGGGAGGCAGGGGCCGGAGGTTCGAATCCTCTCACTCCGACCATTTTGTAGGTCATAATTCCGCTCTAACTCAGAGGGTTGGCAGAATAAGCCAGCCCTCTGATGCGTTTCGGGCAACACATGGGTAGCGCCCGTCCTAAAAATGGCCCCGACCAACTGATCTGCCGTTCACTGTCAAATTGGTAACTTCGCGATATATATCGCGTCTCAGCGGATCAAAAATTCGCCACGCCGTCCACGCGCATGGTCCCTTGACCGAGAGCTCTACAGCCGCGCCCCGCAACCCCGCCCGTGCCAGGCACGATGGGGGGGCACCTTGCGTGCCGGACTCCTCGCCGAAGTCATCCTGTTCTGCAGGGGCAACGCATGATTCTCAATTGACAGCGAATACCGATAGCGCAAACCTCTCCGTACAATCGCTTCGGCGCGGGCCTGTCGGGTAGCTAGGTCATAGCCCCTGCGGCTTGTCCCATTGCACGGTCCAGACCCTTCCTGGGCCGAACCGGAACCTAAAGCCTGATCGAGCGGCCCGTCCTCGCGGCGGGCTGTTTCGATTTTGCGGGCCCACACCGCGGGAACAGCGTTCGCCCGCTCGGGGCCGATGGGGTGGGGCGCCCCTCAGGCGCGATAACCGAAGCGGTCCCGCCGCCGCGTCATTGCGGGTGCTTCTCCAGCCATTCCTTGGCGAGTCGCTGCGCCTCGGCGATCCGGGCAGGGGTCATCTTGCTGGCCGCCGGATCGCGGTTCTTAGCGGCCCCTTCATAGCCCTGCGCGGCGGCGAGGTTGAACCACATATGCGCCTGGACATAGGCCTGCGGGACGCCCGGGCCGTTGCCGTACATGATGCCGAGACTGTTTTGGGCGTCGGTATCACCCTGCTCGGCCAGGGGCCGCCATTCCCGCAACGCCGCCGCATAGTCGCCGCGCTCGTAGGCTGCGGCGCCCTTGTCCCAGTCCTGCCCCGCCGGCCGGTACCGCCAGCAGCGGCGCCAGGCCGACCAAGCCCACCTTCAGGAATGCACGCATCACACCGCCTTCCAGTCGTCACCCGCCAAGGATGCTTCCCGCAGCTTAAGGTTTTGCACCGTCGCCGCATGCCATCGCCCAACGCGCGGCGGGCTGTGTCGGATATCCACGCTGTCTTTGGGCCGCAATAGGTTCGATAGTGCGAATCGGGTTCGAGCCCTCGCACTATCGGCGGGGGCAATGGAGAGAAGGTTCCGTTCCTTCAACTGGACCTGGGGGTCGGTCCTAGTTGTGAGTAGGCTTTCGGGGGTTCTTTCGAGGACGGTTTTTCCGAGTTCGGTGCGAGCAGATCTCACGCGCGTGAGATTGGCGGCTCCCTATCGGTATGTGCGAAGATTGACATCGATTGGCAATAGCACAATCTCCACGATACGACCGCCATTGGCGCCGGCTACCCTCTCGACTCGGTAAGCCGTAACCTTGGCGTTCGATACGGAAACGCCTCCAGTCCATGCGGGCTGGGAGGAAACCCCCGACAACGTGAAACATCCGGGAGCAGGCCATGTCCGAAAACACCCCACTCGACACGATCCACGACGACGAACTCACCGACGAAGCGCTCGATACGATCGGCGCCGGGAAAGTTTGCTACCACATTTCGGCCTTTTCGTTCTGGCCGACGCAACACTGATCCATGGCATGCCGGCGGGACAGATCCTGACGGCGGCGTTCGATCGAAGCCTGGCACCTACCTCGCCACGGTTCGCGCCGGTGGTATCGCGCCTTGAGCGACAGAGCGGCCCGTCCTCCGATCGGAACAGGGTGGGACGGGCCGTTCGGTCCGCGAAGTATTTCGGCCCGCGACGAACCGGAGGAAGAATTAGATCGTGAAGGACACGATGGCCGTCAGGATCGCGACAGTCGCGATCAAGATGATGAGCGTACCGGTTCACCCCGATCCGCATCGGCGGATGAACGGGCGCGCCGCAGGACGAACAGCAGGCCGGATAGATCGGATCGTGCTTCACCGACGAGCACCGCTTGCATCTGCGGTGAATCAATACGGGAAATTCGACCTGCATTCCTGTCGGGTCCCAACGGAAAATTGCAGAAGTAGCGAGCGCAATCACAATCAAACACAATAGACAGTGTCTAGTGAGTACTTGAATAGCGTTTGGTAAATAGTTTTTTGACACGCCTTAATTTTGTAGTCCAGCGGCCATTCATTTCAGCATCTTAATCTATAGGCATAAATCTTTAATTGAAAACCAAGAGCCAGAATAACCGCGGGCTTGTGCGCGAACCGCTTGCCGCTACCATCCCCGCGCAGGCTTACAACCGACGGCCGGAGATCCATGATGCGCGAACATCAGACATCGACCCGCCCCCTACGCCCGGTCGGGTCGTGACGGACGGCCACTGCCTCGCCAGATCGAAGAACCCGGCCGACCGGCTGATCGGTCCGGGGCTGGTCATCGGCCTCGCGTTGATCCTCGCCGGCTGGTTGCTGCCCTTCATGTCCGTGACCAGTTTCTTCGTTTTCTCCGGCGAGATTTCGATTCTGGACGCCATGACCCAGTTGGTCGAGGCGGAGGAATACGCCTTGTCCGCCATCGTCGTGCTGTTCACGGTGGTCTTTCCAATAGCGAAATTCGGACTGGCCCTGCATCTTTGGGCCGCCGCCCCACCGGGCGACCTGGCCAGCGCGCGCCGCGCCGCATGGCTCGATGACATCGGCCGATGGTCGATGCTTGACGTCTTTCTCGCGGCTCTGCTGGTGGTTTCGATCAAGGCCACGGGCATGGCCGGTGTGGCCGTGCATGCGGGAGTCTATTTCTTCGCCGCGGGCGTCGTGTTGTCGATGCTGCTGGTCCGGCGACTGGCGCGGCGGCTGCGCGCGGTCTGATCGGACACGATGGCACGACCCCGCCGATCAGCAACGGAGATCGAAAGGCGCATCCGCCGGTTCGAGCGGCTGGCGCATCTGCTCGACAGGCAGTTCAGTGTGCCCGGCACGAAATACCGGGTCGGCATCGACGGGTTGCTCGGCCTGATCCCGATCGCGGGCGACCTCGCGGTCGCCGTGCTGGCGCTCGGCCTTGTCACCGAAGCCTGGCGCATCGGCGCGCCCAAACGGGTGCTCGCACCCATGATCGGCACCGTGCTGGTCGATACCACGGTCGGGATACTGCCGTTCGTCGGCGACCTTTTCGATTTCATGTTCAAAGCCAACACCCGTAATTCCTTACGTTTGCGGGCTTGGTGGGAGAAAGAGAAGATTGTCCTACAAAATGAACAACAACAAAGGCGGTCGTAGTGGTCAGTGAACCATTCCGTCAGGCCGCCTTGGAAAGGCGCTTGGACCTGAAAGCGCGAAATGACCCGGCCCTGGTAGACCAGGTCCTGGTCGCTAAGATAGTTCTTCGTGCCGACCAAAGCCTGGTCGCGGTATTTGGGATCGATGTAGCGCGTCCAGAGGTCCGCCGGCTCCAGGACATGCATGTCGCTGTCCATCACCTTGTAACCGTTATAGGCCATCTCTTCCTCCATCCCCGAATGCGCGCTCATGCCACCGTGGTCGACGCGCCGTGTGTAAACCCAACTTCCCTAGAAACTCCGACCGCCCCCAGGCGGCAGACGAAATTACGGAATGCGCTTTCTACAAATACGGCCGATCGCCGGCGGCAGTGGTGCGGTGCATGCGCCGGTGCATGTCGTGCGGATGATCCTGCACGACGGAGTGCATCAGGCATCGGTTGTCGAACATGGCGACATCGCCAGGTCGCCAGCGATGGCGGTAGATGAACCGATGCTGCACCGCGTGGTCGTAAAGGAATGCGAGCAGGTTATCACTTTCCTTGGCCGATAATTCGCGGATCCGGCTGGTAAAGCCCGGATTGACGTAGAGGCACCGCCGCCCGGTTTCCGGATGGGTGCGGACCACCGGATGCACGACCGGATCGGGGATGCTCTCGATCCGGGCATTGATCGGATCGGCATTGTTCAGGATCTGGTTCAAGGCGCCCGAATGCTCCGCCGTCAGCCCTTCGAGGAAGCTCCGCATCGTATCCGACAGCGCCTCATAGGCCAGATACTGGTTGGCAAACATCGTATCGGCGTAGCCCTCCCAGCAAGCCCGGCAATGCAGAACGCTGCCCAGCGGCGGCGTTTCGCTGACGGTGACGTCTGAATGCCATAGCTCATTCTTGCCCTTGTAGAACTTGCCTGCCTTGTGTTCGAGCACGATGACATCGGGAAACTCCGCGATATCGGGGGTGCGGTAGAGCGGATGCCCCTCGACCTTGCCGAAATGCTCGGTGAAGGCGATCTGGCTGGCGGGATCGAGGTCCTGGTCCCGGAAGACGATCACATGATGATCGAGAAAGGCCCGACGAACCTCCGAGACGGTCTCGCCGTCGAGCGGCTTGGAAAGATCGACGCCGCCGATCACGGCGCCGGCGGCGGCGCACATGGGCTGAACCGTGATGCGGCTGTAGGGTGCGTCCGCCGTCGATATCGCCTGGCTCATCTCTCACTCCTCGAAACGAAGAAGTTAGTTTGCACGGCACTGTCAAAGCAAACGAGGTTGATGCGGAGACGGGTGGTTCGTAGCCTTCGCGGATGAAAGATCGCTTCCGCTATTTCAACTCTTCGCCCGAGATTATCCGCCTCACGGTGATGATGTACA
>CAUZWC010000157.1:0-7263 GCA_963583595.1 Alphaproteobacteria bacterium | reverse complement strand
CGACGAGTTGAGCCGCCTGGCTGCCCGAATTGGCGACCAGTCGGAACTCCTGGACGACGACATCGCCCGCCAGGCCTCCATGCTGCGCGAGGCGACCCAGGAATCGGCCGCCCAGGTGCGCTCGGTCGGCGAGATCCTGCGCCAGCAGGCCGGCACCTTGTCCTCCTCGGCCGATTACGCCGTCGAGAAGGCCGGCCGTGTCGGCGCGGCCTTCCGCGATCAGGGCGAGGGCCTGCGCGCTTCCGCCGATTCGGCGGCCGCCAAGGCGGCCGAGATCGGCCGGGTGATGGAAGACTCCTCGCGCAGCCTGCGTGGTGCGACCTTGGAGGCCGCCGCCCTGGTCGAGAATGCGACCGAGAGTTTCGCCGCCCGCCGCAAGGATCTGCAGGAGACCACGGCGTGCGCCGCGGCGGAGATGCGCACGATCGACGAGACCCTGCGCAGCGAGGGCCGGCAGCTTGCCCAGGTCGCCGATCAGGTCGCCGCCCGGGCGCGTTCAATCCGGATCGCTCTGGAAGACCAGGCCCAGTTCGCTGCCGAATCGGTCGAGCGGGCGGGCAGCGGCATCGAGGCGCTGGGCGACAGCATGAAGCGCCATGGCGCCGATCTTGCCGAAGCCGCCGACCGGGCCGAGGCAGGCACGGCGCGGATCCACGCCACCCTCGGCGCCGGCATCGAAGGCCTCGGCCAGGCCGCCGAGAGCTTCGAGGGGAAACTGCGCGTCGCGGGCGGGGCGATCGCCCATTACCTGGTCGAGGTCGAGAAGACTGGCGAAGGGGCGGCGGCCACGGCCGATCGCCTGCGCGAGGGCGCGGAGGCCGCTTCGACGGCGACGACCGGCGCGGTCCAGGCTCTCGTGCCGGCCCAGGAGGCCCTGGATCGCACGGTGGCCGGGCTCGGCACGGCGGCGGAGGATTTTGCCGCCCGCGCGCGCAAGGTCGAGGAGACCCTGGCCGAGCGTGCAGCGGCGGCGGGCAAGGCGGTGGACGGCCAAGCGTCCCAGGCCGAACGCCTCTCCGAAACTCTGGCCCGCCAGGCGTGCGATCTGACCGAGGCGGCCGGCCTGGCCGCCGACCGCGCCGAAAGCATCCGCGCCGCGCTGGCCCAGGCCGCGGAGGATGCAATCCAGAAGACCGGTGCCGCCGCCGAGGGCATCGATTCCCGCATCCGCGGCGCGGCGGAAAGCGCGCGCGAGCGGGCCGCCGTGATCCGCGACGAGTTGGGCTCGGCCGCCGCCGCCGCCGTCCGGCGCACGGAAGAGATCGTCGGGGTGCTGGGCAAGGGCGCCGAGACCCTGACCGGTTCCGCCGACAAGGCCCTCGACCGCGCCGCCGAACTGTCCGAGAGCCTGCGCGAGCGGCGTGGCGAGATCGCCGAGGCCGGCGAGGACGCGGCTGCCCGCATGGCCGCCGCGCGCGCCGAGTTCGGCCGCCAGACCCTCGAACTGGCTGTGGCGACCAATCGCACGGTCTCCCATACCCGCCATATCGGCGAGGTCCTGGAACGCGAGGCCAAGGTGCTGGGCGAGGCCTCGACCGACGCCGCCGCCAAGGTCGATGCGGTGGGTGAGGCCCTGCGCCGGCGGGCCGACGAGCTGACCACGGCGGCCGAGCGCGCGGGGGAGCAGATCGCCGCAGCGATCGATCGCATGGGGCAGCATGCCGACGAGGCGGGCACGGCCACCCGCTCGACCTTGGAGCATGACGCGACCCTGCGCGAGGTTCTGCGCGGCCATGTCGATTCCCTGGCCGAGGCGGCGGGCCGCGCGGTGGCCGAGATCGGCACGGTCGGGCGCGAGTTGGAGGGCCAGTCGCAGGTGATCGGCGAGACCACGCAGACCTCCTCGGACCGGATCGACACCATGGTGCGCGATCTCTCGTGCCACGGCGCCCAGCTCGGCCAGACGGTCGAACGGGCGACCGCCCAGGCCCGCGCGGCCGGGGATGTCTTCCGCGAGCAGTCCGCGGCGCTGCTCCATGCCTCCGACGAGGCCGGCCGCCGGGCGCGCGAACTGGCCGAGAACGAGGGCAAGACCCGCCGCCGGGGCTTCCTCCTCGCGGCCAACGAGATCCTGCAGGACCTCGGTTCCCTGGGTGTCGATATGGCCCGGGTGCTGGATCATCCGGTGCCCGAGCGCGCCATGCGGGCCTATGTCCAGGGCGATCACGGCGCGGTGCTGCGCGATTTCCTGGGCGCCAGCGATACCCGCTCCGACATCCTGATCCGCAAGAAATACGAGCAGGACCGGGTGTTCCACGGCTATGTCGACCGCTATCTCGGGCGCTTCGACGAGCTGATCGGCGCGGCCGACGAAGTCGACCCCGAAAACATGTTCAGCGCCGTGTTCCTGACCTCCGACACCGGCAAGCTCTACCTGCTCCTGAGCCGCGCCCTCGACCGTTTGTCCTAGATTCTCGGTCGCAGGGCGGTGTGCCCGTCATCTTTCGAGGCGGCCGCTGCGCGGTCTCCTCAGGATGAGGCGAGAATCCGTATCCTCATCGGATTAGGACCTTCACCCTGAGGAGGCCCGCAGGGCCGTCTCGAAGGGCGCGGGGCCGCGTGGCCCGAACCCGCGCGCTTACCCCCGCCCGACCTCGACACGCAGATCGGTGGGGCTGCCGCCGCAGGTGGGGTTCATGTCCTGGGGGCAGGCCGAGACGACGATATGGGCGTCCATATCCGCGCGCAGGACGATATTGTCGCCGCCCTTGGTGCCCGGCGGGCGGATCTCGATGCCGCCATCGGGCAGGATGAAGAAATTGGTGAACAGGTTCCAAGGCTGGATCACCGCGTCGAAATCGATGCCCAGCGCCTCGAGCGCCATATGCAGGTTGCCCTGGCAGCTGGCATGGGGCATCGGCGCCTTGAGCTCGATATAGCGGGCCTCGTCGCAGGCCGCGAACTGCATGTCGTGATTGCCGACGGAATTGTCCTCGACCAGGGTCACGATGGGCCGGCGGTAGTTGGTATAGGCCGCGTCCCTGACCTTGGGGGAGACCTTGTGGATCGAGGGCTTGGTGTGTTCCGGCGACAGGAACTCGCGCGGATTCTCCGCCGCGAAAGCCCAGAAATCGCAGGGCTGGTCGCCCTGCAGATCGGTGATGCGGATCAGATCGCCCTTGGCGACGCGGAACCCCTTGCCCGCCCGCGCGGGAATGTGGAAATCGTGGATCGTTTCGGCGAACGCGGTCACGGTGGCCCCTCCTAAAAGTCGCTGGCCTAAAATTCCCTGGCCCCTGATTCACCGGAGCCAGATTCATTGGCCGATGGAGTATTCGCCTGCCCGCCCGCCGGGGCAAATCGAATCTCTGAATCGATTTGCGGGCCGTACGGCCCCAGGCGACCTATATAGTCCGGACCCTATATAGTTCAGACCATGGCCCACCGCCCCTTCGATTCCCAATCCCGTCTCTATTCCAAGGGAGACGCCCGCGCCATCCGCGCGCTGCTGCCTTACCTCTGGCCCAAGGGGGAGGGGGAGCTGCGCCTGCGCGTGACGGTGGCCATGGTGCTGCTGGTCCTGGCCAAGCTGGCCAATGTCTATGTCCCGATCCTCTACAAGGACGCGGTCGACGCCCTGAATGTCGGGGCGAGCGCGATCGTCGTCGTGCCCGTCAGCCTGATCTTCGCATATGGCCTGATCCGCGTGCTCTCCCTCGCCTTCGGCGAGTTGCGTGACGCGGTTTTCGCCAAGGTCTCCCAGCGCGCCATCCGCCAGGTCGCCCTTGCCACCTTCGAGCATCTTCACCGCCTGGCCCTGCGCTTCCACTTGGATCGCCAGACCGGCGGGCTCAGCCGCGCGATCGAGCGCGGCACCAAGGGCATCGAGTTCCTGCTCAGCTTCATGCTCTTCAACGTCATCCCGACCTTGGTCGAGGTGCTGATGGTCTGCGCCATCCTCTGGGGCCTGTTCGATGTCTGGTATGCCGCCGTCACCTTCGGCACCATCCTCTGCTACATCGTCTTCACCTTGGCGGTCACCGAATGGCGCCTAAAATACCGCCGCCGCATGAACGCCATGGACAGCGAGGCCAATACCAAGGCGATCGACAGCCTGCTGAACTACGAAACCGTCAAGTATTTCGGCAACGAGGCGCATGAGGCGCGGCGCTACGACGAGTCCATGCAGCGCTACGAGGCGGCCGCGGTCCGCAGCAAGATCAGCCTCTCCTCGCTCAATGTCGGCCAGTCCTTGATCATCTCCGTCGGCCTGACTGCGGTGATGCTGATGGCCGGCAACGGCGTGGCCGAGGGGCGCATGACCGTGGGCGATTTCGTCCTGGTCAACACCTACCTGATCCAGCTCTTCCTGCCGCTCAACTTCCTCGGCTTCGTCTATCGCGAGATCAAGCAGTCCCTGGCGGATATGGAATCCATGTTCCAGCTGATCGAGGTCGAGGCCGAGGTGACCGATCCGCCCGGCGCGCCGGATCTCGCCGTGACGGAAGGCCGCGTCACCTTCGACGACGTTTCCTTCGCCTATCGCGAGGACCGCGCCATCCTGAAGGGCGTCAGTTTCGAGGTGCCGCCCGGCCGGTCGCTGGCCATCGTCGGGCCCAGCGGGGCGGGCAAATCGACCGTCTCGCGCCTGCTCTTCCGCTTCTACGACGTCACCGGCGGCGCCATCCGCATCGACGGCCAGGACATCCGCGAGGTCTCCCAGACCCCCCTGCGCGCCGCCATCGGCATTGTTCCCCAGGACACGGTGCTGTTCAACGACAGCATCTACTACAACATCGCCTATGGCCGGCCGGGGGCCAGCCGCGAGGAGGTCGAGACCGCGGCTCGCCTCGCCCATATCCACGATTTCGTCATGTCGCTGCCCGACGGCTACAAGACCGGCGTGGGCGAGCGCGGCCTCAAGCTCTCGGGCGGCGAGAAGCAGCGCGTCGCCATCGCCCGCACCATCCTCAAGGGCCCGCGCATCCTGCTCTTCGACGAGGCGACCAGCGCCCTCGACACCCATACCGAAAAAGAGATCCAGAACAACCTGCGCGAAATCATGCAGGGCCGTACGACGATCATGATCGCCCATCGCCTCTCCACCGTGATCGACGCGGACGAGATCGCCGTGCTCGAGGCCGGCCGCATCGTCGAACGCGGCCGCCACCAGGAACTTCTCGCCGCCGACGGGATCTATGCCGGCATGTGGCGCCGCCAGCAGGAAACCGCCGAACTCCAGCAACGGCTGCAAGGCACCCTGGCCCCGGAGGCGACCGGACCGGTGGCGACGGAATAGGCGAAAGGCGGCACAGGCTTCTGTCCCGACAATCCGCCGCTCCCGTCATATCTCCCTCTCCTCCCATTCGGGAGGAGAGGGTTGGGGTGAGGTGGGCTTGCACGACGGTTCGGATTACCCGCCCCGCTCGGCCCGCCGAGGTAGGCGCGGCGCTCGGCCCGCGCTACGCTCGGCCCATGAATCGAGTGGCAAGAGCATGACCGGCGAGTCGCCGAACCCCACCGAGGCGGCGGCCCTGGTCGAAAAGCTGCGCGCGGGCGATCGTCGCGCCCTGGCGCGCGCCATCACCCTGGTCGAATCGGCGCGCCCCGATCACCGGGCGAGGGCCGAGGCCGTGCTGGAGGCCGTCCTGCCCCATAGCGGCGGCGCCATGCGCCTGGGCATCTCCGGTCCGCCCGGGGTCGGCAAATCGACCTTCATCGAGGCCTTGGGTCTGTATCTGATCGCGGCCGGGCACAAGGTCGCCGTCCTCGCCGTCGATCCTTCCTCCAAGCGCAGCGGCGGCTCGATCCTGGGCGACAAGACAAGGATGGAGGGGCTGGGCCGCGAAGACGGGGCCTTCATCCGCCCCTCTCCGGCGGGGGAGACCCTCGGCGGTGTGGCCCGGCGCACACGCGAGGCGATGCTGGTCTGCGAGGCGGCAGGCTTCGACGTGGTGCTGGTCGAGACGGTGGGGGTCGGCCAGTCCGAGACGGCCGTGGCCGAGATGGTCGATATGTTCCTGCTCCTGGTCGCGCCCGGCGGCGGCGACGAATTGCAGGGCATCAAGCGCGGCATCGCTGAACTGGCCGATCTGGTCGTGGTCACCAAATCCGATGGCGGGTTGGCCGAGGATGCCGGGCGCATCGCCGCCGATTACCAGGCCGCCCTGCACCTCCTGCGCCCCTCCCATCCCGGCTGGCGCGCCGAGGTCGCCCGCGTCTCCTCGACCGAGGGCAAGGGCGTCGCCGAGGTCTGGCAGGCCGTCGAACGTTTCCGCGCCGCCCTGGTGACGGAGGAGGGCGACGCCATCGCCGCCCAGCGCGCCGAACAAGCCAAGACCTGGCTCTGGCGTGAATTGCGCGAGGGCTTGGTCGAAGCCCTGCGCGCCGATCCCGAAATCCGCCGCCGTCTCCCCACCCTCGAATCCGCCGTCGCCACCGGCCGCGCCACCCCGGCGGCAGCGGCGAGCGAACTGCTGGCGGTGTTCAGGGGCGAGAAAGGGGATTAGGCAGGCGAGACCGTCGGAATTCTCCCTATCGTCATCGCCCGGCTCCGGCCCGGGCGATCCAGTGCTTGCGGCGTACTGGATGCTCCGCGCGGAGGCGGGGATGACGTCGAGTTCGAGGATTGGTATGCGCGCATGCACCTTATGTCCTCGGGAAGGGGCGTGGAACACACCGCCGCCCTTCCCCACTTGACCCCATAGGCCCGTCTGGCCTAAATAAGCGCGCGTTCGCCTCGCCAACCGGTGGGGCAACTTATCTTTTCTAGGCCACGGACCGGAATATCATGTCTAGACGCTGCGCGATCACCGGCAAGGGTGTGATGTCTGGCAACAATGTCAGCCATGCCCATAACAAGACCCGTCGCCGTTTTCTGCCCAATCTGCAGAAGACCAGCATGCTGTCCGATGTGTTGGGGCAGAGCCTGAGCATGCGCGTCTCCGTTCACGGCATCCGCACGGTCGAGAAGGCCGGCGGCATCGACGCCTTCCTGATCGGCACGCCCAACCGGAACCTGCCGACCGAGGCGGTCCGCCTGAAGCGGCGCATCCTCAAGGCGAAGGAAGCGGCCGCCGCCTGACCGGCGCCGCCGTCTTCCGCGCTCATCGGCCCGCCTTCGGCGGGCCGTTTTCGTTTCACCCGCCGGCTCCCGCTTCTCTTCCCTTCACTCCAGCCCTCTCCCCGAGGAGAGGGAGATTGAACCCCTCTCCCCCGGGGAGAGGGAGGCGCCCATCGCGGCAGCGATGGGAGGGTGAGGGGATAACACTCCTGTCCAGACGCGCCCGTCCGTCCCACCCCCCCCCGTAATCGGGCCGGGCG
>CAUZWC010000156.1:0-7333 GCA_963583595.1 Alphaproteobacteria bacterium | reverse complement strand
TTCCCTGAACGAAATTGTTATCTTTCGGATCCTCCAGGGCGGCTTCGGCGCAACCTTGATACCGCTGTCCCAGGCCATCGTGCTCGACACCTATCCGGTCCGCGACCACGGGCGGGCCATGGCATTCTGGGGCGTCGGCGTCATGGCCGGCCCGATCATGGGCCCGGTACTGGGCGGCCTGATCACCGATCTCTACAGCTGGCGCTGGGTCTTTTTCATCAACCTGCCCATCGGCCTTGCCGCGATGGCCGGCGTCCTTTTGATCGTGCCGGAGAGCGAAACCGCACGGAAACGCCGCCTCGATTGGATCGGCTTCGCCACCCTCGCACTCGGCCTGGCCGCGCTGCAGATGATCCTCGACCGGGGCGAGAAACTGGAATGGTTCGCGTCGACCGAGATCGGGGTCCTCGCGCTGGTTGCCGGTATCGCGCTCTATTTCTTCCTGTTGCGCAGCCTCTCCAGCGCGGATTCCTTTCTCGACCTGCGCCTGTTCCGCAACCGCAACTTCGCCATCTGCCTGGCCTTAGGCTTCTCCGCCCATGCCTGCCTCTACTCGACCATCGCCCTGCTGCCGCCGATGCTACAGAACGTCCTGGGCTATCCGGCCTTCACCGCCGGCCTGCTGTTCATCCCGCGCGCTTTCGGGACCCTGATCGGGATGTTCGTGGTCAGCCAGATCGCTCGTCGCATAGACATGCGGATATCGATCGCGGCAGGTCTGCTGATTGCCGCTTTCGGCATATGGCAAATGGCCGGTTTCTCGACGGAAGTGGGATCGCATGAAATCATCGTCACCGGATTGACCCAGGGCTTCGGGCTGGGTCTGGCCTTCACGCCGATCACCGTGCTCGCCTTTTCGACCTTGGCCCGGGAATCACGTACGGAGGCGGCCGGGGTCTACGCCATCCTGCGCAGCTTCGGCGCCAGCATTGGGATATCGGCCTTCGTCACGCTTTACGCCCGGAACTTACAGATCAACCGTTCAGCCCTCGTCGAACAGGTTTCGCCCTATAACGAAGCGATGACGGGAAGCGTGCTGCCCCAGACCTGGAATCTGGACCAGGCCGCCGGCCTGTCCAGCCTCAGCCGCGAAATCGACCGGCAAGCGGCGATGATCGCCTATGTGGATGATTTTTCGTTGATCGCGCTTTGCACCGTGCTTCTGGTGCCGCTGGTATTCCTGCTGCGTCCGCCGAGCAAAAGCCCGGCGCCGGCGCGACAAGATCCGCCCGAGCAATAGTCCCGGATGGCAGGTTCGGGCGTCCCCGGCGATCAATCGTCGCGGTAGGTACGCTCCATACGCTCGTGCCGTTCCTGGGCCTCGAGGCTCAAGGTTGCGATGGGCCGTGCTTCCAGCCGCTTGACGCCGATCGGCTCTTCCGTCTCGATGCAATAGCCGTAGCTGCCTTCCTCGATCCGGCGCAATGCGTCGTCGATCTTGGAGAACAGCTTGCGTTCCCGATCACGGGTCCGCAGTTCAAGCGAGCGATCGGTCTCGTTCGATGCCCGATCGGCCAAATCCGCAGCCTTTGCCCCACCCTCTTCCTGAAGGTGGTGCAAGGTCTCGAACGAGCCACGCAACAGCTCTTCGCGCCACGCTAGAAGCTTTTTGCGGAAGTGTTCCTGCATCCGCGGGTTCATGAACTTTTCGCTCTCCGTCGGCCGATATTCACGGGCCGACGACTTCCTCGAGGTATACTTCTGTCCGTTCTTGGTCGACTTTGCCAAATGGGCACCCTCCCCGTCGAAAGCGGGCGCATACTAGTAAGATGTCTTGCCATTCGCAACGCCCGAATCGGCATCCCCTCCGAATCAATTTCTCATGCAATATTAAAGAGTTGCCGATTCGGCCGTTCGAGCCAGTTTGGCCAATTCGACCCGCGCCCGAAGCGCGATCTAATCAATCAGATCACGCAGGGCCGGATCGGAAATTCCGGCCCTGTCGCGACGGACGGCCCCTTCGAGATCGACCAATACGCGGCGCGAAAGCCGCCCCTGAAGCAGGCCGTGGCGAATTTCGTCCAATCCGGCCAGAATCGCCGAAGCATCACGCCGGGCGGCCGTATCGGGCTCCTCGCGCTCGGCAATGTCGTTGGGCAGCAGGACCGATTCGAGATTGGCCACGGAATCGAGGGCGCTGGCCGCTGCTCCCGCCGGGCTGACCAGATCGTGGCAGAGCCGGGAGCGCAACAGTTCGGTCACGCGCAGATCGAATGCCATCGTCACGGGAAATCCCCCCTCTTCGCGCACAGCCTTACATCGGCCACCGGGTAGCCAGTAAAATCGATCAACGGCCGGTTCGGAAGACCCGGTTTTGTAACATTGTCGAGGACAATCCGACCATGGACCCCGCCCTCACGCCAGGCCGTTTCGTGCGCCACCCGCAACGTCCCGATTGGGGCCTGGGCCAGATCCAATCGGCCGTGGGGTCGAAAATAACGGCCAATTTCGAACATGTCGGCAAGGTCGTCATCGACGCCACGGTCGTCGCCCTTGTCGCAGTCGAAGCAGGCGATGACGGGGATGTATCACAGAGGTGACAAGCCTTGCGCTAGTCTGCCGCTAGGCTGCTATGGTCCCGGGGAAACGCGTGAACCGTCATGGAGGGAAAGGGTGCGCAAGCCGCAATTCGGCGCGCGCCTGATGAGGGGATGAGCCAGTCTGAACCCACCGTCAAGAAACACCGACACCCTGGCGCCGGACGGCGCAAGGGACGTGCGACTCCCAAGGGCCGACAGGTCGATCCCATCGCGCTGAAAGAGGTCCGCGCATTGTTGGGCGATCGGCCCCGACGGCGCGACCTGCTGATCGAACACCTTCATCTTATCCAGGACAGGCACGGCCATATTTCGGCCGCCCATGTCGCGGCCTTGGCCCATGAGATGCGCCTCGCCCAGGCCGAGGTTTACGAGACCGCCACTTTTTATGCCCATTTCGACGTCCTGGCCGAGAACGAGGCGCCGCCGCCCGAACTGACCGTGCGGGTCTGCGACGGCCTGACCTGCGAGATGATGGGCGCCAAGGCTCTACTGGACGCCTTGCCCGCGACGCTCGGGCCGAAGGTCCGCGTGATCCGCGCGCCCTGCATGGGCCGCTGCGACCGCGCGCCGGTCGCCGAGATCGGCCATAACCACCTCTGCGCCGCCACCGTCGACGCGGTGCGCGCGGCGGCCGAAGCCGGCGACACCCATGCCCATGTCCCGGACTGTCCCGGCCTCGACGCCTACCGGGCCGCCGGCGGTTACGCCGTGCTGGACGCCTGCCTTGCCGGCGAGCGCACGCCAGACGACCTGATCGCGATACTGAACGAGGCCGGCCTGCGCGGCATGGGCGGCGCGGGCTTCCCAACCGGGCGCAAATGGGGCTTCGTCCGGGCCGAACCCAAGCCGCGCAAGATGGCCGTCAACGCCGATGAGGGCGAACCAGGGACCTTCAAGGACCGGGTCTATATGGAGCGCGACCCCCATCGCTTCCTCGAAGGTGTGCTGATCGCCGCCTGGGCCGTGGAGGCCGACGAGGTCTTCGTCTATCTGCGCGACGAATACCCCCAGATCCATGCCATCCTGACGCGGGAGATCGCGGCCGCCCAGGCCGCCGGCCTCGCCGATCATGCGAAAATCCATCTGCGCCGGGGCGCCGGCGCATATATCTGCGGCGAGGAATCCGCGATGCTGGAAAGCATCGAAGGCAAGCGCGGGCTGCCCCGCCATCGCCCGCCCTTCGTCGCCCAGATCGGCATCTTCGACCGACCGACCCTGGTCAACAATGTCGAGACCCTCTACTGGCTGCCCGAAATTTTCGCCAAGGGGGCCGAGTCCTTCGCCGGGCACGGCCGCAACGGCGGTAAGGGATTGCGCAGCTTCTCGGTTTCGGGCCGGGTCAAGGAACCTGGCGTGAAGCTCGCCCCCGCCGGCATCACCATCCGCGAATTGATCGACGAATATTGCGGCGGCATGACCGAGGGCCGCACCTTCAAGGGCTATCTGCCGGGCGGCGCCTCGGGCGGCATCCTGCCGGCGAGCATGGGCGACCTGCCTCTCGAATTTGGCAAGCTGGAGGAGCATGGCTGCTTCGTCGGCTCCCATGCCGTCGTCGTGCTTTCCGACCAGGACGACATGCGCGCCGTCGCCCTCAACCTCATGCGCTTCTTCGAGGACGAAAGCTGCGGCCAATGCACGCCCTGCCGGGTCGGCACGGAGAAGGCCGTCAAGCTGATGAGCGAGGGAATCTGGGACACCGGCCTGCTGAAGCAATTGGGCCGGACCATGGCCGATGCGTCGATCTGCGGCCTGGGCCAGGCGGCGGCCAACCCACTCAACGCCGTCCTCAAATTCTTTCCCGACGAGATCGCGGCCGAGAGCGAGGGATGAACCGATGACCGATGCCATCACCTTCACCCTGGACGGCGACGAGGTCGAGGCCGCGCCCGGCGAGACCATCTGGCAGGTCGCCCAGCGCCACGGCACCGAGATCCCGCATCTCTGCCACCTGCCCGAACCCGGCTACCGCTCCGACGGCAATTGCCGCGCCTGCATGGTTGAAATCGAAGGCGAAAGGGTGCTCGCCGCCTCCTGCATCCGGACCCCGAGCAGGAGCATGGTGGTCAACACCGCCTCCGAGCGCGCCAAGAATTCGCGCCGTACGGTTTTTGAACTGCTGCTGGCCGACCAACCAGAAAGGCCGGTCGCGCGCGACGCCGATTCCAAGCTCTGGCGCTGGGCCGACCGTATAGGCATCGCCGATAGCCGTTTCCCCACGCGCACCACCACAGCCGCGCCCGACCCCACGCATCCCGCCATGGCCGTGCATTTGGATGCCTGCATCCAGTGCAATCTCTGCGTCCGCGCCTGCCGCGAGGTCCAGGTCAACGACGTCATCGGCATGGCCTATCGCGGCGCCGAGGCGAAGATCATCTTCGACCAGGACGATCCCATGGGCGACAGCACCTGCGTCGCCTGCGGCGAATGCGTCCAGGCCTGCCCGACCGGCGCGCTGATGCCGGCCGCGGTGATGGACGAGAGGGGCGTCGGCGACACCGCGACGGACCGCGAAGTGCAGAGCGTCTGCCCCTATTGCGGGGTCGGTTGCCAGATAGTCTATCACATCCGCGACGACCGGATTCGCTATGTCACCGGCGCGAACGGCCCGGCCAACCGCAACCGGCTCTGCGTCAAAGGGCGCTTCGGCTTCGACTACATCACCCACCGCCACCGTCTGACCAAGCCGATGATCCGGCGCGAGGATGCGCCCAAATCGGTCGATCCCGAGATCGATCCGGCCAATCCCTGGACTCATTTCCGCGAAGCGAGCTGGGACGAAGCCCTGGACGCCGCCGCGAGCGGTTACAAGCGCCTGATCGCCGATCATGGCGGCAAATCCATCGCCGGTTTCGGCTCGGCCAAATGCTCGAACGAGGAAGCCTATCTCTTCCAGAAGCTGATCCGCGCCGCTTTCGGCCACAACAACGTCGATCACTGCACCCGCCTGTGCCACGCCTCCTCCGTGGCGGCCCTGATGGAAACCATCGGCTCGGGCGCGGTGACGGCGACCTTCACCCAGGTCGAGCATTCCGACGTGATCGTGGTGATCGGCGCCAATCCGACCGAGAACCATCCGGTCGCGGCGACCTATTTCAAACAGGCGGCCAAGCGCGGCGCGACCCTGATCGTGATGGACCCGCGCGGCCAGGCGCTGAAGCGCCATGCGACCCATATGCTGCAGTTCAAGCCCAGCAGCGACGTCGCCATGCTGAACGCGATCATGCATGTGATCGTCGAGGAAGGACTCTACGACCGGCAATATGTCGAGGCCCATACCGAGGGCTTCGAGCAACTCAAAACCCATCTCGCCGCCTATGCGCCCGAGAAAATGGCGGAAATCTGCGGTATCGATGCCGAGACCCTGCGCACGGTCGCCCGCACCTATGCCGGCGCGCGCACGGCGATCATCTTCTGGGGCATGGGCGTCTCGCAGCATACCCATGGCACGGACAACGCGCGCTGCCTGATTTCCCTCGCCCTGATGTGCGGCCAGGTCGGGCGCGACGGCACGGGCCTGCATCCCTTACGCGGCCAGAACAACGTCCAGGGCGCCTCCGATGCCGGGCTGATTCCCCTGGTCTTTCCGGACTATGTCAGCACACGCAACGACGAAAAGCGCCGCATGTTCGAGGACCTGTGGAACACGCCGCTTTCGCCCGAGCCCGGCCTGACCGTGGTCGAGATCATGGACGCGGCCCATCGCCGGGAGATTCGCGGCATGTACATCATGGGCGAGAACCCGGCTATGTCGGACCCCAATGTCGGCCATGCCCGCGAGGCCCTGGCCGGGCTCGACCATCTCGTCGTCCAGGACATCTTCCTGACCGAGACCGCGAACTACGCCGATGTCGTCCTGCCCGCTTCGGCCTGGCCCGAAAAGGACGGCACCGTCACCAACTCCAACCGGCAGATCCAGATCGGCCGCGCCGCCCTGCCCCTGCCCGGCGAAGCGCGGCAGGACTGGTGGATCACGGTCCAGCTCGCCTGCCGCCTGGGCCTCGACTGGACCTATGGCCATCCGCGCGAGGTCTATGCCGAGATGGAGCGCTGCATGCCGTCGCTCGCCAATATCTCCTGGGAGCGTCTGGAGCGCGACGGCGCCGCCATCTATCCCTGCGACTCCCCCGACGAGCCGGGCCACGAGGTCGTCTTCGGCGACCGTTTTCCAACCCCGACGGGGCGCGGCAAGATGGTCGCGGCCGATGTCCTGCCGCCGGACGAGTTGCCGGATGACGAATTCCCCTGGATCCTGACCACGGGCCGTCAATTGGAGCACTGGCATACCGGCGCCATGACCCGCCGGGCCGGCGTGCTCGACAGTCTGGAGCCCGAGGCGGTTGCCAGCCTGGCGCCGGACGAGCTGCGCCGCCTGGACGTGGCCCCGGGCGAGCGCATCCGCGTCGCCACGAGGCGCGGCGCAATCGAACTCAAGGCAAGGGCCGACGGCGCCGTGCCGAAAGGCGCTATCTTCATCCCCTTCGCCTATGCCGAAGCGGCGGTCAATCTGTTGACCAACCAGGCATTGGACCCGTTCGGCAAAATTCCGGAGTTCAAGTTCTGCGCCGCCAGGATCGAAAAAGCCGCGGGCCCCGCCGACGCTGCGGAGTGATGCGCGGCGCGGGCCCGACGCGCACGGGGTTTCTGGCCTGCGCGGCGCTCGCACTCGCCATGCTTCTGCCAGCAACCGCACCCGCCCAGGATGCCGACGCTCTGTTCCTTCAGGGCTTCGAAGCCTGGCGCGCCGGCGACCTGCTGACCGGCCGCGAAAATTTCACGGCCGGTCTGGAACTGCG
>CAUZWC010000155.1:0-7340 GCA_963583595.1 Alphaproteobacteria bacterium | reverse complement strand
CGGATCAAGAGCAGCCAGAACTCGAGCGAGAAGGGAACCGGGCTGGGTCTGCCGGTCGCCATGGCCTTGGCCGAATCTATGGGCGGCGAATTGACGATCACCAGCCGCAAGGACCGCGGCACGGCCGTCACCCGTGACCCTGCCGCCGTTCAGGAGCGTCCTCGGCGTTTACCAGGCTGTTGTGAAAAAGGCGGCAGACCCTTCGGACGGCCCTGCGGGCCTCCTCAGGGTGAGGCTAAAGTATTGAATTTCCTCATGCTGAGGAGCTCGCGCGAGCGCGCGTCTCGAAGGATGATGGGCGCGACATTCCTTTTTCAACAGCCTCCTAGAGCGGGAGGCGGACGGACTGCGATGGATCGGCGGCATCGGCTATGCTGCGCGCTCCGAAGACGAGGCATTGAGGAAGGCGCATGGGAATTGATCTCGGCCCGGTCTGGCTGAGCCTGAAGCTGGCCGCCGTCACGGTGACGGTGCTGCTGGTTTTGGGCACGCCGCTCGCCTGGTGGCTGGCGCGCACGCGCAGCCGCGCGCGGGTGGCGGTCGAGGCTGTGGTCGCCCTGCCGCTGGTCCTGCCGCCGACCGTGCTGGGTTTCTATCTGCTGATCCTGATGGGCCCGGCGGGACCGCTGGGCGGCCTGGTCGTCAGCCTGACCGGACAGGCGCTGACCTTTTCCTTCGCCGGGCTGGTCGTTGCCTCCGTGCTTTATTCGATGCCCTTCGTCGTGCAGCCGATCCAGGGCGCCTTCGAAGCCGTCGGTCGCGGTCCGCTGGAGGCGGCGGCGGCCCTGCGCGCGCGGCCGCTCGACGGCTTCTTCACCGTCGCCGTGCCGATGGCGCGGCGCGGCTTCCTGACCGCGGCGGTGCTCGGCTTTGCCCATACCCTGGGGGAATTCGGCGTGGTCCTGATGGTCGGGGGCAATATCCCGGGCGAGACGCGGGTCGTCTCGATCGCCGTTTTCGAGCATGTCGAAACCCTGGACTATGCCGCCGCCCACACGCTGTCGGCCGGGCTGCTGATCTTCTGCTTCGTCACTCTGGTCTCGGTCTATGCCCTCAACCGGCGCTTCCCCGTCCATGCCGGCTGAAGCCCCTCCCCGCCTGGAGGCGGATGTCGCGCTCGACCTGGGCGCGTTCCGTCTGGACGCCAAGCTGGCCCTTGGCCTGGGCGGGGTGACAGCGATTTTCGGCCCGTCCGGCTGCGGCAAATCAACCCTGCTGCGCGTTCTCGCCGGGCTGGAGCCGGGCGCTGAGGGCCGCATCGCCTTCGACGGCGCGACCTGGCTGGGCGACAGGATTTTCGCACCGCCCCGGCGGCGTGGCGTGGGGTTGGTGTTCCAGGACGCGCGGCTGTTTCCCCATCTTTCGGTGCGCCGAAACCTGCTCTATGGCCATCGGCGGACGCCGGCCGAGGAGCGTCTTTTCGCGCCGGAGACGGTGATTCGGCTGATGGATCTGGCGCCGCTGCTGGAGCGGCCCGTCGCCGCGCTGTCGGGCGGCGAGCGCCAGCGCCTGGCCATCTCCCGCGCCGTCCTCGCCAGCCCGCGTCTGCTGCTGATGGACGAACCGTTGGCCTCGCTCGACCAGGGACGGAAGGAGGATATCCTGCCCTTCGTCGAGCGGCTGGCCGGCGATCTGGCCATTCCCATCCTCTATGTCAGCCACGAGATCGACGAGGTCGTGCGCTTGGCGACCGACCTCGTCCTGATGACCGAGGGCCGGGTGGTGGCGAGCGGGCCGATCGAACATGTCTCCAACCGCTTCGATCTGCGCAGCTATGCCGGGCGCCTCGACGCCGGCTCGATCATCCGGATGCGCGTGGCCGGGCATGACGCGGCCGCCGGCATCACCCGCTTCGCCTTCCCGGGGGGCGAGATGATCGGTCCGCGCATCGATCTCGCCGAGGGCGCGGCGGTCAATCTGCGCATCCGCTCGCGCGACGTGGCCATCGCTCTCGATCCGCCGGGGCGGACCAGCATCCTCAACGTTCTGCCCGGCACGGTGGTCGAAATCGCGCCAGAGGAAGGGGCGCAGGCGCCCCAGTCCCATGTCCTGCTGGATGTCGGCGCACCCCTCTGGGCCCGCATCATGCGCAAATCGGTCGAGGATCTGCGTCTGGTGCCGGGCAGCCCTATCTATGCGCTGATCAAGGCCGTCGCCGTCGACCGCCGCAGCCTGGGCCGCCCGACCGAGATGGATATTTCGCTGGGAAAGCGGGAGTAGAGGGCAAGAGGAGCGAGGCCGCAAACCGCTTCAAATCTTGATCAAATGATCCGGCTGTTCGTTTTCGTTGTCGGCCGCGTGGGGCAGATGGGTTGCCAGGATCGTGGCGCAGGCCTCGACCGCCTTGGTCGTGCCCGCGCCTCGACCACGTCGTTGAGGGTGCCGCGTTCGAAATCGGCCGCGCCCTGGACGGTGGAGACCAGGTTGGGAATCAGGTAGGTGCGCCGCTTGTACTGGTTCAGGACCTGGGACCAGGCGGCGGCCTGTTCCTCATAGGTCGGGATCGCGTTGATCCCGCAACTCGTCAAGCCCAGCAGGAAAGCCGCAAGAAGCCCCAGTCTCGTCACGATGCGCATGGCATCTTGGTCCCCCGTCCGGCGTTGTCAGGCGGGCATTTTATCAGTAGCTGCGCGGCATTCCCAAATCATGTTGAGCGATGAAGTTGAGGATCATTTCCTCGCTGATCGGGGCGAAGCGGAAGAGGCGTGCGTCGCGCCACAACCGCTCGACATGCATTTCCTTGGCATAGCCCATGCCGCCCATACTTTGGATCGCGCGTTCAGCCGTGGCCGAGAGGGCCTGGGCGGCGATCAGCTTGGCGGTATTGGCTTCGCTGCCATAGGGCAGGCCCTGGTCGTGCAGCCAGGCGGCCTTCAGGTTCATCAGCCGGGCGCATTGGGTTTCAGCATGGCATTGGGCCAAAGGAAACTGAATGCCCTGATAGCTGCCGACGGGCGCGCCGCGGAAAACCTTGCGCTCCGAGGTGTATTCGACGGCGAGGCGCGATGCCAGGCGCGCCGCGCCGACGCAGCCCGCCACGGTCATGATGCGCTCGGTGTTCAGGACCTCGAGCAGTTGGGCCCAGCCGCCGTCCACCGTGCCGACGACCTCGTCCGGTTCGACCCTGACATCGTCGAAAAAAACATTGCTGGACGCCAGGGTGTTGGTGCCCAGCTTGGCAATCGCCTGATGGGTCAGGCCCTCGCGCTCGACATCGACGATGAACAGGGTCATGCCCTGGGTGCGGCGCTCGACTTCCTCGACCTTTTTGGTGCGGGCGACCACCAGCATCTTCTGGGCATCGGGCACGCCGGTGATCCAGATTTTGCGGCCATTGAGGCGCCAGCCATTGCCGTCGGCGCGGGCGAAGGAGTGGACCTCGAGGGCGTTGGAGCCCGAGTCGGGTTCGGTCAGGGCCATGCAGAAATTGAGCTTCCCGGAGACGAGGTCGGGGAGCAGGTCACGCTTCATCGCCTCGGTGCCGAATTTGGAGATCGCTACACCGCCGAAGATCGGGTTCAGCATAAAAATCTGCGCCAAGGTGCCGCCCGCCCCGCCGGCGCAGAGCTCCTCGACCGCCAGGGCCAGTTCGACCATGCCGAGGCCGGATCCACCATGCTCCTCCGCCAGGGCCACGCCGCAGAGGCCGGCATCGCAGATCGCTTGCCACATCTCGCGCGGGAAGGCCTTGCGCTCGTCATGGTCGCGCCAATAGTCGAGGCCGAATCGCTCGCCGATCCGCCGAGCTGTCTCGACCATCAGTTCCTGTTCGGTGGAGAGCGAGAATTCCATGGCGTCAGGCTCCTGTTGCAGGGTGCGGCCGCAGCCCTTGGGCGAAGGATGGGTGGCCAATGCGACGAATTGGCGCGATCATGGCGCGTCGGTATGGAGGCATGGACGCCATGGGCGCGACATACGATTTCGCCGTCGATCTGATGCTCGGCGGCTTCGCGAGTTCCGTCGTGCTGGTGATGTTCGCC
This sequence comes from Alphaproteobacteria bacterium, assembly GCA_963583595.1. Taxonomy (GTDB): domain Bacteria; phylum Pseudomonadota; class Alphaproteobacteria; order CADEGL01; family CADEGL01; genus JABIRQ01. The sequence continues at coordinate 3,360 of CAUZWC010000155.1, read as the reverse complement.
GGGGCGCCCATGCGCCGGGTGCTCATGGGCTTTGGCCTCGCCTGCGTGGTCGGTATCCTCACCATGTCGTTCGTCGGACCGGTGCGGACCGGGTTCTTGCTCGTCATTCTCTATTTCTTCTACGGCCATTTCCGCGAACGGCGAATCCCGTCCACGGACCGGGCCGCCCCGGAGTCCTCAGGGGCTAGACCCCGCGATTCATACCGCCATCGACCAAGATGCTCTGACCGGTGATGTAGCCGGCCGCGTCGGAAAGCAGGAAGCTGGCCGTCTCGCCGACCTCTTCGAGCGTGCCGGAACGGCCGAGCGGAACCCGCTCGCGAATCTCGTCGCTCAACGGATAGTTCTCGATGAAGCCCGGCAGGATGCAGTTCATGCGGATGCCGGCGCGCGCGTATTTGTCGGCATACATCTTGGTGAAGCCGCCCAGGGCCATGCGCAAACAGGCGCCGACGGGGAAGGCGGGGGCCGGCTCGCGATGGGCGAAGCTGGACATGTTGAGGATTGCGCCGGAGCCCTGTTTTTCCAGGACCGGGGTGACGATGCGCGACATGCGGATGACGTTGAGCAGGATGTAGTTGAGGCCGCTCATCCAATCCTCGTCGGAGACCTCGAGGAGATCGCCGCCGGCATCGGCGCTGTAGACGGGCGCCGAAGCGGGAGTATTGCCGCCGCCGCGCACATGCCCCGTGTTGTTCATCACGGCGTCGATCCGGCCATGGGCCTTCATCGCGGCATCGACCAGGTTCTGGAGATCCTCGGTCTTGCCGACATCGCCGCGGACCGCGATCCCGCCCAGTTCCTGAGCCAGGGACTCGACTCCTTCCGACCGGCCCATCATGACCAGGCTATGGCCATGGGCGTGCAGGTTGCGGGCGATTGCCTCGCCCAGCCCTTTGCCGCAGGCCGCAATAACAGCGACGCGAGTGTCCGACATGTCTGTGCTCCTAATTTTCCGAATCAGCGTTCATTTTTGACGGACCCGCCTGCCGGGTCAACTGGCAGGCCAGAATTCCTGCTGCCTTGTCGGGCAGCCGTTTGACCGGGCCTGTCGAGGTCCAGGACCACCATCGGACCCATCTTGGCGGGAAACCGGGCGCGCAAGCCGATAGCGGATTCGTCGAACCAGATTTCGGAATCGTAGCCGTCGACGATCTGATGGCGCGTCGCCGGGAGAGCCCGCCCCCCGGACTCGATATCCGATGCGGCGGTCGCCTCGATCCTGACATGGCGCAGCCGGCCCTTCAGATAATCGATGATGAAGGCCTCGCCTGGCGGGCCGATGATCGATTCGCACCACAGGCTGCCGGGAATGGAATTGGCGGGGATGTGGCTGACGAGGCCGTTGCGGTCGAGGCGATAGCCGTCACCCTCGGGCTCGACCGAAACATCGAAGACATCGTCGTTGCTGACGGTTTGTCCGCGATAGCTTTCGAACTGGCCGTTGCGCCAGGTTTCCTCGCCGTCATGTTTCAAGTCGAGCACGTTCACCAGCATCAGATTGGCGTCGATCCGCGTTCGGATACGGACCCGCAGGGCATCGCCGTCACGCGTAAAGGTCATATCGTGAGAGCCGACATCATCGTCGCCCCACAGTACGCGGTAGTGCAATTCGCCGGCCGGAGCATCGCAGCCCACCGCGCCGACAGGCGCCGCGGCGGCCAGGACCGAGAGGGAGGCGAACAGGCCGGTCAGGATGCGGATCACGGGACGAACATCGCTGCGGCCCCGGCCGTGGTGGCCATGCCGAAGGTGCGCAGCCCGGCGACCCACGCGCCGCCATGGTCGTCGCGCGAATGCCAGCCGCGCTCGAAACCGATCAACAATCCGATGGCGAGGGCCAGGGCGAGTCTGTCGCAGGAATGGTTGGAGGTCACCGGGGCGGGCGGTTCAGCTGGCGCGGGGCGCGAGAGCGGCCAGCGCGGCGATGGCATCGGCGGACCGCCCGACGGTGCCGAAGATGCCGCGCGTCTTCCACAGGTCGAGGGTCGAGTCATGGGCCGCGGCCGAGGCGGTGGCGACGCAGTCTTCCAGCACCATGGCGTCCAATCCCAGATCCTCGCATTGCCGCAGGGTCGAATGAACGCAGCAATCGGTCGTCACGCCCGTCAGCAGGACATGGTGAATGCCGCGCGCCGCGAGAATCGCTTCCAAATCGGTCCGAAAAAAGGCGCCGTAACCCGGCTTGTCGATCACGATTTCCCCGTCTAGGGGCGGCAGTTCGGGGATGAAGTCCCAGCAGGGTTCGCCTCGGATCAGGTGGCGGCCCAGCGGCCCTTCGTCGCCGATCGAGGGGCCCAGCCTGGCCAGGCGGTCGCGCTTGGTCCGGGGTGCGTTCGAAAGGTCGGGTTCGTAGGCCTCGCGGGTATGGACAATGGTCAGCCCGGCCGCGCGGGCCGCCGCGAGCAGGGTCCGGATCGGTTCGATCGGCGCGCGCAGCCGGGCGATATCCGCGCCGCCGCGTTCCATCATGCCGCCTTCGGCGCAGAAATCGACCTGCATGTCGATGACGAACAAGGCCGTATCGGCCGCCGCCAGCTCCTGGTCCGACAGCGGACCCGCGACCGGAAACGCGGTCGGTTCGCCGGGAATGGTGGACCGGGACGCGGCGGCGGTCATGGTGGCGTCAATGCCCCTTGAAGTCGGGTTCGCGCTTCTCGAAGAAGGCGGTCGAGCCTTCCTGGAGGTCGTCGGTCAGCATCGACATGAGGACCGATTCCTGCTCCATGTAGAGCGCGGCGTCGAAGGAAGAATCGAGGCCGCGATCAAGCATGGCCTTATGGGCCTGGACTACGACGGGCGCGCGGCTGGCGATGCGCCGGGCCAGCTTTTCTGCCACCTCCCGTGCCTTGCCAGGAGGGGCCAGGTCATCGACCATGCCGATGCGGTAGCCCTCCTTGGCGTCGATGAATTCGCCCGTGAAGGCCAGGCGCTTGGCCCGGCCCAGGCCGATCTTGCGGGGCAGGAGATAGGTGCCCGCATTGGTGATGCAGGCCCCCATGGTGACTTCAGGAAAGCCGAATTTGGCATTTTCGGCCGCGACGACCAGATCGCAACCGACGGCAACCTCGCAACCCGCGCCGACGGCATAGCCCTCGACCGCGGCAATCACGGGAAAGCGCAGGGAGCGGATGCGCCCGGCGGTGGATTGGGCGATGCGCACCATCTCGCGCAGGGTCGAGGTGTCAATCTCGCGGCTCGCCAGCTGCGCGTTCATCTCCTTGAGATCGTTGAGGTCGGCGCCCGCGATGAAGGTGCCGCCCTCGCCGGTCAGGATCAGGGCGCGGATGTCCCGGTCCTCGCCGATCTCGGCCAGCAGATCGTCCATCAGCTTCCAGCCGTCCACCTGCATCGCGTTCT
>CAUZWC010000154.1:0-7353 GCA_963583595.1 Alphaproteobacteria bacterium | reverse complement strand
CGAAGATCATCTGGCGCAGGCGGCTGTTGGTATAGGCGCCCTTGAACATGAGGTCGCAGCCCAGGCGCGCGGCTTCTTCCAGCATCGCCTCGCCTGCACCCCGGCCATTGGCAAGGGCATCGACCGAACTCGCATTGACACCGTTGCGGGTCAGATACTGGGCCATCTGGGCGCCGGTCGGGCCGGGCACCATGTTGGTGTCGATCGACAGGACCTTGACCGACTTGGCGGCGCGCAGGAAACGCATGCCGAAGCCGATGGTCCGCGCCGTTTCGGTCGAGCCGTTCCAGGCGACGACGATCTCGTCGCCGACCGAGGCGGGCGCTTCGGGCGGGGCGATCAGAATGGGGCGGCCGCTTTCGAACAGGGCGGCCTCCAGGGTCGCCATGGCGGGAGTCAGTCTGCCGCGAATGGGGCGGCCGACCACGATCAGGTCGAAGGATCGGCCATAGCTGCCGACCACGTCGTCGCCGGGCGCGACCTCTTCCAGCCAGCCGGCGATCGGGGCCTCGACCGCGCCTTCCGGCCGGCCGCGCGGCATGCCCTGTTCTTCGAGAAAGGCATCGTAGAGCTTCTTGGCGGTTTCGGAGCGCGCCTCGTCCTGGCGCTCGAAGCTTTCGACCAGATCGGGCGTGGCGGCGACCAGACCGGCGGCGCCGGCGGCAACGAGACCGGGCAGGGCCGGGCGGATATGCAGGCCCTCGATATAGCTGTTGAAGCGCCGCGCGGTGTGGAGAGCTGTGGCGAGCATGGAGCGCAGGACATCGCTCTCTTCGACGGGAACGAGAATGGTCTTCATGGCTGGGCCCTCTCCGGTTGACGCTTCAAGGTCCGAGCGTTCCGTCCACTCCGAACCGATCGACCTCCATTATACGCGACAGCGCCCGGCGAAGCGATGTATCGCGGGGCCGGGCGGCCGGGATGTTGACCGGGCCCGCCGCTCCGATCAGTCTTCGCGCGTTCGAGGACCGGAGGAACGACCCTATGATGAAGCCTTACGAGACGCGGGACGGGGCGGCGATGCCGCGCCTGGGCATGGGCACCTGGTATATGGGGGAGCGCGCGGCGTCGCGGTCGCGCGAGATCGACGCCCTGCGCCTGGGCCTGGACCTGGGATTGAGCCTGATCGACACGGCCGAAATGTACGGCGACGGCGATTCCGAGGCCCTGGTCGGCGGGGCCATCCAGGGCTGCCGGGACGAGGTTTTTCTGGTCACCAAGGTGCTGCCTCACAACGCTTCCGCCAAGGGCACGATCGAAGCCTGCGAGCGCAGCCTGGGCCTGCTCGGCACCGACCGGATCGATCTGTTCCTGCTGCATTGGCAGGGGCCGCACCGGCTCGAGGATACCTTCGCCGCCTTCGAACGGCTGAAGGCGGCGGGCAAGATCCGCCATCACGGGGTCAGCAATTTCGACGCCGACGACATGGCCGAGGCCGACGCGATCGCGGGCGGCGCCGGGATCGCGGACCAGGTGCTCTACAGCCTCGCCAGCCGGGGCGCGGAACGGCGGCTGATCCCCTGGTGCGCCCAACGCGGTGTCGCGGTCATGGCCTATTCGCCCTTCTATCACGGCCGGATGGACGTGGCGCCGGCCCTCGACGAGGTCGCCGGCCGGCACCGCGTCACCCCCCATGCGGTGGCGATCGCCTGGACCCTGCGCCACGAGAATGTTGTCTGCATCCCCAAGGCCGCGAACCCGGATCATGTCCGCGCCAATGCCGCGGCCCTCGACCTGAGCCTGACGGACGATGACTTGGCAGCCTTGGACGCGGTTTATCCCGCACCGACACGCGACGTGCCGCTGGATATTCTCTGATATCCGGAGCGTGTTCCGGCGAAGCGCCTTTTTTACCCCCACCCTAACCCTCCCTATCGAGGGGTTGACGATAGAATCCGGCCCACCGGGCCGGTCCTGAATCCGCTATCCGCCCGGCTCCAGCACGGTTTCGTGGGGGAAGGCGGCGCGCACGGTTTCCGGGCGCAGTCGGCGGCAAACGGCGCGATCAGGATGGCGGTAAAACCATGCCTCGCTTTCGAGCGACGGCGCACCGCACGTCGCGTCCGGCGGGCCCAGGTCGCAATCTGGCGAATCATCGCATTCCACCTGCTCTAAGGTTCGGATAGAAAGGCTTCATGGAGGCGGTCGCCAATCTCCCCATGGAGATAGTCCAGAGTCGTCGTTCCGCAAGGGAAGCGGCCCGAGGGCAGGGCGGCGACCTGATCGGGCGGAGAGGGGTGGCAAGCCATGAAAACCCATGCGCGGGTGGTCGTCGTCGGCGGCGGGGTGGTCGGGGTCAGCACCCTCTATCATCTGGCCAAGAAGGGCTGGTCGGATGTCGTGCTGGTCGAGAAGGCGGACCTGACTCACGGCTCGACCTGGCATGCCGCCGGCCTGCTGCCCTTGTTCAACATGAGCTACACGGTCGGGCAGCTCCACAAATACAGCGTCGATCTTTACAAGGCGCTGGAGGCTGAGACCGGCCAGCCGGTCAGCTTCCATATCAACGGCAATCTGCGCCTGGCGACCAACCGGGCGCGGATGGACGAGTATTACAAATATTGCGGCACGGCGAACACGATCGGCGTGCCCTTCCGTATGGTGACGCCGGCGGAGATCAAGGAACTCTGGCCCTTGTGCAATATCGAGGGGCTGGTCGGCGCGCTCTACCACCCCGACGACGGCCATGTCGCGCCTGCCGATTTGACCATGGCGCTGGCCATGGCCCAGCTTGCCTTCGGCGAGGCGTTCATCCGCGACCACACGGTGATGACCTCGATCATCAACTGCAATTCCCCGCTCGTCTGTGGTCCGACGAGGCGGGCTTTGCCGAGGCGGCGGTGAGCACGGGCGTCACGGGCGTCTGCGGCCCTCCTCAGGGTGAGGGCTAGGGATAAAGCATGAACCACGGACGAGCCTCATCCTGAGGAGCCGGCGTAGCCGGCGTCTCGAAGGATGGGTCGCGGTGGCACGCCATTCCGCTTGGCGCGGGCGAGACCCTGTGGGACCCTGCCGAGGGAATGTCGTCACCTTAGGGGAAGGGGCCGATGGCCGAATACGACGCGCTGCTGGAGCCGTTCAGGCTCAAGCATCTGACCATCCGCAACCGGATCATGAGCACGGCCCATGCGACGGGCTATCCGGCGGACGGGATGCCCGCCGAGCGCTATCAGGCCTATCAGGAGGCCAAGGCGGAGGGCGGGATCGGCCTGACCATGTTCGGAGGGTCTTCCGCCGTTTCGCCGGATTGCCGCGCCGCCTTCGGCCAGATCAACGCCGCGACCGATACAGTCATTCCCCATTTCCAGAAGCTGGCTGAGCGGGTCCACCGCCATGGTGCCGCGATCATGTGCCAGATCAGCCATATGGGCCGGCGTTCGCGCTGGGACGCGGCAAATTGGCTCGCACCGGTCGCGCCCTCACCCCTGCGCGAGCCGGAGCACCGCTCCTTCCCCAAGGCGATGGAGCCTTGGGACTTCGCGCGTATCCGGCGCGATTTCGCCGCCGCCGCCCGGCGCTGCAAGGAAGGCGGGCTGGACGGCGCGGAGCTGAGCTATTCCGGATCGCATCTCATCCCGCAATTCCTCTCCCCGCTCACCAACCATCGCACCGACGCTTACGGCGGCAGCCTGGAGAACCGCATGCGCTTCGGGATCGAAGTGCTGGAGGCGGCGCGCGAAGCGGTCGGCGCGGATTATGTCCTGGGCCTGCGCATCTCGGGCGACGAGTTGCTGGAAGGCGGGTTGAGCGCGGAGGAGACTCTCGACGTGATCCGCCGCTGCGCCGCCACGGGTATGGTCGATTTCGTCAATGTCATGCATGGCAGCACGGTCGATTACCGCTCCATCGCCATCCTCCAGCCCAATATGAGCTTCCCGCCCGCACCCTTCCTCTATCTGGCCAGCGCGGTGAAGCAGGCGATCGAGATTCCTGTCTTCCATGCCGGGCGCATCACCGATCTGGCGACGGCGGCGCGGGCGGTCGAGGAAGGCCATGTCGATCTGGTCGCCATGACCCGCGCCCATCTGGCCGACCCGCAGATCGCGCGCAAGCTGACCGAGGGCAGGCCCGACGATATCCGCCAATGCGTGGGCGCAAACTACTGCGTCGATCACCTCTTCGTAGGCGAGGCCCTGTGCATTCAGAACCCGGCCACGGGCCGCGAAACGGTGCTGCCCCATAGAGTGCCGAAAGGCCCAGGGGGCAAGACGGTGGTGATCGCGGGCGGCGGCCCGGCGGGGCTGGAGGCGGCGCGGGTCGCCGCCCGGCGCGGCCATCGGGTCGTGCTGTTCGAGGCCGGGGAGCGCACCGGCGGGCAGGTGAACCTGGCCGCCAAGGCGGGTTGGCGCGAGGCCCTGTCCGGCGTGACTCGCTGGCTCGATGCCCAGGCGCGCAAGGAAGGGGCGGAGATCCGCACGGGGATCCGGGCGACGGTGGAAAATGTGCTGGCCGAGCGTCCGGACGCGGTGATCGTCGCCACGGGCGGATCGCCGAACAAGGGGTCGTTCGAGGGCGCGGAGCATGCCGTGAGAAGCTGGGACATCCTGGCCGGCACGGTCGAGCCGGGCGAGTCCATCCTGCTGTTCGACGACCAGGGCGATCATCAGGCGATGAGCGTGGCGGAACTGCTGGCTGGGCGCGGCAGCCGGGTCGAACTGGTCCATCCCGAGCGTTTCGCCGGGGTCGAGGTCGGCCTGACCAATTGGCCGATCCATCTGCGCGAGCTTTACGGCAAGGGTGTCGTCATGACGCCGGATATGCGCTTGACCTCGGTCTATCCGGAAGGCAACCGGTTGGTCGCCGTGTTGCGCAACGAATACACGCTGCAAGAAGAAGAGCGGGTGGTCGATCAGGTGGTCGCCGAGCACGGCACCCTGCCCAACGACGACCTCTATTTCGCGCTCGTGCCGCAGTCGTGCAATTTGGGCGAGGTCGATCTCGAGGCCCTGATCGCGTTGAAGCCACAGACGGTCGAGACAAACTCGGCGGGCCGCTTCCAGCTTTTCCGAGTCGGCGATGCCGTCGCCAGCCGCAACCTCCACGCCGCGATCTACGACAGCCTGCGGCTCTGCCTCTCCCTTTAGAGGAACAAATGCCCTTCCATGTATTTGACGGCCGCGCAGGCGAGCAGGACGCGGTCGCCGCGAAGCTCACAGTCGAGTTGGCCGTCGCGCGGCGAGAGCTAGCGGCCGCGCAGTTTGGTTCGGTTCAGGCGCGCGGCCCAATAGGGCGCGAGCGAGGAATGGGCCGATCCGGTGATGCCGGTGTCTTCGCCCTCGCCATGCTTGGGCGCGAACCAGCGCAGGCGATAGCGGCCGGCGCGGCCGACAAAGAAGGCGGTGGTCAGATTGTTCTCGGCCGCGATTCTCTGCATCGCCGCATCCTCCGGCCAGGCCTCCAGCGGGCAGACCAGGGCCGGGTTGCCGGTGAACGGGCCGGTTGCGAAGGCGTTGATCTGGAAGACCGGCTGCACGGCAAGGTTCTCAGCGGTTAATTTTGTTCAACCGTTCTAGTCCCCTGCCTTCGCGCCGCGCGCCATGGCGATGCCGGCCAACAGATACATGATGACGTAGACGATGGTTCGGTAGACCACGGCCGAGCCGGGCGGGATGCAGATGAAGGAGAAACCGTCGATCCCGCGCTTGCCGACCTCGTGGGCGATGCGGATGACCTCGTATTCCGTCAGGCCGATGGGCTCGGCCAGTTCCCCCAGGATATCGCCCGGCGCGGGACCCGCGCCGCCCAGGACGTCCATGTCGAAATGGGCATAGACCGCATCGGTGCCGTCATAGGCCTGGTCGAGGGCGTCGACGACGCCCTGGATGCCGAGGCCGGAGCGGACCTCCCATGACGAGATGAAGCGCGCCCCCTCGTTCAGATAGCGCCGCACGATCTCCTTGCGCTCGAGCATGCCGCGCTCGCCGATCTCGACCAGGTTGGGGACGGAGAAGTTCGGCAGCAATTCGTAGGTCTTGTGCTTCCAGCTGCCGCTGCCGGCGATGCGCGGGTCCATCGACACGCGGTCGAGATGCTGGGCGTCCCAATGGGTGTCCAGGCTGACCATGCCGACCTTGCCCTTGGTGTGTTCGGCCACCGGCTTGGCGATGGCGAAGGAGCCGCAGGGCGAGTTCTGGCCGATCACGATGGGCAGGGCGCCGGCGTCGAGCGCATCGTTGACCTTCTTCTCGACGGCGGCCTGGGCGCGCAGAACGTTCTCCGCCGTGGGGGAATTGTTCGCCTCGGGCGGGATATCGGCATCGCCGTAATCGACCACCTTGAGATAGTCGAAGACGTCGAAATCGAATTCCTGGATATAGGCTGAGGGGTAGCGCGCGGATTGCTGCCGCACCCGCTTGGGCGCCTTGATCCAGAGTTCCTTTTCGACCCCGGCATAGAGCGGGCCCCAGCTCGTGGCATAGGGCGCGCCGATAATGACCACATCGGCGCCCTCCAACTGTTCCGGATGGACGGCGATGGGCCGGCACATGAAGCTGGGCATGTCCTCTTCGAAGAGGGGATAGCTCCGGCCCTTCATGAAGTTGGAACCCTTGATCGTCTCCCAATCCGGATAGCTCATTCGTCGCCTCCCCTTTCAATTCGCCGCAGATATCGTCTCGGCAGGGTGCCAGAATACCCATGGTCGCGACACAATCCAGCACTCGCATCGCCTGTGCGCCTCGCGGCGTTGCCGCCCGGGTCGCCCTGTGCCACGTTTCCGCGCGCGCGAGGGAGGGGAAGCCCATGGCCGAATACGACGCATTGCTGCAGCCGTTCCAGATCAAGCATCTGACGATCCGGAACCGGATCATGAGCACGTCTCATGCGCCCGGCTACAACGAAGGGGGCATGCCGGCGGCGCGAGAACAGCTCTATTACGAGGAAAAGGCCAAGGGCGGGGTCGGTCTCAACATGGTCGGCGGCTCCAGCGCCGTCTCCCTCGACAACCCCTCGACCTTCGGCCAGCTCGACCTGGCCGACGATCGGGTGATCCCCTTTCTGCGCCAGCTGGCCGATCGCATCCATGGTCACGGCGCCGCGGCCTTCTGCCAGATCAGCCATGCCGGGCGGCGCACCCGCTGGGACATCAAGCATTGGCTGCCCAGCGTCGCCCCCAGCCATATCCGCGAGACCGAGCACCGGGTCTATCCCAAGAAGATCGAGGACTGGGACCTGGAGCGCATCGCCGAGGATTTCGGCCAGGGCGCAAGGCGGGTCAAGGAAGGCGGGCTGGACGGGGTCGAGCTGCTCTTCGCGGGCAGCCATCTGGCGCTGCAGTTTTTTTCTCCGGCCGCGAACACCCGTACGGACAATTACGGCGGCAGCCTGGAAAACCGCATGCGCTTCGGCTTCGAG
>CAUZWC010000153.1:0-7354 GCA_963583595.1 Alphaproteobacteria bacterium | reverse complement strand
ATAGGGATCCGATAGGGCGAGCAAGACACGTAGTCCAGGCCGACCTCCTCGCAGAACCGGATCGAGGCGGGATCGCCGCCATGTTCTCCGCAGATGCCGAGCTTGAGGCCCGGCCGGGCGGCACGCCCGCGCGCCACCGCGATGGAGACCAGTTCGCCCACCCCTTCACGATCCAGGGACACGAAGGGATCTTGCTCCAGAATCCCCTGGGCCCGGTAGCTTTCGAGGAAATTGTTCGCGTCGTCGCGCGACAGACCGAAAGCGGTCTGGGTCAGATCGTTGGTGCCGAAGCTGAAGAATTCGGCGGTCTGGGCGATATCGCCGGCGCGTAGGGCGGCGCGCGGCAGTTCGATCATGGTGCCGACGAGATAGGTCACCGTCTCGCCCGTTTCCTCCATCACCTGACCCGCCACGCGGTCGATCATGGGCTTGAGCAGATCCAGCTCGGCCCGGGTCGCGACCAGGGGAATCATGATTTCGGGAACCACCGGCTTGCCGGTCGAGCGACCGGCATCGATGGCCGCCTCGAGAATGGCCCGGGCCTGCATCTCGTAGATTTCGGGATAGGTGATGCCCAGGCGGCAGCCGCGATGGCCCAGCATCGGGTTGGATTCGTGCAGCCGCGCGGCCCGGTGGCGCACCACGGCGACATCGACACCCGCGGCGGCGGCGACCTGTTCGATCTCCTCATCCGTGCCGGGCAGGAATTCGTGCAGCGGCGGATCGAGCAGGCGGATGGTGACGGGCCGCCCCTCCATGACCTCGAACAATTCCTTGAAATCGCCGCGCTGCATCGGACCTATCTTGTCCAGGGCGGCGCGCCGCCCTGCCTCGTCCTCCGCGACGATCATCTGGCGCATGGCGACGATGCGCTCGCCCTCGAAGAACATATGCTCGGTGCGGCACAGGCCGATGCCCTCGGCGCCGAAGCGCATGGCGGCGCGGGCATCGACCGGCTGATCGGCATTGGCGCGCACGGCCATGCGGCGCATGCCATCGGCCCATTCCATGATCTTGGCGAAATCGCCGGTCATCCGGGGCTCGATCATGCGGACGCGGCCGATCATGACCTCCCCCGCCGCGCCGTCGATGGTGATTTCCTCGCCTTCCAGAATCTGGCGTCCAGCGACCGAGAGGCTGCGCTTGACGTAGTCGATGCGCAACTCGCCCGCGCCGGCGACGCAGGCGCGCCCCATGCCGCGGGCGACCACGGCGGCGTGGCTGGTCATGCCGCCGCGCGCCGTCAGGATGCCGCGCGCCGCGTGCATGCCGTGAATGTCTTCGGGGCTGGTCTCGATCCGCACCAGGATCACGTCCTCGCCGCGCTTGGACCGCGCCTCGGCCTCGTCCGCGCTGAACGCCACGACGCCCGAAGCCGCGCCCGGCGAGGCGGGCAAGCCGCGCGTGAGAACCGCACGTTCGGCATCCGGATCGAGCCGGGGATGGAGAAGCTGGTCGATAGCGGCCGGGTCGAGTCGGCCGATCGCCTCGGTCTTCTCGATCAGGCCTTCCTGCACCATGTCCACGGCGATTTTGATGGCGGCGGCGGCCGTACGCTTGCCGTTCCGGGTCTGCAGCATCCAGAGCTTGCCCTGCTGGATGGTGAATTCGATGTCCTGCATGTCCCGGTAATGGGCTTCCAGCCGGGCCCGGATATCCATCAGGGCGGCGAAGGCCGCCGGCATGACTTCTTCCATCGCCGGGGCGTCGTCGTTGCTGGCCGCCTTGCCCGCGATCGTCAAAGGCTGGGGCGTGCGGATACCAGCAACCACATCCTCGCCCTGGGCATTGACAAGGAATTCGCCGTAGAAGGCGGCATCGCCGGTCGAGGGGTTGCGGGTGAAGGCCACGCCGGTCGCGCAGTCCTCGCCCATATTGCCGAAGACCATGGCCTGGACATTGACCGCCGTGCCCCATCCGGCGGGAATATCGTGCAGGCGGCGATAGGTGATGGCGCGCTGGTTCATCCAACTGCCGAAGACCGCGCCGATCGCGGCATCGAGCTGGGCGCACGGATCCTGGGGAAAGGGTTCGCCCCTTTCCTCCTGGACCTTAGCTTTGTAGGTGGCGACCAGCTCTTCCAGGGCGGCGGCGTCGAGTTCGGTGTCCAGGGTGACGTCCCGGTCGTCCTTGGCTTCCTGGAGCAATTCCTCGAAATGGTAGTGATCGACTCCCAGGACAACATCGCCGAACATCTGGATGAAGCGACGATAGCTGTCGAAGGCGAAGCGGCGGTCGCCCGAGCGCGCGGCGAGCCCTTCGACCGTCTCGTCGTTGAGGCCGAGATTGAGGACCGTGTCCATCATGCCGGGCATCGAGGCCCGCGCGCCGGAGCGGACGGAGACCAGAAGGGGATTCACGGGATCGCCGAAACGCGCCGCCGCCCTGGCCTCGACCGCGGCCAGGGCGGCGGCGATCTGCCCGTCCAGATCCTCCGGATAATGCCGGTCATGGGCGTAGTAATGTGTGCAGACCTCGGTCGAGATGGTGAAACCCGGCGGCACCGGCAGGCCGATATTGCTCATTTCCGCGAGATTGGCGCCCTTGCCGCCCAGCAGTTCTCGCATCTCGGCACGACCCTCGGCCGTCCCATCGCCGAAACTGTGGATCCACTTGGTCCCGGTCATCTTTCACTCAGCCTTCAATTTTAGAGAAATCGGCAACCCGCTCGAGGGTATCCCCGATCCGCGACAACAGGCGCAGACGGTTGGCCCGCAGGGCCGGATCGTCGGAATTTACGGTGACGCCTTCGAAAAATGCATCGACCGGCGCACGCAACCGCGCCATGGCCGCCATCGCGGCGGCGAAATCCTCATCGGCAAGCGCCGCCTCGAAAGCGCCGGAAGCATCGTCCAACGCAACGCCCAGGGCTTTTTCCACGGCCTCGGCGTATAGAGCCGGATCGGGCGGCCCTCGGAGCGCACCGCCACCCTTCTTGCTTTCGATGCCGACGATATTGGCGGCCCGACGATAGGCGGTCAGGAGATTCGCGCCGTCCTCCGCCGCCAGGAAGGCGGCCAGCGCCTGGACCCGCGCGAGCAGACGGACGAGATCGTCCTCGCCGCCGAGGGCGAAGACGGCCGCCACCAGATCGTGGCGCACACCCTTTTCGCGCAGATGGAACTTGAGGCGGTCGGCGAAGAATTCCAGCAGGCTATCGGCCACAACCTCGCCTCGAATCTGGCCCGCTGTCTCGGCGTGAAGATGGGCGGCCTTGTGGAAAATATCGGACAGGCCCAGGCGCAGACCGTTCTCCAGCATAAGGCGGATCACGCCGAGGGCCGCGCGACGCAGGGCATAAGGATCCTTGGAGCCGGTCGGCTTTTCGTCGATCGCCCAGAACCCGACCAGGGTGTCGATCTTGTCGGCCAGGGCGACCGAAACGGAAACCGGCTCTGTCGGGCAGGCATCGCCGGGGCCGAGCGGTGAGTAATGGTCGCGAATGGCATCGGCGACGGCCTGGTCCTCGCCATCGGCCAGCGCATAGTAGCGGCCCATGAGGCCTTGAAGTTCCGGGAACTCACCGACCATCTGGCTGACCAGATCGGCCTTGCAGAGGCGTGCGGCGGAACGGGTCTTGTCCCGATTCGCGCCCGGCACATGGCCCGCGATATCCGCCGCCAGGGCCTGAAGGCGGTCGACCTTCTCGTCGAGAGTGCCGAGCTTGGCGTGGAAAACCACGGTTCGCAGGGCCGGAGCCCGGCTGGCCAGGGAGTCGCGCCGGTCCTGGTCCCAGAAGAAGCGGGCGTCGGACAGTCGCGCGCGCAGAACCCGCTCGTTCCCCGCCACCACGGCCGTGCCGCCATCGGCGGCGTCGATATTCGCCACGACCACGAAGCGCGGCGCCAACCCCCCGTCGCCATCCTCGACCGCGAAGTATTTCTGATGGGTGCGCATCGCCGTGGAGAGCACTTCGGGCGGCAGATCCATGAAGCGGTCGTCGATCCGCCCCATCAAGGGCACGGGCCACTCGACCAGCCCCGCGACCTCGTCGAGCAGGCCCGAATCCGGCGTCACGGACAGGCCTTCCGACCCCGCCTGAGCGCCCGCCCCCTCGAGAATCGCGGCCTTGCGCTCCTCGCGGTCGAGCATGACGAAGGCGGCGTGCAATTTATTTCGATAATCATCGAAGGATAAAACGGGAAAAGGCTCCGGCGCCATAAAACGATGGCCGCGCGTCGTGTTTCCGAAGGCCAAGGATGTGCCGGCCCCGAGATCAAAGGCGCCCGACAGAGGTTTTCCATCGAAAATCGCCAGAATGCCTTGCAGCGGCCGGACATAGCGGGCGGACAGCGCACCCCAACGCATCGATTTCGGCCATGACAGGCCATTCAAGGCGGAGCCGACCTGATCGGCCAGGACATCGCCCGTCTCCCTGCCTTCGGCCTTGCGCACCGCAAAATAGAATTCGCTTCCCTTGATCTCGCGGATTTCGCATTGCTTGATCGATTCGAGTCCGACCGAACCGAGGAAGCCCTGGATCGCCTTGTCCGGCGCGCCGACGCGCGGACCCTTGCGCTCTTCCTCCAGATCCGGTTGGCGCGCCGGCAACCCGTCCACGATCAGGGCCAGGCGACGCGGCGTGACGAAAGCCTCGGCCCTGTCGAAACCGAGGCGGGCTTCCTTGAGCCCATCGGTCACCAGGCGTTTGAGATCCTCGGCCGCGCGGGCCTGCATCCGCGCCGGGATTTCCTCGCTGAGCAGTTCGAGCAGAAATTCAGCCATCGGCCTAGGCCACCTGGCTTTCGAGCCAGGCCTCGCAGCAGGCCTTGGCAAGGGCGCGGACGCGGCCGATATAGCCGGCCCGTTCGGTCACGCTGATCACGCCACGGGCATCGAGCAGATTGAACAGATGACTGGCCTTGATGCATTGGTCATAGGCCGGCAGGGCGAGTTTGGCGCCGCCTTCGAGGATCATCCGGCACTCGGCCTCGGCATCCTCGAAATGGCGCGCCAGGCGGGTCGTGTCCGCCCGCTCGAAATTATAGGCGGAATATTGCTTCTCGGCCTGGAGGAAGACGTCGCCGTAGCTCATGGCGCCCTCGCCCTCGACCCCGTTCCAGTCGAGGTCGTAGACATTCTCGACCCCCTGGACGTACATCGCCAAGCGCTCGAGCCCGTAGGTGAATTCGACCGAGACCGGATCGCAGTCAATCCCACCGACCTGCTGAAAATAGGTGAACTGGCTCACCTCCATCCCGTCGCACCAGACCTCCCAGCCCAGACCCCAGGCGCCAAGGGTCGGGCTTTCCCAATCGTCCTCGACGAAGCGGATGTCATGGGCCAGCGGGTCGATGCCGAGGGCGGCGAGGCTGCGCAGGTAGAGCTCCTGCGAATCGGGCGGCGAAGGCTTCAGGATCACCTGATACTGGTAATAGTGCTGCAGCCGGTTCGGATTCTCACCGTAGCGCCCGTCGGTCGGCCGGCGCGAGGGCTGGACATAGGCCGCGCGCCAATGGGCCGGACCCAGGCTCCGCAAGGTTGTCGCCGGATGGAAGGTGCCGGCGCCGACCTCCATATCGTAGGGCTGAAGCAGCGCGCAGCCTTGTTCGGCCCAGAAGGCGTGAAGCTTCAGGATCAACGATTGGAAGCTGGTATCGGCGCGTGTCGCGGTCATGGGAGGCCCGCAGGGTCTAGGGTTGCGGCGGACCCTATTGCCGCCGCCGGGACGGGTCAAGCGAACGACCGATCGGGGGCGGCCCTCAGCTGCGCGCGGGGCAGTCCGCGCGCTCGCATCGCGGCCTCGTGCCGCGCGCGTAATAGATGCCGCAAGCCGGGCATTCGGCCATCTCCTCGACCGGCCGCTTGGCCGGGGAGGCGCGTTCCGCCTTGTCCTTGGCTTTGACCTTCTCCCGCCGCCGCCGGTCATGCATGGACGCACGCTCGCCGCGATGGGCCTCGAACCGCTGCAGCATACGTGACCCGAACCAGACCGCCAGCAGGACGCCGACGAGGAGCAGCAGCTCCTTGAAACCGATGCCGAACATGTACCCCCGGAACGGCGCACGGCATCAAAGCCTCAGTTCGCGCCCGCTAGAGACCGAAACGCGACCAATATAGCCGTTCTTCCGCCGCCGCAATAAGCGTCCCGGCCCAATCGCCGTCGACAGCGCCCGCGAGACCGCCCGACAGCCCGACGCTGGACCCGATTCCGAGGCGGCGCCGCAGCCAGCCGCGCTCGCCCTCGATTTTCTGAAAGCGCACCTTGTCGCCGAAACGCGCGCGCATGACGGAGCGCAGGTCGCCGATGCCGTCAATCAGGCCCATCGACAGGGCACGGGTGCCGATCCAGACATCGCCGCTGTAGAGATCCTCCTCGGGCGCCTTGAGGCGCGTGCCGCGCCGCCCCGCGACAAGATCGCGAAACGCCTTATGGGCGTCGTCCTGGATGCCGCGCAGGAATTCCACATCCTCAGGCCGTTCGTCGAGGAACGGATCGAGCCGGGTCTTGCGCGGATCGGTGGCGTGGATACGCCGCTCGACCCCCAGGCGTTCGATCAGCCCCTTGAAGCCGAAGCCCGAGGAAACCACGCCGATCGAGCCGATGAGCGAGGATTCGTCGGCGAAAATCTCATCCGCCGCGCAGGCCAGCATATAGCCGCCCGATGCGGCCACATCCTCGGCGAAGGCGAAGACGGGCACGCCCTTCTCCGCCGCATGGGCGCGGATACGCTTGTGAATGAGAGCCGATTGGGCGGCCGAGCCACCGGGCGAATTGATCGCCAGGGCGACGGCCGACAGATGGCGCGGCTTGAACGCACGCTCGATCGGGTCGGCCAAGGAGGCCAGGCTGAGCCCGTTGCGCATCGGGCCCATATGGCCGATCACGCCGGAGAGGGACAGCACGGTGACGAGCGGCTTGGGCGCCGCCACGGCTGCGGGCAGGATTCGAGAGAGGAAAGCTGGTTTTGTCATGAGAGCATAGGTGGGGTCGCGCGGGTACAGGAGCAAGGACTAAGCGCCAAGGGGCAGTTCCCGGCCTTCGCGCAGCACCGCACGGGCCTGCTTCGTAAAGGCCCCGTCGGCCTCGTGCAGGACCATGCCAGGCGAAAGGATAGCGGGGGCGCGGCTGCCCTTGCGCGCCTGGACGAGGACGAGCTTGGCGGGTCGGCCCGCCGCCGGCCAGAAAGGATGGACATGCAGCCCGCCGGTGCGCCCGTCGAGCGCGGCCAGCAACTCGCCCAGCCGCTCGGCCCGGTGGATCGCGGTGAAGGTGCCGCCGGGCTTTAGCCGCGCCAGGCAGGCGCGTATCCAGGCTGTGAGGTCCAGGGCCGCCTCGCTCCGCGCGAGGGACCGGCTCTCGTCCGGCGACGGGCGCCCCCGCCCGGCGAGGAAGAAGGGCGGATTGGTCATG
>CAUZWC010000152.1:0-7357 GCA_963583595.1 Alphaproteobacteria bacterium | reverse complement strand
CCTCAGCATCTCGATCGCAAATCCGGATTTCGAAAAGGATCTGGAGGTCCTGCCAGCTCTGTTGGCGGATGGTCTGCGGCTGTTCAAAGTGAAGACCGGCTTCTCGAACCATGCCAAGGACCTGGCGCGGCTGGAGGGGCTTCGCGAGGTCATGCCCGACGACGTCGATTTGCGGGTCGATTTCAACCAGGGCCTCGATTGTTGGGACGCCCTGCCCAAGCTGCGCGATGTCGAAGCCTTCGCCCCCACCTTCATCGAACAACCGGTGCCCGCCGACAAGATGGACGTGATGGCCGATCTGGCCGCCGCGCTCGACACGCCGCTGATGGCCGATGAAAGCGTGTTCGACCCGACCGACGCCCTGCGTGCGGTCGGCCTGCGCGCGGCCGATCTGTTCAGCGTCAAGATTCACAAGTCCGGCGGCATGGGTCCGGCCCGGGCCGTCGCCACCATCGCCGAGGCGGCCGGCATCGCCTGCTATGGCGGCAGCATGTTCGAAACAGGCCTGTCCTGCATGGCGGGCGTGCAGATGATCGCCGCGACGGCCAATATCTCGCTGGGCTGCGAGTTCTACCAGCCGACCTATTACCTCGCCGAGGATGTCCTGGCGGCGCCCTTCCCGGTCGCCAACGGCGAGATCGTCATCCCGGACGGCCCCGGCTTGGGAATCGAGGTCGATCCGGACCAAATCGCGAAATACGAGACCGCGCACTGGGACTAATAGAACGGCCCAAATTTTCTAATGTGAAACTGGTTCCGACCGCCGCTAGAAGATGCATCAACGCGCTGGAATAGTCGCCCCTTGACCCGCGCGGAGCATGACCGTGAACTGAGCATCGCCCCTGCCCTGGCAATTGACGGCGGCCACGATATTGACGGCGAAGGACGACGCTGCAACTATTTTCCACAATCGCATCGGCCAAGGCTCTCGATTGAGGTTAGCCGTCGCCGATCCCTGCGATTGATCGCGTCTGGTTCCGTCTCATACGGGCCAGGCAGTTTCTGGCTAACATCGAGAACGATATGTCGGCCAATACGGACTACGAAACCACCCTCGACGAGGATCTGGCCGACGAGGCGCTGGATGAGCGGCACGGGGCGAAATATACCTGTGGCCGCTGCTTTAAACGGACTGTCACTTCTCCGTCGTGCGTGCTTTCGGCCGGGCGCCTTTGGAAGGGCCGGGCCATTTGCGTTTTGTTCTAAAACACTCTGCCGAGGAAGAGCCCGCGATCAGGGCGCAAGAGCCAATTCGGTGCGTCTATTCGATGCCCTTGGGCACGACCGCCGGATCGGCGCCCTTGTAGTCCTGCCAATGGGCGACGACACCGCAGCCCGGCCCGCCATCGGTGCATTGCTTGATGGCGGAAGCCGCAGCCGATTCGGGCGAGAAATGCCCGCAGACCGCGCCCAGCAGTTCCGAGTCCGGGCTCGCCGCTAGCGCGCCAAAGCCACCTCTATAACAGACGAAAATAATCTCGCAAGCACTTGAATTTGCGCGACTTTCCACCTGACACATGCGCATGGCGCAGGTCTCGGCCTCGGCGGGCGTCCCATAGTCGGCGCACAGCCCCCAGGACTGATAGGCGACGGCCAGGGCGGCGTCCGCACGGGCCGCCGGTCCCGTCGCGGCGTTCAACACGAAGCCGGCCGTCAGGAACGCCAGCCAGGTTGAAACACGGATCGCTCTATATTTCATGGCGCCCTCTCTCACTGTCCGACAAGGATTTCATAGGAAGACGCGGTCTCCTCCCGGCCCTCAAAGCCGATGCGGCAGAGGCCGTTTTCCAGTTTTCCGATCAGTTCGACACCGCCGACCATCGAACGGCAGATCAGGTATGTCTCGCCGCCGCTTTCGCTGCCCAGGACGCCATCGGCGGGAGCGGTGGCGCTCTGGCTGCGCTGCCAGGCGAAATCGTCGCTTCCGCCGGTCAGCACGGCATAGGTCTTCATCCGGTAATGGCGCCCGCCGGAGACGATATGACAGGCCGTCCCGCCCGGAGGGAGATAGCCTGGATGAATTCCGCCGCGATGAGGCGCACGGCAGACATAAGCCGGTCCCGCCAAATGGCGCGCCGCCGGATAGGCCCCGGCCGGGATCTGACCGTCGCGGGCCGTGGCCCAACGCCAGTCATCGCGGCGCGCGCCGACCGTTCCGGCAAAGGCGATGCCACGCCCTGAGGGGTGCCGGAAAACACGCACGCCGGGCGGAACGCCCTCGGGCCGCTTGACCTTGACCAGACCGAGTTCGGCCGCCGGATTGATGGTCGCGGCGGCCCGTCCCAACCCGCTCGGCGCAACGGCGCCCGCCGTGGGCCGTGGGTCGCTTTCGATGATCACGGTTTCATTCTCGCCCTGACTGGGGCCCAGGGTGGGTTGCGGCGCCGCATAGGTCGCGTCCAGGTTGGCGCGCGGCAAGGTTTCGCCGGCGACTTCGTCGGCCTGTCGCGTTCCGACCGTGGGACTCGGGCGGGCCAAGGGGGCAGTTGAAACCACCCGCGCAAGCGGCAAGGACTGATTGAAACGTCGGCCGTTTTCGTAGACGACGTTGAATTGAAAGAGCAGCCCATCGCCCTGTTGCTGGAACTCGGACGTGCCTTCGTAGCTCAGGCCGTCGACGGAACGGCGTCCCGCGATATTGCATTGCGCGCGCGATCCCGCGGCGATGCAGGCGGCCTTCCATTGGCTCGAATCCGTGGCGCCATCGGCGCAGAGATAGCCATCGCAGGGAAACAGGGTCACGTCGATCTGGGGCAGGTCGCCCTGGCGGTCGTGCCGATAGCTACCGACGAAACCGGAATAATCCTGGGCCACAACCGTCGATGCAGCGAGGGCCAGGCTCAGAGCCACCGAAAAGACCGTCACGAATTGCCGACCGAACGCCATGAATCCTCCATCTGGAATACGGGCTGGAATCCGAAAACAACCTATGGGCTGCCCGCCCGACTCCGCAAGCGCCCGTTCGCGGCCGGAGCGCTTCCCTTTTCCGGCCAATCGCTACCCGTCGATTGTGCCAAAACGATGACCAACGCGATGCGCTATCCAGCCCCTGCAGCCCCGGCGCGACGGGACCGCGTTAACCGGTTCAAACGAACCGTTCGTGCGGCATT
This sequence comes from Alphaproteobacteria bacterium, assembly GCA_963583595.1. Classification (GTDB taxonomy): domain Bacteria; phylum Pseudomonadota; class Alphaproteobacteria; order CADEGL01; family CADEGL01; genus JABIRQ01. The sequence goes on along the minus strand of CAUZWC010000152.1, from coordinate 4,247 downwards.
TCCGCCGTGCCGGCGATCTCGACGGTCAGGTCAGGATGATACAGACGCGATATCTCGATGGTCATTGTCACAGGATAGGGCGGTTTGAAATAGCGGGCGCGGATTTCGCCCAAGGTCATGAAACTCCCGATATCCGTGGTGAAGGTGCTGAGCGCATAGATATCGCTCATCCTGCCGCCCAACGAATCGAGCACGGCCGCCATGTTCTCGAGGACCTGGACCAGCTGCGCGGCCATCTCTCCCTTGCCCACGACATTGGCGTCCCGATCGTGCGCGACCTGCCCCTTGAGTTGAACCAATTGTCCAGCGCCGGGCGCCACGGCCATCGAGAAAGCGCCGAACGGAGGCCATACGCCTTCGGGATCGAAGAATTCCGTCATTGCTTCTCCCCCTGCCCTGTCGCTCTGCGGCTCAGCGCCGGCTATTTCGCATACATGTCCTTGAGATCGTCCCGGGTGCGCACCGCGTCGCGGAACAGTACTTCCTCTCGCAACATCATATCCCGGCCGAAGCCCGGCAATTCCCGGCAAATATCGGCAAAACTTTGCTGTTGCGCGAAATAGCTCTCGCTCGACGCGCCCGATTGAACGGCGGCCCGCGCGGTAGCCAGCAGATTTGCGAAATAATTGGGCCGGCCGTCGATCACATCGCAGAGCGCGGCATAGACGCAGGCCGGGCGTCCCGCCTGGCTTTCGTCCGGCGCGGGAATTTTGTCGCGTTGAATCTGGACTGAAATCCGCGCATCGATCATCCGGTAGCAACGAAACTCCGCTTCCGCCGCTTCGGGCTCGCCCGGCACGGCATCCGCCTCGAAAAACACTTCGACCGTGGTCAGGTCGATTTCCTCGACCTCCTCCCCGTTCGAGGGAGCCGGCGCCGCGGCACTGGCGCCAGCGGCCGCCATGTCGTCCTCCGCCGCGGGACCGGGCGAGCGGCTTGCCATCGGGCCCCAGGGTTTCCGGCGGCGGCGCGGTATCCTCCGCCCCGAGACCCAGAACGTCGTAGAGATTCGCATCGTCGGACGAGCAACCGGCGAGGATCAGAAGGATGCAGGCGGCGATGGCCGCGGCTGTATGTCGCGGCGACGGTGTCACGGTTCGCTCCCGTTAGGCTGATTCGCGCGACACCATAGTGCGCGAGCCCCGCCCAGCCAGCCCTTGAAGGGGCCTTGGCTTGCCCGCGCATCGGGGCGGATATAGTTTCGCGCAACCACAAGACGCCGCGCAGAACACCATAATAGAGGGCCGGAATCATGGACATGACGGGCGAGTATCGAATTGAGGCCCCGCGCGACAAGGTTTGGGCCGCGCTCAACGACGCTGAAGTCCTGAAGCAGTCGATTCCCGGCTGCGAGGAGTTGGTCAAGGAATCCGACACGGCCTTCTCGGCCAAGGTAAAGGCGAAGGTCGGCCCGGTGAGCGCGAAATTCACCGGCCGTGTCGAATTGACCGATATGAACCCGCCGGAAAGCTATCGCATCTCGGGCGAGGGCCAGGGCGGCGTGGCCGGCTTCGCCAAGGGCGGCGCCAATGTCCGGCTGGAAGAGGACGGCGCGGTGACAATCTTGCACTACGAAGTCCAGGCCAATGTCGGTGGAAAACTGGCGCAGATCGGCTCGCGCCTGATCGATTCCTCGGCCAAGAAAATGGCCGGCCAGTTCTTCGAGAAATTCACGGAGGTCGTCGAAGGTCAGGAATAGCGCTGAAAAGGCACAGGACCGATAAGGCGCAAGAAAGGTCACGAATTGGCAAAACCATCGCGCGAACCGGTGCCGCCGCCGCCTTCGGGCCGCGACTGGTGGCCTTTCGTCGGGAGCGTGCCGCCCGGCCCGACCCTCTCGCTACGCCTCTGGGCGCCGGCTCTGATCCTCGCCGTTGCCCTCGTCCTCGCCGTGGTCACCGCATCCTAACCTCGGGGTCAGCTTCGGGTTTACCGGTCAGGCGCGACTCACACGAAGTCAACGAACACCAAGATCCCGGCGATTTCCAGGGCGAACATGGCGAAAAAATACTCCTCTTTCCGGTAACTCCGGATCCGGCTTCTCAACGGCGCCCTGATCGGAGCGCCCCATCGCTTGCAACGATGGGACACAATCGGATCGCGATCGGTCGGTCCGCATCGGCCACAGAACAGCCCTGTCTTTAACAGCCTGCCCGCCGCCGACATTTGCCAGAACGCTCCATTGCCCCGATCGGAACCGGTTAACGCAACCGGTATGCCAATCGCAAAACAGAAGCTGGAGCGCGGGCAATATGAATGCCTCGCAACCCGCACAACGCGCCCTGGCGGCACGAAATCGACCCGCCCAGGCTGGCACAGCACCTGGGGTCGCGAGATTGTCCGGCGTGGCGCATCGCTGACAAGCACAGAGGTCACCGCCGTTCCCGGCGCATGCGCCGGGTCCATCGCAGGATAGTCAGTTTGGGATTCCGGCGACGGTCACCGCTGCAAAACGCTACTGGTTAGTGCCCCGCGATACGCCGAAATGTGCCCAAGCCGCTCCGGTCGTAGCAGTCGAGAACGACCTTCGTTACCGCGCCCGAGTCATTCCTACCGAAAGCGGCACCGGCCAGGCCGACCGCGTTCTCGCCAAAAGTGTTGAAGGTGAAGGTGTCGCCGTCATACGGCAGGAGCGCCCGTGTCGTAAGCAAATCCGGCGGCCCGAGAGTCATGGAAAGGCTATCACCGCTGAGCGATATTCTTATCGGACCATAATAGTCGTTTCCGTAGACTCCGGCATATTCGGCCAGTGGACCGGAAAGCCCGGCAGCGGCCGGCGGCTCGGCATAGTCGAAATCGACCGCCTCGGCATTCTGCATCGCCGGGAAGATCATCCCGTAGAAGCCGAGCCAATCGACGGTACGGGCACCATTCTGGGCAATGTCGAGGAAACTGTCCGCTATCGCCTCAGCCACACCGATCGGCGCGGCGTTGGTGAGGACCGCGATGCCCACTTCCTCGCCAGGCACCAAGTTCACGCTGGTCGCAGCCCCGAGATAGAACGCGCCCGAATGGCAAACCCTCACATATTTGGAGGATTGTGAGACTGAGCGGATAATAGCTACTGGCGGCGAGATTAGTTACTTCGAGTCGTCGCGTTGCGATCGTAAATGGGAATGGCACAATTCGTTTCCGGCCGAATTGGTGCGTGTATGACCATTTGCATCAACAATGGAGAGTCGTGTGTCCAATATCGCGTTTTCGACGCCTTGCTCGATGACGATCTGGCCGACGAAGCTCTCGACCGTGCGGGCGTCGCCAAGGGTAGCCGTTCCTATGTCACGACCGTTTTCCCCAAGCAGTAGATCCAGGTTAGGCGGGCGGCCCGTCCTTGTGGCGAGCCGCTCTGCATTTGGGCCTTTTGGGCGGCGGCCGGCACCTCATTTCCCTTTCTCGCCTTGACCTGCCGGGACCGGCGCAACACACTGGCTGATAAGATCCGAGGGCGCTTTTTACGCGCCTGGCCGGGCGAAATTCGGAGCTGTCAGGGGGCGTTCGCAAGGCGAACCTCCCGCGTTCAATCAGGGAGGAATTCATGCCCATAGCGGTTTCCATGACCGTGAACGGCAAGGCCGTTTCAGGCGACGTCGAAGCGCGCACCTTGCTCGTCACCTTTATCCGCGAGCAGCTCGGTCTGACCGGCACCCATGTTGGCTGCGACACCAGCCAATGCGGCGCCTGCGTCGTCCATATCGACGGCGAATCGGTGAAAAGCTGCACCGTGCTGGCCGCCCAGGCCGACGGCACCGATATCATGACCATCGAGGGTCTGGCCGACGGCGACACCCTGCACCCGATGCAGGAGGCTTTCCGCGAGAACCACGCCCTGCAATGCGGCTTCTGCACCCCGGGCATGGTGATGAGCGCGGTCGATCTGCTGAAGAACAACGCCAATCCGAGCGAGCAGGAAATCCGCGAATGGCTCGAGGGCAACCTCTGCCGTTGCACGGGCTATCACAACATCGTCAAAGCTATCAAAGCCTGCGCCGATGGCGCTGGAGCGAGGTAGAGCCATGACGGAAACCGGAATCGGCGTCGCGGTACGCCGTGTCGAGGACTACCGCTTTCTCACCGGGCAGGGCAATTACACGGACGATATCAACCGTCCGGGCCAAGCCCATGCCAGCATCCTCCGCTCTCCCCACGCCCATGCCAGGATCAAGGGCATCGACACCAAGGCCGCGCGTGCAGCGCCGGGCGTGATCGCAGTTTTCACCGGGGCAGACGTCGCCGCGGACGGGCTCGGC
>CAUZWC010000151.1:0-7373 GCA_963583595.1 Alphaproteobacteria bacterium | reverse complement strand
CGCGGGCCACACCCTGCTGAAGGTTTTTGCCGGCTTCATCGCCGCGCTGGGCGTTCTCGGCGTCGTGCCTTTCGCTCTGGTCATCGCCTTGACCGGGCTCGAAGTTCTGATCGCCTTCCTGCAGGCCTATATCTTCACGATCCTGACCTGCATATACATCCACGACGCCCTGCACATGCATTGATCCGGCGCCGCGAGGCTGGACCGGACTGCGAACCGTCAAACCGAAAGGGGAACGACAATGGAAGTTGAAGCCGCAAAGCTTATCGGTGCGGGCCTGGCCGCGATCGGCGTGATCGGTGCCGGCATCGGCATCGGGCAGGTCTTCTCGTCCTTCATTCTTGCCGTCGGCCGCAACCCGGCCGCGCGCGACGACGTGCAGACCATGACCTGGATCGGCTTCGCGCTGGTCGAGGCCATCGCGCTCTACGCGCTGGTCATCGCGCTCCTGCTGCTCTTCGCGTTCTAAGCAGCGCAATCAAGCAGCAACCAAGCGAAGGAAGGGCCTAGGCCCATGCCCCAGCTAGAGCAGATCGATACCTACCTCTCGCAGGTCTTCTGGACGGCCCTCTGTTTCGGCATCCTGTGGATCGTGATGTGGAAGGTGACATTGCCCCGCATCGCCATGGCGCTGGAACAGCGTCAGTCGCGCCTCGACGATGACCTGGAGCGTGCAACCCAGGCCAAGACCGAGGCCGACACGGTGCGCGAGGGCTATGAAAAGGCCCTGGCCGACGCTCATGCCGAGGGTCAGGCCGCAATTCGCAAGCAGATCGCCGACATGAATTCGGCATCGGCCCAGCGCCATGCCGAGTTGACCGCGGCCCTCGCCAAACGGATCAAGGAGGCCGAGGTCAAGATCGCCGCCGAAAAAACCCGGGCGATGGAAAGTGTGCGCGAAGTTGCGGTCGAGACAGCCAGTGCGGCGACCGAGCGCCTGGTCGGCGTGTCGGTCGATGCCAAAAGCGCGCGCAAGGCGGTCGATGCCGCCCTGAGCAAGACGGGCACCGAGGCGGGACACTGATCATGGGAGCCACTCTCCACGATCCCCAGTTCTGGGTCGCCATCGCCTTCGTCATCTTCGTCGGCATCATCGTGTGGAAGGCGAAGAAGCCTGTGCTTGACGCTCTGGACGGTCGGGCGGAGCGGATTCGCAGCCAGCTCGACGAGGCCCAGCGTCTGCGCGAGGAGGCCCAGCACATGTTGGCCGACTACCAGCGCAAGCAGCGCCAGGCCTTGGAAGAAGCGGAGCAGATCCTGGCCCAGGCCCGTTCGGCCGCCGAACGGCACCGCGATCAGGCGGCGCAGGATCTCGAGGCCTCCGTCAAACGCCGCGAGCAGCAAGCGATGGATCGGATTGCTCAGGCCGAAGCCGATGCCTTGGGCGAGGTCCGCGCCGTTGCCATCTCGGTCGCGGTCGACGCGACCTGGAAGCTGCTCCAGGAAAGTGTCGACGAAGGGCTCGCCGGAAAGCTCGTCGACGATGCCATCAAGGACCTGCCGGGCAAATTACATTGACCGTTGCCGGAATGGCGATCCGATCCGGATGCGGATTCGAATTGAGGGCGGCCGCATCGGCCGCCCTTTCACATTCCGCTCCTTCGAATCCCCTGATCCGAGGCATGGCCCAAAGAATAGTCCGAGGAAAAGAATGACCGGTTCGCGCGATATCGCCGAAATGCTCGAAGCGGGGCTCGTCCGTCACCGGGCGGGCAATCTGGACGCGGCCCGCGAGGGCTATACCGCCGTTCTGGAAGCGGCCCCCGACAACCCCCAGGCCCATCGCCTCATGGGGGTCGCCCTCGCCCAGAGCGGCCATATCGAGGAGGCCGAGCAACATCTGCGCAGCGCGGTCGAGGCCGCGCCGGGCGATGCCACCGGCTGGGACAATCTCGGTCTTGTCCTGCGCAATCAGGGCCGTGGCGACGAGGCCGCCGAAGCCTTCGAACGCGCCCTGAAACTCAACCCGCGGCTGGTATCCGCCCAGTTCAATCTCGGCCAATTGCACCAGATGCGCGGCGAGCCCGAGCGCGCCGCCGAATGCTACCGCGCGAGCCTGGAGGCGGCGGCCGATTTCGCGCCCGCCCACGGCGCCCTGGGCACCGCTCTGATGGCCTTGGGCGAGAAGGTTGACGCGCGCCAACATCTTGAACGCGCCATCGCCCTGGCCCCGGAGGATCCCCTCTCCCGCTACAATCTCGGCGTCCTGGAGGGGGCGGAGAGCGACCGGGAGGCGGCCCTGGTGGCCTATGAAGCTGCCCTCGCTCTGCGACCCGACTATGCCGATGCCCTGCTCAAAGCCGCCACCGCGCTTCTCGGGCTGGGGCGGCTGGATGATGCGATCGAGCGCTGCACCCAGGCCCTCGCCCTCCGCCCAAACTGGCCGGAAGCCCATTGGAACCGCGCCCTCGCCCGTCTTCAGGCCGGGGACATGGCGGAAGGCTTCGCCGAATACACCTGGCGCTGGGGCTGTCCAGGCTTCGTCTCGCCCCGCCGCGACTATCCCTTTCCCCATTGGGACGGCACGCCGCTCGAGGGCCGACGCCTCTTGATCTGGGGCGAACAGGGTGTGGGGGATCAGGTCTTCTTCGCCGGCATGATCGCCGATCTGGCAGAGGCCGGGGCCGATCTCGTCGTGACCTGCGAGAAGCGGCTGGTTCCACTCTTCGCGCGCTCCTTCCCCGAGGCCACGATTCTGCCCGAAGGCGGGAGCGACGATGAGGCGATTCTGGGGACAGAGCCCGATCTGCAATCGCCGATGGGCGCGCTGGGGCATCATCTGCGCGGCGACCCGGCGAAGGTCCCTGCGCGCCAATCCTATCTGGAGGTCGATTCGGAGCTGGTCACCCGCCTGCGCATCCGCTATGCCCCGGCCCTGGGCGGGCCGCGCATCGGCATTTCCTGGCGCAGCGGCAACCGCGACAACGGGCCCGAACGGTCGCTGCCCCTGGCCGCCTGGAAACCGATCCTGGAACGCGCCGGGGGGCGCGCCATCAGCCTGCAATACGGCGATGTCGGGCGCCAGATTGCGGGCTTCCACGAGAAAACTGGCATCGAGCTGCTGGTCGATGGCGAAATCGACCCGATCGCCGATCTCGACGGATTCGCCGCCCAGGTCGCCGCGATGGACATGGTGATCTCGGTCGACAATTCGACGGTCCATTTCGCCGGGGCGCTGGGCATCCCGACCCATGTCCTGCTGCCGGTCGCCAGCGACTGGCGCTGGCAGCAGAACCGCAAGGACACACCCTGGTATCCTTCGATCAGCCTGCACCGCCAGAAACGACCGCGCGATTGGGACACCGTCGTTTCAGCCCTGGCCCGCGAACTGGCCCAGGACTGACGGTCGGGCCCCTCTACTCCGCCGCGTTCCGATACGACTCGACCGGCGGGCAGGAACAGATCAGGTGGCGGTCGCCATGGACATTGTCGATGCGGTTGACCGGCGGCCAGTATTTGGCCGCGCGCAGGGAATCGACCGGATAGGCCGCTTCCTCGCGAGTATAGGCCCGGTCCCAATCGTCCGCTGTGATGTCCTCGGCCGTGTGCGGCGAGAAATGGAGAGGACTGTCCTCATGGGCGATCGCGCCGTCCTCGACCTTCTTGATCTCGCCGCGGATCGCCGCCATCGCCTCGACGAAGCGGTCCAACTCGCGTTTCGATTCGCTTTCCGTCGGCTCGATCATCAAGGTCCCGGCGACCGGGAAAGACATGGTCGGCGCATGGAAGCCGTAATCCATCAGGCGCTTGGCGACATCGTCCACCGTCACCCCGCAGGCCTCCTTGATCGGCCGTAGGTCGATGATGCATTCATGGGCGACCAACCCGTTCTTGCCCTTGTAGAGCACCGGGTAATAGGGCTCGAGCTTCCGCGCCAGGTAATTGGCGTTGAGAATCGCGACCTGAGTCGCCCGGCGCAGCCCCTCGGCGCCCATCAGATAGATATAGGCCCAGGAGATCGGCAGGATTCCCCCGCTGCCCCAGGGCGCCGCCGAAATCGGCCCGATGCCGTCCTTGGGTCCGGCCTCCGGTCGCAGCGGATGGTTGGGCAGATAAGGTGCGAGATGCTCGGCCACGCCGATCGGCCCGACACCCGGCCCACCGCCGCCATGGGGGATGCAGAAGGTCTTGTGCAGATTGATATGCATGACGTCCGGGCCGAACTGGCCGGGCTTGGACAAGCCGACCAGGGCGTTGAGATTGGCCCCGTCCATATAGACCTGGCCGCCATGCTCATGAACCACGGCGCAGATTTCGGTGATCGCCTCCTCGAACACGCCATGGGTCGAGGGATAGGTGACCATCAGGGCGCACAGCCTGTCGGCATGCTGGATCGCCTTGGCCTTGAGGTCGGCGATATCGACATTGCCGTTCGCGTCGCAGCCGACGACGACGACCTTGAGGCCTGCCATATGGGCGCTGGCCGGGTTGGTGCCATGGGCCGAACTGGGGATCAGGCAGATATCGCGCTGGCCCTGGCCGCGGCTCTCCTGATACTTGCGGACCACCAGCAAGCCGGCATATTCGCCCTGGGAGCCGGCATTGGGCTGCACCGTGACCCGGTGCCAGCCAGTCGCTTTTTCCAGCATCGATTCGAAATCTTGGATCAGTTCGACATAGCCCGCCGCCTGGTCGATCGGCGCGAAGGGATGAATCGCGCCGAATTCCTTCCAGGTCACGGGGATCATCTCGGTCGTGGCGTTCAGCTTCATGGTACAGGAGCCGAGCGGAATCATCGACCGGTCGAGCGCCACGTCCTTGTCCTGGAGACGCCGCAGATAGCGCAGCATCTCGGTCTCGGAGTGATGGCTGCTGAAGATCGGGTGGTCGAGAACCGGCGTGCTGCGTCGCAACCCGTCGGGGATGCGATCCTCGGCCTTCGGCTCGATATCGGCGAAGGAGAAGCCGATATCCGCCTTGCCGGACAGCGCCCGCCAGAGGCTTTCGATATGGCCCGGGGTCGTGACCTCGTCGCAGGAAGCCAGCACGGTATCGCTGTCGGCGGCCCAGACATTGACGCCGGCTTTCTCGGCCCGCGTACGCGCCGCCTCGGCCCCGCCGGGCAGGCGCACCGAAACGGTGTCGAAAAAGGCATCGTGATCGACCGTCACGCCGAGCTTGGCCAAGCCGTCCGCCAGGGTCCCAGCCAGACGATGGGTCCGCCGGGCGATCGCCTCCAGCCCCTTGGGGCCGTGATAGACCGCGTACATGCTGGCCATGACGGCCAGCAGGACCTGGGCCGTGCAGATATTGCTGGTCGCCTTCTCGCGCCGGATATGCTGCTCGCGGGTCTGCAGGGCGAGGCGCAGAGCCGGGCGGCCCTTGGTATCCACCGAGACCCCAACGATGCGGCCCGGGCTCGACCGCTTATGCTTGTCCTGGGTTGCGAAATAGGCGGCATGGGGACCGCCGAAGCCGAGCGGCACGCCGAAGCGCTGGCTGTTGCCGACCACGGCATCGACCCCCGCCTCGCCCGGCGGGCTCAGCAGGACCAGAGCCAGCAGATCGGCCGCCGCCGTCACCAGCGCACCCTTGCCATGCGCCGCCTCAACCACCGGCTTGAGGTCGCGCACCTGGCCAGACGCGCCGGGATACTGGACCAGCACGCCGAAACAGTCCTGGCCGGCGAGGTCGCTCCAGGGATCGCCGACCACGACTTCGACGCCGATCGGCCGCGCCCTTGTCTCGACCACCGCGATGGTTTGGGGCAGGCAGTCGGCATCGACGAAGAAGACGTTGCTCCCGCTCTTCGAAAGATTGCGCGCGAAGGTCATGGCCTCGGCTGCCGCCGTGCCCTCGTCGAGGAGGGAGGCATTGGCCAGATCCATCCCAGTCAGTTCGAGGACCATGGTCTGGAAGTTCAGCAGGGCTTCGAGGCGGCCCTGGCTGATCTCGGGCTGATAGGGGGTATAGGCCGTGTACCAGCCCGGGTTCTCCAACACGTTGCGCAGCACGACGGGCGGCGTGATCGTGTCGTAATAGCCCAGACCGATCATGTTCTTGACCACCCGGTTGCGCCCGGCCATCTCGCCGATCCGGGTCAGGGTCTCGGCCTCGGTCCGGCTCGAGGGCAGGTCCATGGGCTGCTTGGCCATGATGCTGGCCGGCATCGCTTTTTCGGTCAGCTTGTCGAGCGAGGCGAGGCCGAGCAGGCCCAGCATCTCCTCGATCGCATCGTCGCTCGGCCCGATATGCCGGCCGACGAAATCGTCACGCCGCTCCAACTCCACGAAAGATCGCCGATCCTTGCCCATCATCCCCTCCTATCGGCTTCCGCCGTTCGCGCTCAACCCAGACTTTCGACGTATTCCTTGTAGGCGGTCTCGTCCATCAGTCCGTCGAGCTGGGACGCGTCGGATATGTGGATCTTGAAGAACCAGCCCGCGCCCTCGGGATCGGAATTGACCAATTCGGGGGTATCGGCCAGGGCCGGGTTGCCCTCGACCACCTCGCCCGCGACCGGGGCATAGATCTCGCTCGCGGCCTTCACGGATTCGACCACCGCGATCTCGCCGTTCTGTTCGACGGAGACGCCCTTGTCCGGCACCTCGACGAAGACGACATCGCCCAGCTGGTCCTGGGCATAATCGGTGATCCCGCAGGTCCCGATTTCCCCTTCGATGCGGAGCCATTCGTGCTCCTTGGTGTATTTGACGTCGCTCATCGCAGGTCTTCCCCTGTTCGCTATCGTTGTTCTTATCTCAGCCGCGGTAATAGCGCTGCGGCTGGAAGGGCATCTTGACCACTTCCGCCGGCAGCGCCTTGCCGCGCACCATCAGTTCCAGCGCCGTGCCCGCCTTGGCATGGGCGGTCTCGACATAGCCCATCGCCACCGGCCGGCCGACGTTGGGGCCGAAGCCGCCGCTCGTCACCTCGCCGATCGCCGCACCACCGAGACTGTGCACCGCCGTATGCTCGCGCGCCGGGGCGCGGCCCTCAGGCTGGATGCCCACGCGCCGGCGCGGCGCGCCATCGCGGATCTGCGCCTGGATCACCGCATCGCCGGGGAAGCCGCCTTCCTCGCGCCGGCGCTTGCCGATGCTCCACAGCAGCGCAGCCTCGATCGGCGTGGTCGTCGTGTCGATATCATGGCCGTAGAGGCACAGCCCGGCCTCCAGCCGCAGCGAGTCGCGCGCGCCCAGGCCGATCGGCTCGACCTCCTCTTCCGCCAGCAGGCGCCGCGCGAGGCCTTCCGCGGCCTCTCCCGGGCAGGAAATCTCGTAGCCGTCCTCGCCGGTATAGCCCGAACGGGTGACGAAACAGGGAATGCCGTCGACCGTCACATCCGCCGCCGACATGAAGGCCATGGTCGTGACACCCTCGCCGGCCAGGCGTGACAGCACAGCGGCCGCTTCCGGTCCCTGCAGGGCGAT
>CAUZWC010000150.1:0-7418 GCA_963583595.1 Alphaproteobacteria bacterium | reverse complement strand
GGGGGAGGGTTGGGGAGGGGGTTCCGGCAGGCCTCATGCCGAGTAGGGTCTAATCGTCGACGAAGCGAGATTCGCGCCAGGCCAGGGCGGCCTTGAGGCCGTCCTTCTTGGAGACCTCGCGGAACTTCCGGCGGTCGGGCGTGTCGAGGCTGGTCAGCACGAGGTCGATATCGAGCGCGGTCTGCAGCGCCTCAGTCATGCCCATATTCTCGTAGGTACGGTTGATCGCTTCCTTGGTCATGCGCACGGCATGGGGATCGAGGATGGCAAGTTCGCGGGCCAGTTTGAGGCCCTCGGCCTGGGCCTGGCCCTCGGGCACGACCTCGTTGATCAGGCCCATCGCCAGGGCGCGTTCGGCGGTGACCCGGTCGCGACCGGTCAGCAGCAGTTCCTTGGCCTGCTTGGGACCGGTCATCCAGGGCATCAGCATGACCACGATGCCCGCGCCAAAACGCACCTCCGGCTCGCCGAAACGGGCGTCCGCGCTGGCCACGGTCATGTCGCAAGCCAGGGCCAGTTCGCAAGCGCCAGCGAGGCAATAGCCCTGGACGGCGGCAACCGTCGGCTTCGGGCAATGCCAGAAGCCCATGATCATGTCGAAATCGGCCTTCAGCATCTCCTTGGTCCCGAGCAGGGTGCGCTCGCCCGAGCTGGCATCGGATTCCTTGAGATCGAAGCCCGCGCTGAAGGCGCGGCCCGCGCCCTGGACCAGAAGGGCATTGACCGCGTTATCCTCGACCGCGAGCTTTTGGATGGCGACGATCTCCTCGACCATCTTGTGGTTCATGGCGTTGAGCGCGTCGGGGCGGTTCAGGGTCAGAACGCCGACCCCTCGCTCCACCGCATAGGTCACGGTCTCGTATGTCATGGCTTTCTCCCTCGAACGGCCCCCGGCCGATCGTGGGCGATCCCCGGCAAGCGGGCGTATCCTAGCGTCCGGAAACGTTGGGACCAACGCCGGAATCGTGCCATCGGATACCCGGTTCGGGCATGGCTCGGCCGATACGCCGTCCGTGCTGGCGGCTCATGCTTGCGAGAGCGGCGGCGCTTCGCCAAAGTCCGCTGGCCCGAACAGGGGGGAGGAAATTCATGGCGAATCTGGACGGCAAGGTTGCGCTGATCACGGGGGCGGGCAAGGGCATGGGGCGCAGTCATGCCGAGCTGATGACCCGGCGCGGCGCGCGCATCGTGGTCCACGACCTCGACCGCCCGGCCGCCGAGGAGACCGCCGAGGCCCTGCGCGCCCTGGGTGGCGATCCGGTCCTCGCCATCTCCGATATCTCCGACGCGGCCGCCACGGCCGAGGCTATCCGGGCGGCCGAGGCCGTGACCGGGCCGATCGACATCCTGGTCAACAATGCGGGCATCGCCGGCGGCGACAACCCGATGGAGAAGATCGACGAGGCGGCCTATGACCGCATGTTCGATATCCATGTCAAAGGCGCCTTTTTCGCGACCAAGGCCGTGCTGCCGGGCATGAAGGCCCAGGGCGGCGGCAAGATCGTCAACATCGCCTCGGTCGAGGGCATGGGCGCGGTCGGCGACCGGGCCCATTACTGCGGCGCCAAGGGTGCGCTATTGGCCCTGACAAAATCCTGGGCCCTGGAATTCGCGCCCTGGAAGATCTGCGTCAATTGCGTCGCGCCCGGCTGGGTCCTGACTCCCATGGTCTTCGCCCTGACGACCGAGGACTCGCGCAAGGCCCATGCCGAGAAGGAAATCCCCCTGGGCCGCTATGCCGACCCGGAGGAGGTCTCGGCCCTGGTCGCCTTCTTGTGCTCGGCCGAGGCGGATTTCATCACCGGCCAGACGGTCAGCCCCAATGGCGGCCAGGTCATTGTGGGGATCTAGGAACGACCGCCGTGCCAATCATCTTTCGAGGCGACCGCTGCGCGGTTTCCTCAGGATGAGGAGAGTTCGGGACGACCGCTGCGCAGTCTCTGCGGAATAAAGAGAGAGAGAGAGCGTTTGGTTAGAAAGTGTTTGCTTTAGGACCCTCACCCTGAGGAGGCCCCCCTTCGAGACGCTCGCTTGCGCGAGTTCCTCAGGATAGGGGGCCGCCTCGAAGGGCGAGAGGCCGCTTGGGAGAAAGCCAATGACGGACACAGCCAACCAGCCGGCCAACAGCCGGTTCGACGGCCAGGTCGCGCTGATCACCGGATCGGGCAAGGGCATGGGGCGGAGCCATGCCGAGACCCTGGCGGCGCGCGGGGCGCGGATCGTGGTCCAGGATATCGAGCGCCCGGCGGCCGAGGAGACCGCCGAGGCCCTGCGCGCGGCCGGCGGCGATCCGATCCTGGCGATCGCCGATATCTCGGATGTCGGTGCGATCACGGAGACGATCCGCGAGGCCGAAGCGAAGGCCGGGCGCATCGATATCCTGGTCAACAATGCCGGTATTCCTGGAGGCAGCCCGGCGATGGAGGAGATCGACGAAGCGAACTACGACCGCATGTTCGACGTCCATGTCAAAGGCGCCTTCTTCGCCACCAAGGCGGTGCTGCCCGGCATGAAGGTGCGGGGCAGCGGCAAGATCGTCAATATCGCCTCGGTCGCGGCGATGGGGGTGGTCGGCAGCCGCGCCCATTACTGCGCCGCCAAGGGCGCGGTGCTGGCCATGACCAAATCATGGGCCCTGGAATTCGCGCCCTGGAAGATCAACGTAAACTGCGTCTCGCCCGGCTGGGTGATGACCCCGATGGTCCATGCCGTGACCACGGCGGAATGGCGCAAGGCCCATATCGAGGCCGAGATCCCGCTGGGCCGCTATGCCGAGACCTGGGAGATCTCCGCCCTGGTCGCCTTCCTGTGCTCGGCCGAGGCCAGTTTCATCACCGGCCAGACGGTCAGCCCCAACGGCGGCCAGGTCATCGTGGGGATCTGAGGCGGCAATGTGCCATTGCATCCTTCGAGACGACCGCTGCGCGGCCTCCTCAAGATGAGGAGAGAGTGTTTGCTATAGAACCCTCACCCTGAGGAGGCCCCCTTCGAGACGCTCGCTGGCGCGAGCTTCTCAAGACAAGGGGCCGTCTCGAATGGCGATGGTTCGCTTGGAACGGAGAACGCCATGACCGAGATTCCGACCACCCGCCGCCTTGGCGGCCATACCGCGCTGATCACCGGGTCCGGGATCGGCATGGGGCGCAGCCATGCCCTGGCCCTGGCCGAGGCGGGGGCCGCCGTCGTCGTCCAAGACATCGTCGCCGAGACAGCCGAGGAAACCGCTTCGATGGTGCGCGAGCGCCGGGCAAAGGCCCATGTCATGGTCTGCGACATTTCCGACGTGGCCGCCGTCAATGCCGGGGTCGAGGCGGCGCGCGCCGATCTGGGTCCCATCGACATCCTGGTCAACAATGCCGGCATCTCGGGCGGCATGGCCAAGTTCGACGATATCGACGAGGCCTATTTCGACCGAGTCGTGGCGATCCATCTCAAGGGCACCTTCTTCACCGCCAAGGCCGTGCTGCCGGACATGCGGGCCAAGGGTTGGGGCCGCATCGTCAACGTCTCCTCTATCGACGGCATGGTCGGCTGCCCCTCGAGCACCCATTACTGCGCGGCCAAGGCCGGAGTGCTGGGCCTGGCCAAGGCCTGGGCCAAGGAATTCGCGCCCTGGGGCATCACGGTCAACGCCGTCGCCCCCGGCTATATCGACACGCCGATGATGGACAACCTGCTGGACGCCGCCGGCAAGGCCGCCCATGTCGCCGCGCGCATCCCGCTCGGCCGCATGGGCGTGGCCGCCGACCTGACCGCGGCGGTCGCCTTCCTGGTCTCCGAGGAGGCCGCCTTCATCACCGGCCAGACGATCAGCCCGAACGGCGGCGAGGTCATCGGCGGCTTCTAGGGGCGGTCGATCCCTCCACTCCCATGGCGCCAAAAATCGGCGTGAAACCGGGCGCGAGCGCAAGGTTCGCGTTGACTCGGCCACCGGGTGTCTTATTCTGGAATTGAATTTCGATAGGCGGTATTGCAGTATGATAAACTTCCAGTCGATTGAAAAGGCTGCTCACCGCCGAGGTTCTGGCCAAGGGCGACCGATGGACTCGCGTCTGTTGGATAAAGGCTGACGACACAGAGGCGGATGGCCTCGGGGGTGGGGCCGACTCCGCCATGGCAGACCGCCATCCTGGGATGGATCATTTTCAGTGAGTCGAGTACGCGCAGGATCGGCGATCCCGCGCCTGGATCAGAAGGACAGCACAGATGCATTTCGGACTCTTCAGCCTCCTGCAGCAGCGCGACCGTAATCAAAAGCCGCGCGAGATCTACCGGGAGATGGTGGAGCAGGTGAAGCTGGCCGAGGATGTCGGCTACGAGATCGCCTGGTTCGCGGAGCATCACTTCTCGAACTACTGCGTGATGCCCTCGCCCATGTCGATCGTCCATTACATGGCGCCCCAGACCACACGCATCAAACTCGGCCCGGCCGTCATCGTGGCACCGCTCTACGAGCCGATGCGGATGCTCGAAGATATCGCAGTGGCCGACAACCTGACCGACGGGCGCCTCGTCCTCGGCTTCGGCAGCGGCTATCAGCAGTACGAATTCCACAAGTTCAGCGTCGACCTGAAGAACTCCAAGAAGATCTTCTTCGAGACGCTGGAGCTGCTCGAGCAGTTCATGGGCGGCGGCGACGCGATCGAATACAACGGCGAGTTCGTCAAGGCACCCGAGACCCATTTCATCGTGCGCCCCCTGCAGAAGCGCATAGACACCTATATCGCCGGCGGCGTCCACGACCTGAGCCTGCAGAAGCACGTGGCCAAAATGGGCTATGTCCCCTTCGTCACCACCGGCTGGTCGCCCATCGAAGACACCATCGCCAACCGCGCCAAGCTCGTCGAGGCCCGTGAGGTCGCCGGCCTGCCGACCGACGAGGTGCCGTTCGCGGCCCAGCTCTACGTCCATGTGACCGATTCCAAGGAAGACGCGATGATGGCGGCGGACAATGCCCGCTATGTCCGGCGCATCGCCAATTCGATGCGCGGGCAATATGCCGAGCTGGACGGCGCGTATCTGATCGAGGCTCCGGCGGAGGGCGAACCGCCGCTCGAGACCATCGTCCAGAACGCCCTGATCGGCAGCCCGGAGAAGATCGCCGAGCAGCTGACCGCGCGCATCAAGGCCTGGAAGCCGACCCATCTCAACACCTTCCACGCGCCGGGCAATATCCCGCACAAGAAAGTGATGAGTTCGATCGAGCGCTTCCAGACCGAGGTCATCCCGCTGGTCGAGAAGGAACTGGGCCCGCTCGCCAAGCTGGGCCCCCCCGTCCCCTCCGGCCCCCAGGCCCTCGCGGCCGAGTAACCAGGACCTCCGGCCCCACCGCGCGCCTGCCGGCGCATCCGGACCGAAGACCGAGATCGAAACGGACCAGGCGGCGTCAGGCGGAAACAGTGCTTGGTCCCAGCGGGCCCGGATGTGGGGGCATCCGGGCCCGCTGCTTTTTGGGCTTGGGGTGCGTGCCGCAAGTGGCCGTTGCTCGCGCCCGCGCGAGGTCCGAAGATATTCTTCGAGGATGATAACGAGCACCCCGCACCCGCCGCCATGAACGAACCGGTATAATGCCTCCTGCGTCATCGTCCGGCTTTGCCCGGGCGATCCAGGATCGCTGTCGCCTCGGCCACGCCGAGGTCGGTCTCCGAATCCGAACTGGATACCCCGCGCGGAAGCGAGGCATGACGATGGAGGGAGGTCGGCGATGAGTGGGATGGATCATTGCATGACAGTTCAGGGAAAGCTGGAAGGATGCAAAGCCCCATGTCCCTAACCCGCCTCTTCGCCCCCCGCGCCGTCGCCCTGGTCGGCGCCTCCGCCAACAAGTCCCGCTATGGCGGGCGGGCCTTCGATTATGCGCTGGCCGCCGGGTTCGGCGGGGCGGTCTATCCGGTCAATCCGCGCTATGAGGCGATCGACGGACGGGTCTGCTATCCGGACCTCGCGGCGATCCCAGACGATGCGGCGGTGGATGTCGTCGTGGCCATGGTGGCGCCGGAGCGGATGATGGGGGTCTACGAGCAGGCGGCGGCGCGGGGCGCGGGGTTTCTGATCTGCATGGGGGATCTGGTCGATCCGACTGCCAATTCGGGGGCGGCGGCCCGGGCGGCGCAGTCGGACTTCTACCGGGCGCAGATCGCGGCCGGGGGGCCGCGCATCGTCGGGCCGCAATGCATGGGGCTGATCTCGCCCGCCTCGTCCCTCGCCCTCTCGACCTCCAGCGCCCTGCCGCCGGGGCCGCCGCGCAAAGGGCATCTGGGGCTGATCAGCCAATCGGGCGGCATCATGGGCGGCATTCTCGACCGGGCGCGGATCGCGGGAGTCGGCTTTTCGCATCTGCTGTCCTGCGGCGAGGGCTTCGACCTGGGGGTCTGCGACTTCCTGGAGTTCATGGTCGCCGACGCGGCAACCCGCGCCGTCGCCCTCTATGCCGAATGGATCGAGGATTATCCGCGCTTCTTCGCCCTGGCCGACCAGGCGCGGGATGCGGGCAAGCCGATCCTGCTGCTCAAGCCCGGCTTCTCCGAGGCCGGGGCCAAGGCCGCCCTGTCCCATACCGGGCGGATCGCAGGCAACCGGGCGATCCAGGAAAGCGCCTTCGCCCGCCATGGCGTGATCATGGTCGAGGATATCGACGATCTGTGGTTCGCCGGGGATCTACTGGGCCGGGCCGGCGCGCCCGGCACGATTGGATCGGGCGCGCCCGGCCGAGTTCCGCCTGGCGCAACCACGCCCGCCGCAGGCGTCGGGGCGGTGACCCTGTCGGGCGGCTATGCGGTGGTGATCGGCGACCTGATGGCGCGGGCGGGCCTGCCCCTGGCCGAGCTGAGCGCGGCGACCAAGGCGCGGCTGATCGAAGAGGCCGGGCAGCCCCATCCGGCCAATCCGGTCGATGCAGGGGTGCGGCCCAATGCCGGGCGCGAGGTCGACGACCTGATCGCCGCCCTGACCGCCCTGCACGACGCGCCGGAGGTCGGCGCGCTCTATTACGGCGAGATGGTCTATCTGGGTATGGAACATTCGGTCGAGGCCCTGGCCGCTTTCGCGCGAACCTCGAAAAAACCTTTCGTCGCGGCCTGGCAGGGCGGCGCGGTGGTGCGCCCGGTTCATGCCGCCCTGGCCGAGGCCGGGATGGCGGTGACCGACGATCCGCGCCTCGCCATGCGCACCCTGGCCCATCTGTTCCGCTGGCGGAACCTGCGGGCGGCGGACTCGTTGCCAGCGGGCAGGGATATCGAGTTGGATCTCGCCGGGTTCGCGCCGGGGCTGATGGCCGAGGCCGACGCCCTTGCCCTGCTCGCCCGGGCGCGCATCCCCCTGGTCGCCCAGGCCGAAGCGGGGGCGGCGGACGGTCTCGCACCGGAACTGACGGCCGCGGCCGAAGCGCTGGGCTGGCCGGTGGTCCTGAAAGGCGTGGT
>CAUZWC010000149.1:0-7589 GCA_963583595.1 Alphaproteobacteria bacterium | reverse complement strand
AAGCCTGCCGGCCTTCCAGATCGCCGGCGGCATCGTCCTCTTGCTTTTCGCGCTCACCATGATCTTCGGTTCCCCGAGTTCCACCGCGGAGACGGACGGTGCCGGCAAGCCGGGACAGGAAGTATCGCCGGCCATCTTCCCGATCGGCGTGCCGGCGCTCGCCGGGCCCGGCTCGATGCTCGCGGTCGTCCTGCTGACGGACAACAATCGCTTCGCCATCGGAGAGCAGGCCGTGACGGCCGTGCTCATGCTCGTCGTGATCGCAATCGCAGGGTTGATGATGGTGGCCGCCGGACCGATCCTGAAGGTCATACGAACCGGCGGCGCGGCGATCATCAGCCGCGTGATGGGATTGATCCTCGCTTCCATCGCGACGAACAACGTCATCGAGGCCATTATCGATTTGTTGCGGACGACCGAAATCTAGCGACACAACGCGCGCGCCGCCGCCTGGAGAACTCGCCCCCATGATCGCCGCCACCCTCGCCTGCGCTTTGATCTTCGTCGCGATCCATCTGTTCATCGGA
The DNA here is from genome assembly GCA_963583595.1 of Alphaproteobacteria bacterium. Lineage (GTDB taxonomy): Bacteria > Pseudomonadota > Alphaproteobacteria > CADEGL01 > CADEGL01 > JABIRQ01. The sequence goes on along the minus strand of CAUZWC010000149.1, from coordinate 7,062 downwards.
CGGATGAGCGGGCTGCACGCGGCGCGGCGCAGCGGCTGGCTGTCCTTCTGCGGCGGGGTCGCCGTGGCCTATGTCTTCCTGCATGTCCTGCCGGAACTGGCCGTGCACAATGCGGTTCTCGCGCGGTGGATCGGCGAGGATGCCTGGCTCGCCGACCAGGTCGTCTATCTGGTGGCGCTGTCGGGGCTTCTCGTTTTCTACGGGCTCGAGCGCCATGTCCAAGCCTCGCGCCAGACCAACCGCGCCGAAACAGGCGAGGACCGGCCCGAGGAGACCGTGTTCCACATCCATATGGCCGCCTTCGCCGCATATAACCTGATTATCGGTTATCTGCTACTGCACCGAGAGGAGCCCGGCTTCCGCTCCCTCGCGCTCTATGCCGCCGCGCTGGGCGTCCATTTCCTGAGCAACGATTTCGGGCTGTTCCTGCATCACCGCGAGGAATACGCGCGCCGGGTGCGCTGGATCATGGCGGGGGCGGTGCTGGCCGGCTGGGCCCTGGGCCTGGCCATCGAGGTGCACGAAGCCGCCCTCGCCCTGATCTTCGCCTTCCTCGCCGGCAGCGTGGTGATGAACGTGATGAAGGAGGAACTTCCGGAGGACCGCGCCGCCCGATTCGCGCCCTTCTTCGGCGGCACGGCCTTCTATGGCGCGGTTCTGCTGATCGCCTGAGCGGGACGCCGGCGCTGTTGAGCGGGCACCGGGCGCGGCCTATGATCGCGGCTTCGCGGGGAATGGAGGCAGCAATGGAACGCAGCAACGAGCGTCAGGCCTGGATCAACGGCGAATTCGTGCCGGAAAGCCGCTGCGTCGTGTCCTTCCGGGACCGCAGCTTCAAGTTCGGCGACGGCGTCTTCGACATGACACGCACCTTCGGCCACAAGCTGTTCAAGCTCGACGAGCATATCGACCGGCTTTACCGCTCGCTCAGCTACGTCCGTATCGATCCGGGCATCTCGCCCAAGGAGATGAAGGACATCACCGAGGAATTGACCGAGCGCAACCTCCACCTGATCGGCGAGAGCGACGATTACTGGGTCGGCCAGCGGATCAGCCGCGGCACTTTCATCCCCGAGGCCGATATCCACAGTTCGTCCGGACCGACCGTGATCGTCGAATGCACCCCCCTGCCGCTCAAGGCGCGCGCCGCGCTCTATCGCGACGGCATTCCGGTGGTTGTGCCCGCGACGCGGCGCAGCCCGCCGGACAGTTTCAGCCCGCGCGCCAAGTCGCACAATTACCTGAACCTCATCATGGGCGATCTGGAGGCAAAGGCCGCCGATCCGGAAGCCTGGGCCGTGCTGCTCGACCAGAACGGTAATGTCACCGAGGGCATGGGCTCGAACTTCTTCTCAGTGTGCGACGGCGTGGTACGCACGCCGCGCGCCCAGTTCGTGCTGCCCGGCGTGGTGCGCCAGACGGTCATCGATCTCGCGCGCGAGAACGGCATTCCCATCGAAGAATGCGACATCGACCTCTATGACACCTATACGGCCGACGAGGCCTTCCTGACCTCGACCAGCCTCTGCGTCTGTCCGGTGCGCAGCATCAACGGCAAGCGCGTGGGCGGGGCCGACGCTCCACTGCCCGGCCCGATCACGCAGCGCCTGTCCGACGCTTTCAAGGATTACGTGAAATTCGATTTCGTTGCCCAGTATCTAGGCAGCCTGAACAGCTGAGACCGGGCGCGACAGAGACAGACCATCGATATAATCGAGAAACGAATAACAGAGTGAAGTCATGAAACGTTCGAAACTCCTGGGCCTTCTGGTGATCGTCGCGGTGGTCGTCGCCGCGATCGTCGTTTTCGAGCCGTTCAAGAAGGATCGCGCCAACAAGGTCACGCTCGGCTTCGTCACGACCCTGTCCAAGGGACCGGCCATCATCGGCAAGCACATGCAGGACGCGGTGAATCTCGCGCTCGAGCATGCCGGCGGCAAGCTGGGCGGTGTCGAGACCGAGATCATCTTCGCCGATGACGAGTTCGATCCCGAGGTCGGACGGTTGCGCACCGAGGAGCTCGTCCAGCAGAACAAGGCCGATTTCGTCGCGGGCTATATCTGGTCGAACGTGCTGCTCCAGTCGCGCGCGCCGGTCCTGAAGGCCGAGACCTTCCTGATCAGCACCAATGCCGGACCGCATCAGCTGGCCGGCGAGGAATGCAGCCCCTTCTTCTTCTCCACCTCCTGGCAGAATGACCAGACGCCGGAAGCGATGGGTGAGTATCTCAATCAGGCCGGCATCAAGCGCATCTTCGTCCTTTCCCCCAACTATCCGGCCGGCAAGGATATGGCGGCCGGCGTGCGCCGCACCTTCAAGGGCGAGATCGTGGGCGAGATCTTTACGCCCTGGCCGGGCCATGCCGACTGGTCGGCTGAGTTCGCGAATATCCGCGCGATGGACCCCAAGCCCGAGGCGGTCTTCGCCTTCTATCCGGGCGGCGCGGGCGTCAAATACGTCAAGCAGTACGACCAGTCGGGTCTGAAGAACGATATTCCGCTCTACACCGTGTTCACCACGGACACGACGACCCTGGAGGCCCAGGGCGACGCGGCGCTGGGCATGAAGGCGACCATGTTCTGGGGCCCGGACATGGACAATCCGTCGAACAAGAAGTTCGTTTCGGAATTCGAGAAGAAATACGGCTATACCCCGTCATCCTACGCGGCGCAGACCTATGACGGAATCATGCTGATCGATAGCGCGGTGCGCGCCGTCGGTGGCAACCTGTCCGACAAGGCTGCGGTGCGCAAGGCACTCGAGGCGGCCGATTTCTCATCGGTGCGTGGGCCCTTCAAGTTCAACACCAACCACTTCCCAATCCAGAACTTCTATCTGCGCGAAGTGGTGAAGGGTGACGACGGCAAGCTGATGACCACGATCGTCGCAACCGTTATCGAGAACGGCGAGGACGCCTACGCCAAAGACTGCAAGATGTAGTCGCGGCGCCATCCGGACACGGCGAGCGAGGGCGCGGTAAGGCCCGCCCTCGCCTTCCGTGTTCGCCTTTCGTCACATCACCGAAGACCGCGCGATTCGATGACCGTCGTCCTTCTCTTCGAACAACTTCTCAACGGGCTTCAGCTCGGCATCATGCTGTTCCTGATGGCCGCGGGCCTGACCCTGGTCTTCGGCATCATGAATCTCATCAACCTCGCCCATGGCTCGCTCTACATGGTCGGGGCCTATCTGGCCGCCACCTTCATGCAATGGACCGGGTCCTATCTCTGGGGCGTCCTGCTTGCCCTGCCGGCGACCATGGCCGTCGGCGTCGTCACCGAGGTCGTCGTCCTCCGCAGCCTTTACGCGCGCGATCACCTGGATCAGGTGCTGGCGACCTTCGGCCTGATCCTGTTCTTCAACGAAGCGGTCCGCCTGGTCTGGGGGCCTGAGCCGCAATTCATCGACCTGCCCGAATTTCTGTCTGGCCAGATCGAGATCATCCCCGGCTCTCCCTATCCCAGCTTTCGCCTGGCGATCATCCTGGTCGGCCTCGCCACCGCCGCCTTCCTCTATGTCCTCGTCTCCCACACACGTATCGGGATGCGGATTCGCGCCGGCGCCTCGGACCGGGTCATGGCCGGGGCGCTGGGCATCGATATCCGTCTGCTCTTCACCCTGGTCTTCGGCCTGGGCGCGGTGCTGGCCGGGCTGGCGGGCATGATGGCCGCGCCCATCGTCTCGGTGCAGTCGGGCATGGGCGAGGAAATTCTGATCCTGACCTTCGTGGTCATCGTGATCGGCGGTATCGGCTCGATCCGCGGCGCTTTCCTGGCCGCCATCCTGATCGGGGTGATCGACACGATGGGCCGGGCCTTCCTGCCTCGATTGTTGGAAACCGTCCTGGAACGCGGCGCGGCCCATACTGCCGGCTCGACCATCGCCGCCATGCTGACCTATCTGCTGATGGCTGTGGTGCTCTTCTTCCGGCCCCAGGGCCTGTTCCCGCCGCGGAGCCGATGAAAGCGCCGGATCCCAAGTCCGTGAAAGCGCCCGCCGCCGCCCAATCGGCCCGCAAGACGGCCCTCCAGATCGTCTTCGGCTTTCTCGCCGTCCTGCCCCTGCTGGCGCTGGCCCTGGACGAGCCCTTCTATCTCACCCTGTTCGGCCGGGTGATGGTCTATGCCATCGCGGCCTTGAGCCTGGACCTGATCCTGGGCTATGGCGGCATGGTCAGTTTCGGCCACGCCGCCTTCCTCGGGGTGGGCGCCTATACAGTCGGCATCCTGTCCTTCTACGGGATCGAATCAGCCTTTTTACAATGGCCCGCCGCGCTCCTGTTCTCGGCCCTCGCGGCCGTGCTGATTGGCTATGTCAGCCTGCGCACCAGCGGCGTCTATTTCATCATGATCACTCTGGCCTTCGCGCAGATGCTCTTCTATTTCTTCACCAGCCTGGAGGTTTATGGCGGCGACGACGGGCTGACAATCTGGGCACTTTCCTCCTTCAACGGCCTGATCTCGCTCGACGACAATCTGACCCTTTATTACGTGATCTTCGCCGCACTCGGCGGCTGCCTCTATCTCTCGCACCGGCTGGTCAATTCGCGCTTCGGCCGGGTCCTGCAGGGCATCAAGTCGAACGAGGCGCGGATGCGCGCCATCGGCTACCCGACCATGCGCTACAAGCTTCTCGCCTTCACCATCTCGGGCTCGATGTGCGGGCTGGCCGGAGTGCTGCTGGCCAACCAATCCGAATTCGTCGCCCCCAGCTACCTCGCATGGCACCGGTCGGGCGAGTTGATCGTGATGGTGCTACTGGGCGGCATGGGCACCCTGTTCGGCCCTGTGATGGGCGCCATCGCCTTCATGCTTCTGACGCATTTCCTGGCCGACCTGACGATCTATTGGCCGATTATTTTCGGCCCCTTCCTGATTGCCGTGGTGTTGTTCGGCCGCGGCGGTCTCCACGGCCTGATCGGCCGGATGGGAGGCAAGGGTGGCTGAGCCGCTGCTGCGCATCGACGGCTTGACCAAGCGGTTCGGTGGGTTGCTCGCCTGCGACGCGGTTTCCCTCGATATCGCGCCAGGCGAGGTCCATGCCGTGATCGGCCCCAACGGCGCGGGCAAGACAACCCTGGTCGCGCAATTGGGCGGCGCGCTGCTCCCGGACGCGGGAAGCGTCGTCTTCGAAGGTAGCGATATCACCCGAGCCGCGCCGGAGGACCGCTCGCGCCTGGGCATCGCGCGCTCGTTCCAGATCACCAGCGTTTTCGCCGGGCTCAGCGCCTTGGACAATGTCGCCCTGGCCGTGCAGGCCCATGCCGGGAACAGCTTCCGCTTTTGGCGCCCGGTTGCCGGAGATGCGGCGCTGGAAGACCCGGCGCTCGCGGCGCTGGAGCGCATCGGCTTGAGCGCCCGGGCAGCCGATCGCGCGGGCGATCTGAGTCACGGCGAAAGGCGCCAGCTCGAACTCGCCATGGCCCTGGTAACAGACCCGCGCCTGCTGCTGCTCGACGAGCCGACCGCGGGCATGGGCCGCGAGGATTCGGACCGGATGATCGCCCTGCTCGACGCATTGAAGGGCGAGCGGGCGATCATGCTGGTTGAGCATGACATGAACGCGGTCTTCGCCTTGGCCGACCGCATCACCGTGATGACCTACGGCAAGGTCCTCGCCACCGACACGCCCGCCGCGATCCGCGCGAACGAAGCGGTGCGCGCCGCCTATCTCGGCACGGACGAGGTGGCGTGATGGCCGCGATGCTGAGCCTCAGCGGCGTGCGGGCCGCCTATGGCGAAAGCGAGGTGCTGTTCGGCGTCGATCTTTCGGTCGAGGCGGGCGAGGTCGCAACCCTGCTGGGCCGCAACGGCATGGGCAAGACGACGACGGTGCGCACGATCATGGGATTGCTACCCGCGAGCGGCGGCGAGATCCGCTTCAAGGGGCAGCCGATCCAGACGTTGCCGGCCTACCGCATCGCACAGGCCGGGCTGGGCCTGGTCCCCGAAGGTCGGCATATCTTTCCCAATCTCTCGGTCCGCGAGAACCTGGTCGCCACCGCCGCCAACCGCCGCCGCGAGGCCGATCCCTGGACGCTCGAACGCGTCTTCGAGATGTTTCCTGGCCTGGCCGAAAGGCGGACCAGCATGAGCGCCCTGCTGTCGGGCGGCGAGCAACAGATGCTGGCCGTCGGCCGGGCGCTGATGACCAATCCCCGCCTGCTGATCCTGGACGAGGCTACCGAGGGGTTGGCGCCCTTGGTGCGCGCCGAGATATGGGCCTGCCTGGAACGGCTCAAGGCCGAAGGCCTGTCGATCCTGGTGATCGACAAGAATGTCGAGTCGCTTGCGCGCATCGCGGACCGCCATCACATTCTGGAAAAGGGCCAGACCGTCTGGACCGGAAGCTCGGCGGAGCTACGCGCCGACCCCGAGTTGCAGAGGCGCCATCTGGCGGTTTAAGGCTGGAACGAGGGTTCGACCGTCATGGCATCGATACGCTGGATCGACGCCTATTCGGAGTCCATGCCGTGATCGACCAGATTCTCGTCATTTCGGTCTCGACGTTTCTCATGATGATCAGCCCCGGTCCGGACATGGTGATCGTCATCCGGAACACCTTCACCGGCGGCCGCTCCGCCGGGCTGCTATCCTCGCTGGGCATCCTGACCGGCAACATGATCCACATCACCTATTGCGCGGTAGGGATCGACCTGGTGTTTTTGCAGAGCGTGCTGGCTTTCACCCATCCTCAAATACGCCGGGGCCGCCTATCTGATCTATCTGGGCATCTCCAGCATGTTCTCGAAGCAGGCTTCGCTCGCGCCTGATGATGCGCCGTGCGTGCCCTCGGAGCGATCCTGGTTAATGCAGGGATTCCTGAACAACATCCTGAACGCCAAGGGCTCGCTCTTCTATCTCGGTATCTTCACGAGGGTCATCACGCCCCAGACCTCGACGGGCGTCACTCTCCTCCTGCTGGTCGCGATCATGATGGCGATCAGCGCGGCATTCTGGTTGGTCTTCGTCCACACCCTGGACAGCCCCATCGTCCGGCGCACGCTCGTCCGAAGCCAGCGGGCGGTCAACGTCATCTTTGGCGGACTGTTGGTTTTCCGGG
>CAUZWC010000148.1:0-7598 GCA_963583595.1 Alphaproteobacteria bacterium | reverse complement strand
CAGGAAGCGCCGATCGCCAGACCGATCGCACCGAGACCCAAAAGGCCGCTCCACCGGCCGCCGACCTTGGGAATCAGGTAGATGATGAGAGCGCCGAAGACGAGGAGCCAGAGGAGTTCGATGCCGCCGGCCATGTCGTTGCGCGCGAGAAACTCGCCCGACAGGATCTGTTCGATGATCTCGGCATAGACTTCGACTCCCGGCGCCACCGGGTTGAGCGGCGTCGCCCGCAGATCGACCAGACCCGGCGCCGAGGTGCCGACGAAAATAATCTGGCCGGCGACCCGCGCGGGGTCGAAATCGGGCTCGAAGATCTCCCAGACCGGCACGTAGCGTTCGGGCCGGGACCCAGCGAAATGCACCCAGATCCGTCCATCCGGCATCGTCGGCACGATGTAGTCGCCGATCCGGATGGCGTTGACGCCGATTTCCTCGCCATAGGATTCGAGGCCGCTCGCCCCGACCGATTTGACCAGATAGGTGCTGGCGCCCAGAGCGATTCGCAGCGCCTCGACCGCGAGGGAGGGATAGACGTTCTCGCCGATCCGTTGGAGCAGCGGCACCCGGCGATAGATTCCGTCGCGGTCGGGGGTCGCGCTGAAGCTGCCGTTCCCGTTGGCCAGGGCCTCGATCTGCGGCAGGTTGACGACCGCCCCGCGCCAGCCGGGAATGAAGGGCAAGGGATCCGGCCCGGCGAAAGCGAAACCAGCCTTGAGCTCGGGCAGCGCGCCGCCGACATGGGACATGGCGTAGCCGGTAACCACATTCGACCGGGCGATGGCATTCGCCAGCACGTCGTCGTGATCCGGCAATTCCCCGATGCGCGCCCGCAGATCCGCGACCGCAGCGGTCTGCGGCCAGAGATCGAGAACCCTGGCCGGCGACGTGCGGTCGGGTTCGGCGAACACGATGTCGAAGGCGATCACGGCCGCGCCCGCATCGGTCAGCCGCTCCACCAGTTCGGCCACGACCGTGCGCGGCCATGGCCACTGGCCCAGCCGGTCGAGCGACGCATCGTCGATATCGACGATGCGAACCGGCAGATTCGGATCGTAAACCCGGGGATGCAAGCGCAGCAGAATGTCGAAAGTGCGAAGCCGGGCGGCGTCGAGGATCGGCGGGTCCAGGTAACGCAGTCCGGCGCCGGCCAGAAGGACGAGGATGGGCAGGACGATATGGAGGCGAACCTTCACGACCGGTGACGCCTCCCTGTCATACCCTGCCCGGCCCGTCCTACTTCATCTCGATCTCGATGAAGGCAAATTCGTACGGATTGCCGTTCTTGACGTCGTGCTCGACCCCGGCGCGCCGGAAATAGGAAACCCCGGTCTTCAAGCTGCTCCGGCTTTCGCCCTCGGCTCCGGTGATCACGAGATCGCCATCGAGTACCGGGACGACGACATAGTCGTATTCGTGCCGATGAAAGCCGGTCGAGGCCCCGGGCGCGAAGCGCCATTCGGTCACCCGCACCCGCTCGTTATCCACCTGAACCGTGGGCACCGCCTGCCCCGCGCCGTCGTCGTCCATCATCGACCTCCATGTTCGGGCAACCGCCGACCGTACCGGGCCGCCTGGCGGCGATCAACTACATGCGGCACCCCTGGCCTCCGCTGGCTGCCACCCCCGGCAGCGTCCCCGGTCTTCGCCGCCGTTCGACCAGGGGGATGTTCCCGACCGAGACAATGCACTGGATGTCAGGGAGTGATCTCGTCCATACATCTTCGAATGACCCAACTCGCGCTGGGCCTGCTGGCCCCGCGGAAGCGATCGACGGGCGCCGCCTGAGCATCGAGGGAACGGTCGTCCGCCTGGCCGATATTGACACGCCCGATCTGGACCAGGACTGCGCGATGGAAGGGCGAAACTATCCCTGCGGCAGGCCCGCGCGCGCGGCCCTCGCCTATCTGCTGACCGGGGCGCAGACCGAATGCCGGATCGTCGGCCGCCCGGTCGGCGCCCCGCCCCACGCCGAATGTCTCGCCGATGGCTTCTATCTGTCCCTCAACATGGTCCATACCGGATGGGCCTTTGCCGATACGGCACAATCAAACCGTTATGCCCACTTGTAATTCACGGTGCAAAACGCGGCCACGCTAACGGTGGGGCTTGTCCTGCCGTGTCGGGTTAAAACTCGGCCATGTTTCAGTCTCTGGCAGTTTGATTTGCCGGAGGCGGGAGATGTTCGGTGTGGATTTATACGGGCGTGTTCGTCTGGCGGTTCTGGGCCAGGGTTTGAGCCAACGCGAAGCGGCTCGGCGGTTTGGTATTGATCGTGGGACTGTCGCAAAGATGGTGTCGCATTCGGCGCCGCCGGGTTATCGACGGAGCGTGGGGCCATGCCGCCCGAAGTTGGATCGGCATAGTGGCTTCATCGAGCAGATCCTGTCCGATGACCTGAGCGCGCCGAAGAAGCAACGTCACACGATCCAGCGGAGTTACGATCGCCTGCGCGACGAGCGTGGCTTTTGCACCAATATCGTGGCCGGTTTTGTCACCGATATTGACAGGAGAGGGGGAAGCGGGCTTGGCTCATGGCCGCTTCAGGACCCTCGGCCTCGCCGAGCAGGGAAAAAACTACCCCTCGATCCAGGCGATGCGCAGCAGGTTGGTGGCGCCCGGGGTGCCGAAGGGCATGCCGGCGGTGATGACAACGCGCTGGCCCTTTTCGCCATAACCCTCGCTGGCCACGGTCTGGGTCGAATGGGCAACCATCTCGTCGATGCTGCCGACATCCTGAGTATGGACGCAATGGACCCCCCAGGCGAGGGCCAGGCGGCGCGCCGTGCGCGGGTCCGGCGTCAGGCAGAGGATCGGTACTTCGGGCCGCTCGCGCGCCGCGCGCAGGGTGGTCGAGCCCGAGGTGGTGTAGGTGACGATGGCGGCGACCGAGAGGGTGTCGGCGACCTGCCGCGCCGCCGCCGTGATGGCGTCGGCGCTGGTCGCCTGGGGATTGGGATGCTCGGCATCCATGATCTTGCGGAAATTCTCGTCGCGCTCCACCCGCTCGACGATGCGGTTCATCATCGAGACCGCCTCGACCGGATAATCGCCCACCGCCGTCTCGCCCGAGAGCATCACGGCATCCGCGCCCTCATAGACCGCCGTGGCGACATCCGAGGCCTCGGCCCGGGTCGGGCGCGGGCTGGACAGCATGGATTCCAGCATCTGGGTTGCCACGACCACCGGCTTGCCGACGTTGCGGCAGGTCCGCACGATGCGCTTCTGCAGGCTGGGCACATCCTCGGGCGGCAGTTCCACCCCCAGATCGCCGCGCGCGACCATCACCGCGTCGGACAGATCGACGATCTCCTCCAGCCGCTCGATCGCGGCCGGTTTCTCCAGCTTGGCCAAAAGCCCGGCCCGGCCGGCGATCAGCTTGCGCGCCTCGGCCAGACCCTCGGGCCGCTGCACAAAGCTGAGACCGACCCAATCGACCCCCAGGTCGAGCCCGAAGCGGAGATCGGCCTGGTCCTTCTGGGTGATGGGCGAGACAGGCAGCACCACGCCGGGCACATTGACCCCTTTGTGATCGGACAACGTGCCGCCGACCATCACCTCGGTCTCGGCGTGATCCGCACCCAGTCCCGTCACCTTCAGGCGCAGCCGGCCGTCGTCGAGCAGCAGGTCGGCGCCGATTTCCAGGGCGGCGAAAATCTCGGGATGGGGCAGGGTGGCGCGGCGCGCGTCGCCCTGCACCGGGTCCAGGTCCAGGCGGAACTTCGCGCCCGTTTCCAGCTCGACCTCGTCGGCGGCGAAATCCCCGACCCGCAGCTTGGGCCCCTGCAGGTCCATCAGCACGGCGATGGGCCGGCCGACCGCGGCCTCGACGGCGCGCACGGCGGCGTAGCGCTTGGCCTGCTCGTCATGCGTGCCGTGGCTGAAGTTCAAGCGGAAGACATCGGCCCCTGCCTCGAAGAGGGCGCGAATCTCGGCCGCGTTCCCGCTCGCGGGCCCGAGGGTGGCAACGATCTTAGCGCGACGGTTCCTGTGCATGAGCAAGAGTCTAGGCCGGGCCGGGACTCCTGGCTAGGGACGGTTCGGTGACGGTGGTGGCCGGCTACCCCGCGCCTTTTCCCACCATCCGGTCGAGCAGCCAGTTGTAGACCTTGTGGACCACCACCTCCTGGCTTGCCAGAGGGCCCGGCTTGCGCGCGGCGGAGCGCAGGCCCTTCTGCTGTATGATGCTGATCCAGTTGTCCTCGTCGATACCGGCGAACCAGCGTTCGAAATGCTTCTTGCTCTCCTCAGCGAAGTCGGGCCGCTCGATGGCTTCCTGGGGGAACATGAAGCCGACATTCAGGCGGCAGCTTTCCGGTCCCGTGGGGAACAGGCGCAGCCACCACACGCTGTCCTGGGCGCAGGCGAACTGAGTGGCGGGATAGAGCACGGTGAAATGGGCGCCGCGCTGTTCCATTTCGCCAAGGCTCTCAATGAAGGGCAGGTCGCAGGTCTCGCCGGGCAGGACCGAAAAGCTCTGGTCCTGGTCGTTGGTGCCGAACATTGCGTCCCAATTGCCCTGCGTCTCGACGACATGGCCGGACTGGCCGCCCAGGGTCGATTTATGGACGGTGGCCGTGTGATAGGGCTCCAGCGCGTTCTCGATCAGCAGCTTCCAATTGCACTCGACGTCGTAGTCGCGGGTGTCGACGCAGACCAGATTGGCGAAATCGTATTGGCCCAACACCGAGGGCATATTGCCGAAATATTCCAGCAGGCCCGGGCCGTCCTGGGCGAAATTGATGAAGACGCAGCCTTCCCAGATGTCCTGGCGCAGGGCGGTCAGGGACCAGTCCGCCTTGTCGAAGCCGATCGTGTCGTCCATGCCCGGCGCGCCGGTCAGCTTGCCGTCCACGGCATAGGTCCAGGCGTGGTAGGGGCATCTGATGGCGCGGCAATTGCCTTCGCCCTCGAGAAGCTGCGCCCCGCGGTGGCGGCAGGTATTGGCGAAGACGCGGACCTCGTTGTCGCGCCCGCGAATCATCAGGACCGGGCCGCCGGGCGTATCGATCGCGATATAGTCGCCGGGCTTGGGCACCTGCTCGACCCGGCCCAGGAAGAGCCAGGATTTGAGGAAGACGCGCTCTACTTCGTGGGCATGCCATTCGGCGGAGGTGTAACACCAGGCCGGCAAGGTGCGCGCTTCGAGCAGCGGCTTGCGCACCTCGGCATAGGTGGCGGGATCGAACATCTGGTTTGCGTGCATGGACGACCTCATATTTATCACGGCGCGGGCAGGATCAGGACGGCCCTGAAGTCGTTCACATTGGTCCGCGTGGGTCCGGTGACGACCAGATCGCCCAGCGCCACATAAACGCCATAAGCATCGTTTTCGGCCAAGGCCGTGCGGGGGTCAAGGCCCGCCGCGGAGATCCGTGCCAGGGTGTCGGGGGCGATCGTTGCTCCGGCATTGTCCTCGGTGCCGTCGATGCCGTCGGTGTCGCAGGCCAGGGCCCAGATGCCCGCTGCCCCGTCCAGGGCGAGGGCCATGCCCAGCAGGTATTCGGTGTTGGGGCCGCCGCGCCCGGTCTCGCCCCGCACCGTCACCGTCGTCTCGCCGCCCGAGAGCAGGACCGTGGCCCGGCCGGCCTCGCGCGCCGCCAGGGCCAGGCGGGCATGGGCCGCGCCCAGCTCGCGCGATTCGCCTTCGAGATCGTCGCCCAGCAGGACGGACTCCAGCCCTGCCTCGCGGACCAATGCGGCCGCGGCGTCGAGCGACTGGGCGGCGGCGGCAATGACGATATTCTCCATGCGCGCCAGGCGCGGATCGCCCGGCTTCGGGGTTTCGTCTTCGCCCCGGCGCAGATGGGCTATGGCTGCCTCGGGTTGCGCGATGGCGTATTTCTCGACGATGGTCAGGGCGTCGGCGAAGGTTGTGGCATCGCCCACCGTCGGACCCGAGGCGATGGTGGCCGGATCGTCCCCCGGCACGTCGGAGATCATCAGGGCCAGGCCGCGCGCCGGATGGATCGCGGCGGCCAGCCGTCCGCCCTTGATGGCGGAGAGATGCTTGCGCACCGTGTTGATTTCGCCGATATCGGCGCCGGAGCGCAGCAGGGCGCGGTTCATCGCCTGCTTGTCGGCCAGGGTCAGCCCCGGCGCGGGCAGTGTCATCAGGGCCGAGCCGCCGCCCGAGATCGGGCACAGCACCAGATCGCCCTCGCCGCCGCCCTCGGCGATTTTCAGGATGCGCCGGGCCGCCGCCTCGCCCGCCGTGTCGGGCACGGGATGGGCGGCTTCGACGATCTCGATCGACCGGCAGTCCCGGGCATAGCCGTAGCGCGTGACGACGAGACCGGAGAGCGGGCCATGCCAGGCCTCCTCGATGGCCCGGGCCATGACTGCGCTGGCCTTGCCCGCGCCCAGCACGATCGTCCGGCCTGGGGGCGGGGGCGGCAGATGGGCGGCGACCCGCAAGGCCGGATCGGCGGCCGCGACGGCCGCGTCGAACAGGGCGCGCAGCAACGCCTGGGGATTGTCGGTCATGGCGGTCATGCCGCCCGCCAGGCGTCGATCCAGCCCAGCCCTTCCATTGTGCCGGCGGCGGGGCTGTATTCGCAGCCGACCCAGCCGTCATAGCCCAGGGCGTCGAGCCGGGCGAAGATATGGGGATAGGCGATCTCGCCGCTGCCCGGTTCGTGGCGGCCTGGCACGTCCGAGACCTGGACATGGCGGATATGGCGCCGCGCCGCCTCGAACCCGGCCATCAGCGCGCCCTCCATCATCTGGCGGTGGTAGAAATCGTATTGCAGGCCGAGATTGGCATGATCGGCGGATTCGATTATCCCGACCGCCTGGTCGACCCGGCAGACATAGAAGCCCGGCAGATCGGTGGTGTTGATCGCCTCGACCAGGGGCGTCACCCCGGCGGGCGCGCCATGCTCGGCTGCCCAGGCCAGATTGGCGAGATAGGTTTCGCGCAGGGCCGCCGGTTCGGCCCCCGGCGGGGCGATGCCCGCCATCAGATGCAGATGCGGGCAGCCCAGGTGATGGGCGTAGTCCACGGCGAGCTTGATGCCCTCCTGGAATTCGGCTTCCCGGCCGGGATGGCAGGCGATGCCCCCCTTGGTCGTGGTGTCGCCGGGCCCGCCCTCCGGCGTGTTGTGTAGGACCAGGGTCTGGCCGTGATCGGCCAGGCGCTGGGCGATCTCCTCCTTGGGCGCGCCATAGGGCTGCTGGCATTCGACGGCCCCGAATCCCGCCGCCCGCGCGGCGGCGAAACGATCGAGGAACGGCACTTCGCCGAACATGGTCGAGAGATTGGCGGCGAAACGGGGCATATTCACTCCAAACGGTTGCGGCAAGCGCGCCCCACCCTTCGAGACGGGCCTTCGGCTCTCCTCGGGATGAGGCGCTACGGTGGCCGGGGTCGATAGCGAACCTCATCCTGAGGAGGCCGCCAAGCGGCCGTCTCGAAGGGTGGGGTTTGCGACCGTTGGTCGCCGTAAGATGAAGCTCATCGTCCCCGGGGCCTTTCGCCGCACCAGGTCTCGCGGACCAGGGCGGCGGCGATCAGGCCGATGACGAGGGCGGCCGGCAGGACCAGCATGGCGAGCTCGTAATCGCCGGTGCCGTAATAGCGTACGCCGCCCTCCATCCGT
>CAUZWC010000147.1:0-7654 GCA_963583595.1 Alphaproteobacteria bacterium | reverse complement strand
ATGGCCGCTGGACGGTTCCGCGGCGCTACTTCGCGTCTGCGGCAACCTGCATCTTGATGATGCGGTCGGGAACCGCCGGCGGCTCGCCACGGGCGATCTTGTCGACGAATTCCAGGCCTTCGACGACCTTGCCCCAGACGGTGTACTGGCCGTTGAGATGGGAGGCGGGCTGGAAGACGATGAAGAACTGGCTGTTGGCGCTGTTCGGATTGTTGGTTCGCGCCGCGCCGATGGTGCCGCGTACGAAAGGCGTGTCGGAGAACTCGGCCTTTAGGTCGGGTTTGTCGGAACCTCCGCCGCCCGTGCCGGTGGGGTCGCCGGTCTGGGCCATGAAGCCGTCGATTACGCGATGGAAGACGATATCGTCGTAGAAGCCCTCTCGGGTCAGTTCCTTGACTCGCGCGACATGGTCCGGCGCGACCTTGGGAAATAGCTCGATGACGACCCGTCCGGTGTCGAGGTCGAGGTAGAGCGTGTTTTCCGGGTCCAAGGACTCGGCATTCGATGTGGCGGCTGTCATGGCGATTATCAGGCTCCCGATCAGGACGAAAAGGCGAAGTTTCACGATGTCCGGCTCCGACGTCTGGGTTGAAGCGGCGGGCACCCAAACATAACCGGCGCCGCGCGTCCAGCGCGACGCCGCGCCGCCACCGGGTTTGAATGGGACCTAGTGATCCGTGCCGTGCAGGATTTTTTCACGCATGCCCGTGGCGTAGGCCAAGCCTTCCGCCGTGATGGCAAGGCCTATCGGGAAGCCGGGCTGGATCAGGCCCTTGCGTTGCAGCACCCGGAACACCGCCGGATTCGACAGTCCGGTGGCATCGCTCGTCAGGATGACGCCATTGCCGGCATGGAAATGGTTGCCATGGGCATGCGGCAACTGGCCGATCTGCACCGTGCCGGTGGCCTCGTCCCTGACGGCTTGGCTCGAATCCTCCGCCAGAATCTGCAGCACGGTCAGGGTTTTGAGCTGAAGGGCATTCAGCTTCAGGGGATTTCGTTTCTCGGCCATCTCGCGCCGCTTCCTTCTCTCGCTTAAGCTGGCCGCCAATCCGGCCGGGAGGGAAGCACAATGCAGTTCGATGAGAGCGACCGCGTCAAGGGTCTTCGTGAAAAAATCGAAGGCTTCATGGATGAACACGTCTATCCGAACGAAGCCACTTTCTTTGGCCAGGTCGAGGACGCGGCGGACCGCTGGCAGCCCGTGCCCGTGATGGAGGCGTTCAAGGCGAAGGCGCGCGAGGCATGCCTCTGGAACCTATTCCTGCCGGAAAGGGAATACGGCGCGGGCCTCTCGAACACCGAATACGCGCCGCTCTGCGAGATCATGGGGCGGTCCCTGATCGCGCCCGAGGCCTTCAACTGCTCCGCCCCGGACACGGGGAATATGGAGGTGCTGGTCCGCTACGGGACCGACGAGCAGAAGGCCGAATGGCTGACGCCGTTGCTGGCGGGCGAGATCCGCAGCGCCTTCGCGATGACCGAGCCGGGGGTCGCTTCCTCCGACGCGACCAATATGGAATTGACCATCCAGCCGGACGGCAACGAATACGTAATCGAGGGCCGTAAATGGTTCACCAGCGGGGCCAACGATCCGCGCTGCAAGATCATGATCGTGATGGGCCTGACCAATCCGGAGGCTGAACGCCATCGCCGCCATTCCATGATCCTGGTGCCCAAGGCGACCGAGGGGGTCACGGTGATGCGCCACCTGCCGGTCTTTGGCTATGACGAAGCGCCCCATGGTCATGCTGAGGTGAATTTCGACAAGGCAAGGGTGCCGCGTGGGAACATGCTGCTGGGCGAAGGGCGGGGCTTCGAGATCGCCCAGGGGCGCCTGGGGCCGGGCCGCATTCATCATTGCATGCGGGCGATCGGCATGGCGGAGCGGGCGCTCGAATCGATGTGCCTGCGGGCCAAGTCGCGCACGGCCTTCGGCAAGACCCTGGCCGAGCAGGGCGTGGTGATGGAGCAGATCGCCGATTCGCGCATGGAGATCGACCAGGCCAGGCTGCTGACCATGAAGGCGGCCTGGATGATGGACACGGTCGGCAACAAGGCCGCGCGGGCGGAGATTGCGATGATCAAGGTGGTCGCGCCGAACATGGCCCAGCGCGTGCTCGATCGGGCCATCCAGATTCATGGCGGTGGCGGCGTGACCGAGGATTTCGGCCTCGCCCGGGGCTGGGCCCTGGCCCGGATTCTCCGTCTGGCCGATGGGCCGGACGAGGTCCATCGCGCACAGATCGCGCGGCTGGAGCTGCGCAAGCACGGCTAGACGCCGGCGGAACCAGCGGCTAGAGAATTGGCGAACTGGAAAACGGGGAAGAATGCGATGCGTGAAGCGGTGATCGTCTCGACGGCAAGGACGCCTCTGGCCAAGGGTTTCCGGGGCGCCTTCAACAAGACGCATGGCGCCACCCTGATGGGCCATGCGATTTGCCACGCGGTCGAGCGCGCCGGGATCGCGCCCGATTCGGTCGAGGATGCGGTCGTCGGTTGCGCCTTTCCCGAAGGGCCGACCGGCTGGAATCTCGGGCGTAACGCGGTGATCCGCGCCGGCCTGCCCGTCACGACCAGCGGCCAGACGGTCAACCGCTTCTGCTCCTCCGGTCTCCAGGCCATCGCCACCGCGGCGAATCAGGTTATCCACGAGGGCATGGACGTCGCCGTCGCGGGTGGCGTCGAATCGATCAGCGGCACCCATAACAGCATGAACAAGCACATGATGTATGAGGACTGGCTGATGGCTCATAAGCCGGAACTTTGGATGCCGATGATCGAGACGGCGGAAAACGTCGCGAAGCGCTACGGCATCTCGCGCGAGGCCCAGGACGAATACGGCTGTCAGAGCCAGCGGCGCACCGCCGTCGCCCAGCAGGCCGGCTATTTCGACGACGAGATCGTGCCGCTGACCACCGTCAAGGAGATCACGGACAAGGCGACGGGCGAAACCCACGACGAGGAAGTCACCCTCGAAAAGGACGAATGCAACCGGCCCGGCACGGATATGGAGGGGCTCTCCAAGCTGGAGCCGGTCATGGGGCCGGGCGCCTTTATCACCGCCGGCAACGCCTCGCAGTTCGCGGACGGCGCCTCGGCCTGCGTGGTGATGGAGGCCAAGGCGGCCGAGAAGGCGGGGCTGGAGCCGCTGGCCACTTTCCGGGGCTTCGCCGTCGCCGGTTGCGAGCCGGACGAGATGGGCATCGGCCCGGTCTTCTCCGTCCCGCGCCTGCTCGAACGTCACGGCCTGGCCATCGACGATATCGACCTCTGGGAGCTGAACGAGGCCTTCGCCGTTCAAGTGCTCTATTGCCGCGACCGACTCGGCATTCCCGACGAGACCCTGAACGTCAACGGCGGCTCGATTTCCATCGGGCATCCCTACGGCATGTCGGGCGCGCGGATGACCGGCCATATCCTGATCGAAGGCCGTCGCCGCGGCGCCAAATACGGTGTCGTCACCATGTGCATCGGCGGCGGCATGGGGGCGTCGGGCCTGTTCGAAATCCACTGATCGGCCGCAGACCAAGGTGACGATCGCCGTACCGCTCGCGATGCGGTGATCGCCGCGACGGAAGGTGTTGACTCCAGCATCAAACTCGATCCCGTGGTCTTCCAACCCGGCACCGCCGGTCAGGCAGTCCCCGAGACGGCCGATGGGGAGGAAAGCGCTGCGCCCGCCGCGACCGGGGCGCCGGCGGCGCAAACCGCGCCTGCGGTGAGCCAAGTGTCCGATGTCGCGCTCGATAATCTGGCGTCCGAATTCGTCGATCCGCGTCAAGAGCCTGCTGATCGACGAATTCGGCATCGATCCAAAGCGCGTGCTGCTCTGTCGGCCACGCATGGACGAAGGCGCGGCAATGCCCCGCGTCGAAATCCTGCTCTAAATCCGATTAAGAAGAGCCTATTCCGCGGCGTCTTCGCGGAAGAGATGCACGTCGCGTTGGGGGAAGGGAATGGAAATGCCCTCGGCGTCCAGCCGCTCTTTCACGGCCTTGGTCAGGGCGCGCTTGAGCGCCCAGAAATCGCCCGTGCGGGCCCAGACCCGGTAGGTCAGATCGACCGAACTGTCGCCCAGATTGGCGACGAAAAAAACCGGCTCAGGCGTCTTGAGGCAGCGCTCGTCAGCTTCGACCGCGCTTTTGATCGCGGCGAGTCCCTTGTCGATATCGTCGCCGTAGCCGATGCCCACCGTATGGTCGATCAGGCGTGTGGCGTTGCGCGAATAGTTGGTGACGGGCGAATTCCACAGTTCCGAATTCGGCACCATCAGAAATATGCCATCATAGCTGGTCATCAGGGTGGTGAAGAGGCCTATCTCGTTCACGGTGCCCGAGACGTTGCCGCAATCGACATACTCGCCAATCCGGAAGGGCCGCAGGAAGAGGATCATCAACCCGGCGGCCAGGTTCGAAAGCGTGCCCTGAAGGGCCAGGCCGATGGCCAGGCCGGCGGCACCGAGCATTGCGATGATGCTGGTTGTTTGGACGCCGAACTGGGCCAGGACGGCGACCAGGACCAGGATCAGGACCAGATAGCGAACCATACTGGCGAGGAAGGGTTCGAGGGTATCGTCGAGGCCTGGGATTCGGGCTAATCCCCGCCGGGTGATGCGGTGCAGCCAGCTCGAAACGATCCAGCCGCCGGCCAGAAGGGCGATGGCGGCGACGAGGTCGAGCGCATAGGGAATCAGGATGTCGCTCGATTCCTCGAGCACTCGGAGCATCTCGACTTCGGTCATCAATCGCCTCTGCTTGTTGATCTCACGCGTCCCGGAGGATACTGAGGCGAAGGCGCGATGACAAATTCGGGGCCATTCGTACCGCTTCTGGCGGATTGGCAATTCTTGGGTGCGGTTCCATGGCAAACGCGGAATACGATGTCGCCATCATCGGTGGCGGGCACAACGGATTGACAACGGCGGGCTATCTCGCCCGCGCCGGCCTCAAGACCGTGGTGTTGGAGCGGCGCGGCGTGGTCGGCGGCGCGGCGGTGACCGAGGAATTTCATCCCGGTTTCCGCAACTCCGTCTGCTCCTATGTCGTCAGCTTGCTTCACCCCAAGGTGATCCGCGATCTGGAGCTCGCCGGGCATGGGTTGGAGATCATGGAGCGTCCGGTCGCCAGTTATCTTCCGCTACCCGATGGCGGGGCGATGATGGTGCCGCGCGAACCCATGGCGGCCGAGCGCGAGATTGCGAAATTCTCCCAGCACGACGCCCTGCGCTATCACGATTTCGAGGACCAGGTGCAGCGCGCCGCCGATGTCGTGCGCGGCACCTTGCT
Source organism: Alphaproteobacteria bacterium (assembly GCA_963583595.1). GTDB lineage: Bacteria > Pseudomonadota > Alphaproteobacteria > CADEGL01 > CADEGL01 > JABIRQ01. Next base: position 2,366 of record CAUZWC010000147.1, on the reverse strand, counting down.
CGAGACGCCGCCCAATCTCGGCGGTGGCATCGGCGATCTCATGACTCTGCTGACCACGGGAAACCGCTTCCGCAAGCTGACTCCCGCCATGCAGCGCGAGTTCGTCGATTTGATGACGATGAGCATCGGCGACTATCTCGACGAATGGTTCGAATGCGATCCCTTGAAGGGCGATTTTGGCTTCGAGGGTATCGTCGGCAACATGGCCAGCCCCTACCACCCGGGCACGGCCTATGTCCTGATCCATCACGCCTTCGGCGAGATCAACGGCAAGAAAGGCGCCTGGGGCCATGCCAGGGGCGGCATGGGTGCGATCACCCAGGCGATGGCCCGTTCGGCCGAGGCGAAAGGCGTCGATATCCGTCTCAACGCCGCCGTCCGCGAGGTGATCGTCGAGGGCGGCGTCGCGCGCGGTGTGGTGCTGGAGGACGGGTCGACGATCCGCACCCGGGCTGTCGCCGCCAATGTCGGGCCGAAGCTGCTCTTTCTCAAGATGATGGACAGTTCGGTGCTCGACACCGAATTCCGGCGCCAGATCGAGGGCTGGCGCTGCCGCTCCGGCTCATTTCGGATGAATGTCGCGCTATCCGAGATGCCGCGCTTCAACGGGCTGGACCGGGTCGAGGACCCGGCCAAGGCCCTGACCGGCTCGATCAATATCGCCTGGTCCCTGGACTACCTCGAACGCGCCTATGACGACGCCAAGCGCGGCTCCTGGTCGAAGGAGCCGGTGATCTCGATGAACATGCCCAGCCTCTACGACGACAGCCTGGCTCCGCCCGGTTGCCATGTGATGAGCCTGTTCTGCCAGCATTTCGACCCGAACCTCTCGGGCGGCCAGACTTGGGACGACGTGAAGGAGGAGGTGGCGGATCTGATCGTCGCCACAGTCGATCGCTACGCGCCAAATTTCAAAGCCTCGATCCTGGGCCGACAGGTCCTGAGTCCGCTCGACCTGGAACGCGAATTCGGCCTCGTCGGCGGCGATATCTTTCACGGCGCCCTGCATCTCGACCAGCTCTGGTCGATGCGCCCGGTCGGCGGCCATGCCCAGTACCGCGCCCCGGTCCGCAATCTCTATATGTGCGGATCCGGTACCCATCCGGGCGGCGGTGTTTCGGGCATGCCCGGCCACAACGCCGCGCGCGAGATCGTCAGGGATTTTAGGAAACGCCGCTTGGCGGCGTAGCAACAACCTCACCGGCGTCATGCCCTGGCGAAGCCCGGCGCATGGCGGAACAGGGACGGGTGGAACGAAAACCTAAACCCGGACGCCCTTGCCGTAATGGGCCTCGATGCGCGCCTGGATCGCCTCGAAGACGATCGAGATCACCCAATAGAAGATCGCCGCCGAAATCAGCATCTCGAAGAATTTGAACTCGGTGCGGGCCTGGATGCGCGCGACGTTGAACAATTCCATCACGCCCATGAAGGACACAAGTGAGCTGTCCTTTAGCATGGCGATGAACTGATTGCCCGTGGGGGGCACGACCAGGCGCATGGCCTGGGGGAAGACGACCTTGCGGAAGATCACGCCTTTGCGCAGGCCGAGAGCGGCGGCCGCTTCGCTCTGGCCCGACGGCACGCCTTGGATACCGGCTCGGAAAATCTCCGCCATATAGGCGCCGTAGCACAGTGACAGGGCCAGAATTCCGGCGGGGACCGCGTCAAGAACCAAGCCGATCTGGGGCAGGCCCGTATAGATCAAAAAGACTTGAACCAGCAGCGGTGTGCCGCGAAAGAAAGAGATGTAGTAGGTCGCGATGGCGAAAGCCGGACCGCTTCTGGAGAGGCGGGCCAGGGCTGCGGCCAGGGCCAGGACGCAGGAAACGAAGATCGCCGCCGCCGAAACGTAAATCGTCACGACGACGCCCATGAGAAGCACTTCGAGACGATCCCAGATGTACTGATACGTCAGGTCGAAGGAATAGAAGAATAGCAGGAACCCGGCGAGCAGTTCCAGCCAGACGACCAGGATCTGCATGCGGAAGGGTAGAAGGCGGATCGCGGCGACGTTCAGGGCCAGGATGATTGCCAGTTCGACTGCGATCAACAGGCGGGGAATGAAGCCGGCCTCTTCGCCCGTCGTGCTGCCGATGGCGGGCAGCAGGGCGCGGCCGAGCAGCGAGTCTTCGAGGCCCATCCAGGTCCCGATCGCTACCACGAAAAGAAAAAGGAGCAGCCTTGAAATCCAAGGCCGCTCCATGGATTGGCTGAACAGGGCGGCCATCGCGCCTTCGCGCTTTCCGCCCGCGCCCAACTACATCGTCTTGGCGCTGGTCAGGTCGACGCCGTACCACTTCTCTGACATCTTGGCCAAGGTGCCGTCCTTGCGCATGGCGTCGACGATCTCGGTGATTTTGGCG
>CAUZWC010000146.1:0-7671 GCA_963583595.1 Alphaproteobacteria bacterium | reverse complement strand
GCGCAGTGGACTGCGGGCGATATTGAGCCGGAGGCACGCGAAGCGACGAAGCTTGCTGCGCGCAAAGCCGGCGTACCTATCGGCACTTGGCTGTCCCAGACAATTTTGAAGACTGCGACGGCAGAGCTGAAGCATAGCCGCAACGGCAGCGACCATTCGCTCGGGTTCGATACCCCGCACGGGCACGATCAGCCCGCGGGCCGCGGGCCGCTGCCGGCACCGACCCATGCCATGGTGATCGAAAGCATTCAGCGGCTGGCCAGGCGGATCGAGGAGGCCGAGCAGCATGCTGCCGAGACCCTTCGCCCCCTGGCAGAGAAGGTCAGCATCCTCTCGCAGCGGATCGAGGAAGTCGGCTCGCGCGGCGAAGTTTCCATGGCACCCATGGAACGCGTGCTCATGCGGGTGACGGAAAGGCTTGAGCGTCTGGAATTCGAAAAGGGCGGTAAGGACCCCGGCCGTCGCGGATTCTTCTCTCGTTAACGGCCCAAGCTTGGGCTCGCGTGACCGATCTATGCTTCCCCGCCCATGTGCCGCCGGCTGAACCCGTCGAACGGTATTTGCATTGCCACCCGCTTGCGGTTTCAATCACAGCCGCTGACCGATACGAATGCCCAGCAGCGCGCGCCGGACTGAATGATGGACACTAAATCGATTTTCAACCTCGACGATCTCGATGCGGAGACCCGCGCACTCGCGGTGAGTGCCGCGCGTCGCGATGGCATCACGCCCGAAGAATGGATTCAGCGGGTCATCATGCGCCGCATCGCCGCGACGCCCGCCCCTGCGGCCGAAACCCCGCCGGCCCCGCCAAGCCGCCCCGAACCCGCCCCGGCCCCGCAAACGACGGTGAGGGCGGCGGAGCCCGCTCAGCCGCCGGGCGTCGCGCCCATTCCGTCACAAGCCAGGCCGGCCCCACCGCCGCCGCCGCCACCGCCGCACGCACCCGCGTCGCCAGAGGCCGAACGGTTCGACCGCAATTCCAGCCGGCTTCCCCACCATGCCCCCAACGATGCGAGGGCGGCCCCGACCGGCATGCCGCGGCCCGATATGTCGGTGAGCCCGGTCGCCGCAGAGCCCCGGCCCGCGCCAACACCGCCGCCGCGTCAGGATCCACCTGCCCAGAGACCTGTCATTGCCGAGCCCGCGACCCCACCGCCGGTCTCCCAGACCGCCGAATGGCCCGCTGAAAAGCCTATTGAAAAGATGGGGGATGAGGGCGCCGGTGTCAGAGAGCCCGATTCGATCCAATCCCAGCTTGAGGCGCTCGCTCGTGCCGCGGAAAGCGGCCGCTTCCGACCGAGCGGAGCAACGCCGGCCGAACCGCCGATTGCACCGCCCTCAGTCGAGCCGGGTCCAGACTGGAGCGCTCCCAAAAGAGAGCCCCGCGAGGCATCGTCCGAGGAGCGGTTCTCGGCAGCGCGCCAGAACTTCGAAGACAGCGATGGCAGGTCCGCAGCGCGGGACACCACCCAGGCCGACAGCCGCGCCGAGGATTTCGTCTCCGTCGACTTCGATCTCAAGGAGTTCGAAGTCGGCACCCTGGAGCCCGAGGACGACGGGCCGAGCGCGGACAACAAGGCGGCGGCCGGAGCTTTGGACGCCCTGGCCAGCCGGGTCAGTGCGGGTGAGCAGAATCTCGACGAAATTTTGAGCCCGCTGGAACAAGCCGTTCGCGGCCTCGAGCGCCAACTCGAATCGATCGAACATGGCGATACAGACGCGACGGATGTGCGCGAAACCCCGGCGACGCCCGCCTTCGACCGCCACATGGCGGAGGCGTCGGCCAAGTCCCCCGATCGGCAAGGCCGCGATGAAGTGCGCGAGACGGCAACCGACCTGCTCGCCATGCTGGAAACGATGAACTCGCGCATGGAGGCGGCCGAACATGATCGGACGTCCCCCCAGACGGCCGAAGCGAAGCCGCCCCGGCCGTCTCGCGACATGCCTTTCGGCACGATGGACGACGCACCGGAGGCGCCCGAGAACCCGCTCCCGAGACGGCGCGAAGACCCGAGGCAGCCCCAAAATAAGGCCGGTAACTTGGCCGAAGATTTCCCGGACCCCATCGCCCCCCTGCGCACGGCAGCGGGGCGCGATATCGACAAAGACGACAGCGTGCTCGAACTGAACGACCTTGCCGATGACGAGCCGCCGGCCGTCCGGGATCGCAGAGAGGCCGCCGCCGAGCCCTTCGTCGCGAACCCGCGGCCCACCGTGCAGAAGCCGAGGCCGGACGCAGCACCGGACGCCCCACCGGGCGCCGGGCGCGACGATGGCCGAAGGGTCGATTGGTTTCAGCCGATCGAGGAACGCCCCGAACGCTTCGAGCACACCGGTTCGTCGATGCGTATCCTGCGGGCCGTGATTCTGGCGGTTGTTCTCGCCGGCGCGCTCGCCATCGCCGCGTGGTTCTATCTGCGGGGCGACGAAACGGGCCGCCTGATCAACGAACTCGAAAGGCTGACCGAAAATCCGGGCGCCATTTTCGAACGTGGCACGCCGCCGCGCGATATGGCGGAACCGGAAGCAACTGCCGCGCCGCAGGCCACGACACCCCCCGATGGCGGACAGAAGAGCGACACGCCCAAGGATGCGGCGGCGATGCAGGGCGGCGAGAGCGGATTGAAGGAAAATACCGGAAGCGGCTCGACGGCCATTCCCGCCCCGCCGCCGACTCCGGCACCGGAAACGGCAACCGCGCCGCCTCCGCCGCCCGCCCCGCTGGCCATGCCGCAATCCGCGAACCGGCCTCCGATCACCGACAGTCTCGAAGACCGTATCGCCTGGCTCAAGGATGCTTCGCAACGCGGCAATTCGAGTGCCCAGCACGATCTCGCCGTGCTTTATGCCCAGAGCAACGGGCTCGAGCAGGACTATCGCTCCGCCGCCTATTGGTTCCGCGAGGCCGCGGTGCAAGGCATCGCGAATGCGCAATACAAACTGGGCGTTCTGCATGAGCGGGGCCTCGGCGTTCAGCAGGACCCGCTGGAGTCGCTGCTGTGGTATCTCAGCGCCGCCGAACAGGGCCATGCCGCCGCGCAGTACAGTGTCGGGGTCGCCTATGCCGAAGGCAAAGGCATTCCCCAGAACTATCCCGAAGCCATCAAGTGGTTCGAGAAATCGGCGGTCCAAGGCCTGCCCCGGGCACAGTACAATCTCGGCATCATGTTTGAGGACGGGCTGGGCGGCACGCCGGACCTCGTCGAGGCCGCGCGCTGGTACGCCATCGCCGCCCGGCGCGGCGAAGCCGACGCCCAGGAGCGATTTACCGAAATCAAGGCCCAGCTTACCGCCGAGGAGGCCGCCGAGGTCGAACGTCTGGTGGCCGCAACCGAGATCGCGACGCAATCCCCGGCCTCACCGGGCATTCCCGCCGCCAATCCCGGCGCCGCGGCGCAGGACGAGATAGCCCCGCTCCCACCGTCGCGTCCGGCGTCCGGCGGCGCGACCGATCAGTCGCAACTCGCCGAAATTCAGACCATCCTGAACCGCTTGAATTTCGACGCCGGTCCGGCGGACGGGCTCATGGGCGATAGAACGCGTTTCGCCATACGCAAATATCAGACGACCATGCGCCTGGACGTGACCGGCGAGCCATCCCAATCCCTGCTGGAAAACCTGCGCGAGGTCGCCGGCCGATAACCGGCCCGCACGCCGTCTAATCGCTCTCGGCCTCCAGACCCGTCGTGTCGTCGCGCAATCGGGTCGCGACGACCCACCACCCCGCGAGTTCCTCGCGCAGGATTAAGGCCGCCTGGCGCGCGCCGGCCTCGTCTCCGTACAAACCGAAGCAGGTCGCTCCGCTGCCCGACATCCGGGCCAGCAGGCAGCCCTCCGTCCCCGCAATCGCCTCCAGGCCCGTCGCGATCGCGGGCAGACAGGCGATCGCAGGTGCCGTCAGATCATTGGCGCGGGAGCCCAGCAGGTCGGCCAGGGCGGCGGCATCGACGGGCGCCTCGGCAAAGCGGTCGATCCGGCCGAATTCACCCTTGCGCGCCTTGAACACCTGAGGCGTCGACAGGGGGATCAGCGGGTTGGCGAGAATGAGATGGGCGCGTGGCAGCCGCGGGGCGGGGTCGAGCCGTTCGCCGATGCCGCAGGTATAAGCCGCGCGACCGGCTAGGCAGACCGGCACATCGGCGCCGAGAGCCAACGCCATCCGCTGCATCTCCTCCGTCGGCAACAAGAGGTCCCAGAGCCGCGAGAGCAGGCGCAGCACAGTCGCCGCATCGGCCGATCCGCCGCCGATGCCGGCCGCGACCGGCAGGCGCTTGATCAACCGGAGTGCCGCATCGGCCGGCCGGCCGGCCGCCGCCGCCAATGCCCGCGCCGCGCGCAGGACAAGGTTGTCCTCCTCGCCTTGCAGGTTTTCTCCGAAAGGCCCCGCCAATTCGAGGCTGAGACCCTCGGCCGGCTCCGCTTCCAAGGTGTCGTGGGTATCCGCGAAGGCGATCAAGCTGTCCAACAGGTGATAGCCGTCGTCGCGCCGCCCCGTGACATGGAGATAGAGATTCAGCTTCGCGGGCGCCGGCGCTCGCAGGAAGATCTTCGCCATAGGCCGTCAGTCGCCCGACTGGGCCTCGCTGCGCGCGCCCAATCCGTGTTCGATCTTGCTGCGGATCGTTGCGTCGGATTCCGTATCAGAGCCGAAGGACAAGGCCCGCTGCCATTGGAACCGGGCCTCCTGATGGCGCCCGACCTGCCAATAGGCGTCACCCAGATGGTCGTTGATGACCGGGTCCGTCGGCCGCAATTCGACCGCGCGTTCGAGATGGCGCACGGCATCAGCATATTCGCCCGCCTGATAGAGAACCCAGCCGAGACTGTCGACGATGTAACCATCCATCGGCCGCAATTCGACCGCTCGTTCGATCATGCCGCGTGCCTTGGTGAGATTGATGCCCTGATCGGCCCAGGAATAGCCGAGATAGTTCAGCAGATAGGGATGTTCGGGCTGGGCATCGAGCGACTTGAGCAGCAATTCCTCGGCCGCCTCCCACTGCTGCGAGCGCTCCAACGCGATGCCGAGGGCGTAATGCAGGGACCATAGGCTGGGATCGTCGGGCGCGATCCGTTCCAGCGCCCCGCGATAGGCCAGAACGGCCTCGCCCCAGCGCTCCTCGACCCGCATGAGGTCGCCGAGACGGTTGAGCGGTTCGGGATCGTGCTTGCGCAATTCGGCCAGGCTCTTCAACTCGGTGACCGCCTCGTCGGCGCGCCCCAGCCCCGCCAGGGATTCGGCGACGCGCCTGCGCGCCTCCCAGTAGAGCGGCGATGTCTGGTCGATCACCCGGAAGATCCCGATCGCCTCGTCCTGGCGGCCCAGGGAATCCAGGATATCTGCGACCAGAAACCGCGCGATTTCCAGGTCCGGCCGCAGCCTGAGCGCCAGATAACCGAAAATCAGCGCGACTTGCGGCTCGCCCTGGCGATAGAACCCGCCGGCCGCGCCGAAATACACTTCGGCGGCGCCGTCCTGGGCCGTGCGAGTGATGGGCTCGCCCGCCTCGTCGGAGCGAAGCTCGTCCAATTCCGCGCGCACCAGTTCGGAATTCGGATTGCGCTGGTAGTAATCCAACAGTGTGGCATTGGCCGCCTCGGCCTCGCCCAGCCGGCGGAGCAGGGAGACATAGGCCTGGACCAGCCGGAACGGCGGCCGCTCTTCCGCCGCCATCGCGGCCTCGAATGCCTTTCGCGCATCCGCGCCCTGGCCGGCGAGGTCATAGAGCAGGCCGGCATGCATATTCGCGACGGTCCCGGTGCCGGACTTGGCCCGGATCACGTCGAGCTGGGCCTGGGCGGCTTCGATGCCGTCGCCCTGGCCATACAGAATCCAGGCGCGTATCACGGGGCCGAGCAGCCGGTTCAGGCCGCTCTCGGGCAAGGCATTCAACCGCGCAAGGGCCGCATCCTGATCGCCCGTCGCGATGTTGTCGGCCAGCAGGACGAGGGACGCGGCGACGCCGACATCGCCCTCTCCCTCGAGTGGACCGGCCAGAACGATCGCGCGGGCCAACTGGCCGGCGCTGGCCGTCAACAGGAAGGTCCGCTCTCGCAGCAGCTCGTTGTCCGGCTCCTCGCGCGAAACCCGCGCCATGAAACCGGCCGCGCTGACGAGATCGTTCATTGCCTCGGCATGGCGGCCCGCCAGGTAACTGCCATAGCGCGAAGCCGCCGACCCGTCGTCGGTAAGGGCGTCGGACGCCGCCAAAGCCGGCGCGGTGATCGCGGCGCAGGACAGCGCGGCGGCGGCGAGGGCCGCGGTGGTGCGATTGGGAATCCATTTCATGCGGCGCACTCTAGCCTGGAACCTCGGTGCGGGCGCAAGTGTCTCTCCCGCTTTCGGGATTTCTCGCAGCCTAGTTTCGGTCTTTCGGACCTTTCCGTTCGCCCGTTGCGGACCAAGGGCGTCGCCCACCACCCTACATATTGGGATAATTCGGACCGCCGCCGCCCTCGGGCACGACCCAGTTGATGTTCTGGGTCGGGTCCTTGATGTCGCAAGTCTTGCAGTGGACGCAATTCTGGAAGTTGATCTGCAGGTGCGGCTTGCCGCCCTCGCCGTCCACGAATTCATAGACCCCGGCCGGGCAATAGCGCGCCTCCGGCCCGCCATAGATGTCCAGATTCACCTTCACCGGCACCGAATCGTCCTTGAGGGTCAGATGCGCCGACTGATGCTCCTCATGGTTGGTGCTCGAGAGATAGACGCTGGAATTGCGGTCGAAAGTGACCTCGCCGTCCGGCTTGGGATATTGGATCGGCTTTTGCTTTTCCTTGGGCTCGAGCTGGGTATGGTCGGCATGCTGCTTGAAGGTCCAGGGCGCCTTGCCTCGGAACAGATAGGTGTCGAGCGCGGAATAGATCAGGCCGCCCCACAGCCCCTTGCCGAAGGACGGGCGGATATTGCGCACGGCGTGCAATTCCTTCCAGACCCAGGATTTCTTCACCGCCTCGGGATAGGCCGCCAGTTCGGCCGGCGGCGACTCCAGGCTCAAGGCGTCCATCGCCGCCTCGGCCGCCAGCATCCCCGTCTTCATCGCGTTGTGGCTGCCCTTGATCTTGGGCACGTTGACGAAGCCGGCGGTGCAGCCGATCAGCGCGCCGCCCGGGAAGATCAGCTTGGGGATCGACTGAAAACCGCCCTCGTTGATCGCCCGCGCGCCGTAGGCCACCCGCCGACCGCCCTCGAAGGTCGGGCGGATCGCCGGATGGGTCTTGAAGCGCTGAAATTCCTCGAAGGGGCTCAGATAGGGATTCTTGTAGTCGAGGCCGATCACGAAGCCGACGGAGACCAGATTGTCCTCCAGGTGATAGAGGAACGAGCCGCCATAGGTACCCCGGTCCATCGGCCAGCCGACCGTATGGGTGATCAGGCCGGGCTTGTGCTTGGCCGGGTCGATCTCCCAGAGCTCCTTGATGCCGATGCCGAAGCTTTGCGGATCGGCGTCGGCGCGCAGATCGAAGCGTTCGAACAGACCCTTGGTCAGGGAGCCCCGGCATCCCTCGGCGAAGAGCGTATAGGTGGCGTGCAGCTCGATCCCCGGCTGATGATTCGCCGTGGGTTCTCCGTCCTTGCCGATGCCCATATCGCCGGTGGCGACGCCATAGACCTTGCCGCTTTCGTCATAGAGGGTCTCGGCGGCGGCGAAGCCGGGATAAATCTCG
>CAUZWC010000145.1:0-7763 GCA_963583595.1 Alphaproteobacteria bacterium | reverse complement strand
CGTCATGAACACCTGGGTCGAGGACGTGTTGCTGGGCAGCTGGGTCCATCCCGGCGGCATGGGCGCGGAGCTGGCCGATATCCTCAAGCATCGCGGGTTGGATCGCGGGTTCATCGGCCTGCAGCCACGCCGCGCTGGGCTGCGCGCGGACAGTCATCGGGCCCTGCTGACCGGCCTGGCCGGGGCGAATATACGCGATGTGAGCGACTTGATCGGGCGGCTGCGCATAATCAAGTCTCCGGCCGAACTCGACTGCCTGCGCCGGGCCTCCGCGCTCACCGTGGCGGGCATCGCGGCCTCCATCGGCGCCATCCGGCCGGGGATCACGGATAACGATATCGTGCGCGCGGGCTTCGACGCGATGCTGGCCGAGGGCAGCGATTTCCTCGCCATCCAGCCCATCGCCACGACCGGCGTGCGCACCGGCGGCGGGCACCAAACCCATCGCCGCGTGCCGCTGGAAGACGGCGATCTCGTCTTCCTGGAATATGGCGGCAATTTCAAACGCTACACCGCCCCGATGATGCGCATGGCTTGCCTTGGTGCGCCGCCCGCCGGGGCGGACAAGACCATCGAAGCCTGCCTCGTCACCCTTCAGGCCGTCCTCGACGGGGTGCGGCCGGGCCGGACCTGCCACGACGTGGCGCTGGAGGCCCGCGCCGCCCATCGCGCGGTGGACGGCGAGGCCTATATCACCGGGGTCTACGGCTATCATGTCGGGGTCGGCTATCCGCCGACCTGGGCTGACAGCATCGGTTTCATCGCTGAGGGGGTGGAAGAGCCCTTCCGCCCCGGCATGACCTTCCACCTGCCCCTCGCCTTCCGCCTGCCGGGCCGCTTCGGCATCGGCATCAGCGAAACCATCCTGGTGACCGAGGACGGCTGCGAAGCCCTGAGCGACTATCCCCGAGAGCTACGCCGCATCGCCGGCTGACGCGGCGCGGATCGCGCGCCACACCCGCTCCGGCGTGTAGGGCATGTCGAGACCGCGGATCTCCAGATCGGCCAAAGCGTCCTCGATGGCATGGAGAATCGCGGCCGGCGGGCCGACAGTCCCGGCCTCGCTGCCGCCTTTCACCCCCAGCACGTTGGTCGGGCTGGGCGTGCATTGGAAGGCGGTGCGGAAGGACGGCAGGTCGTCGGCCCTCGGCATCGCGTAGTCCATGAAGGAACCGGACAGGAGTTGCCCTTCGCCGTCATAGACGATGCGTTCCAGCATCGCCTGGCCGATGCCCTGGGCCGCGCCGCCATGGACCTGCCCTTCGACCACCATCGGGTTGACGATCGTGCCGCAATCGTCGACCGCGGCGAAATCGCGCAAGGTCACCCGGCCGGTCTCTTCGTCGACCAGCACCACGGCGAGATGCAGGGCCGTCGGATGGTTGAAGGCCGGCGGGTCGTGGAACACCATCGCATCCAGGCCGAGTTCGAAATCCTCGTCGGGATAGTCGGCGCCGGCGAAGGCTAGGGCGGCGACATCGTCGAAACGCACCGAGCGGTCGGTGCCGGCGATCTCGAAGCGGCCGTCGCCGTGGCTCACGTCCTCGAGCGCGCATTCCATCACATGGGCGGCCAGGCGCCGGGCCTTTTCGACCACCCGTCGGCTCGCCTCGACCAGTCCCATCCCCGCCGTCGACAGGGCGCGCGCGGCGCCCGTGCCGAAATTGCCCGGCCCCAGATCGGTGTCGCCCTGGGTGAACTCGACATGCTCGATGGGAATGCGTAGCCCGTCTGCAACAATCTGGCGGAAGGTGATTTCGTGCCCCTGGCCGTGGCTATGGGTGCCGACCCACAGGGTCGCGCGCCCATCGGCATGGACTTCGACCCGCGCCGATTCCCAGCCGCCGACCTTGGTGCCGAAGGACGCCAGCAGCCGGCTCGGCCCCATGCCCGCCGTCTCCTGGACCGCCGCCCAGCCGATCCCCAGGCGGATATCTCGCGCGCGCAGCACCGCCTGTTCGACGCGCAAACCGTCAAGATCGACGATCCCTCTCAGGGTCTCGTGCTGGCGCGGGGAATCGCCCGAATCGTAGGTCGAGCCGAAAGCGTTGGTGTAGGGGAAGACGTCCGGCCGGATATAGTTTCGCAGGCGAATTTCGGCGGAATCGATCTTCATCTCCTGCGCGCCCCGCTCGATCAGCCGCTCATGAACGAAGTTCGGCGCCTGTTTCACCCCGCGATAGGCATCGATCGGAGCGGTATTGGTATAGACGCCGTCGACCGTCGCATGAGCCGCCGGAATCGCATAAGGCCCTGTCAGGGTCCTGGCATAGATTGAACACAGGATCTGCGGCGCGAAGGTGCTGAGATAGGCGCCATAAGCGGCGGTCGAGCGGCAGCGCAGGGCCAAGATGCGGCCGTCCGCGTCGAAGGCCATCTCCGCCTCGGTCTCGATGTCCCGGGCATGGGTGTCGTTGGCCAGGGCCTCGGCCCGCGTCGCCGTCCAGCGCACCGGGTGGCCGAGTCGGCGGCTCGCCCAGAGCAGCGCCGGGGGCTCGGGATAGACGTAGAACTTGGTGCCGAAGCCGCCGCCGACATCGGGCGAAACCACCCGGACCTTGGACAGCGGAATGCGAAAGATGCTTTGCGCCAGGGCGCGCTGGAGAAGATGGGGCGCCTGAGCCGTGGCCCAGAGGGTCATGCGCTCGCGGCCAGAATCGAATTCAGCCAGATAGGCGCGTGGCTCCATCGGCGTGGGCGAGACCCGGCCGTTGCGGAATTTCACGCGGCTGACATGGGCGGCACGGGCAAAGGCTGCGTCGGTCGACGCGCGGTCTCCGTATTCCGCATGCTGGCAGAGATTGGTGCCGAACCCCTGGTGAAGGACCGGCGCTTCCGGCGCCAGGGCCTCCAGGGGATGGGCGACAGCGGCCAGCGCGTCGTACTCGACGGCCACGGCCTCGGCGGCGTCATTGGCCCGGTCGCGCGTCTCGGCGACGACCATCGCGACCGGTTCGCCCACATGGCGCACCCGTTGCGTGGAAAAGACCGGGCGCAGCGCCTCGTTCATCGGTCGGCCGTCGGAGAAATTCTCCGGCGCCAGACAGGGCATTTCACCGTAACCCTCCGCCGCCCAGTCGGCCCCGGTCAGGACCGCGACGACGCCCAGCATGGCCGCCGCGTCCGCAATGTCCAGAGCCCCGATCCGGGCATGGGCATGGGGGCTGCGCACGAAGGCCGCCCAGAGGGCGTCCGGCGCCTTCAGGTCGTCGACGAAGCGGCCCCGGCCGCGCAGAAACCGGAAATCCTCGTCCCGCCGGACGCTTTTGCCGATATAAGCCATGTTAACCGTCCTCCCCCGCCAAAGTCTGCAGAATCGCCCACGCCGCCATCTGGCCCGAGCGCGCGGCCGGATCGGTCGAGGGATATTCGACGTAGTCTCCGGCGAAGTGAATGCGCCCGAAGGGCCGCGCCAATGCATCCTGAATTGCCAGCCGGCCGGGCCGCCAGTAGGGATAGCCGTGTTCCCATCGCTGGATGCGCGTCTCGCCGATCAGCCCTCTGGTCTCCGGCAGAACTTCGTTGATCTCCGCGATGAAAAGCGCACGGATTTCGTCATCCGTCCGCCACGCCAAGGCGCGCGCCTTATCCGCCCCGGCATAGACCATCAGGGCGCCGCCCGGCGCGCGTGGAGCCGATTGACCTTGTCCCCGCAGGGCATTGGCGCTGTTGAAGATCATGGTGACGGTCCGCCCCGCGACCGCGATCGCGTAGAGATCGTCATAGGGCATCGGGCCGCGCTCCGTCGTCGCCGCCGCCATCACGACATAGGGGCCATAGGCGACATGGTCGAGCGCCGCCGCCTTGTCCTCCGGCAGGTCGGAGACGATGCGTCGGGCGATCGGGGCGGGTGTCGCGATCACCGCATGCCGGGCCAGAATCGTCTCCTCCCTGCCGTCGCAGTTGACCCGCAGGCGGACGCCTTCGGCGTCCTGTTCCAACCCCAGCGCGGTCGCACCGGTCACAATGCGATTGCCCAGCCTCGCGACCAGCCCGTCCGTGATCGCGCCCATTCCGCCGCGCACGCTATGGGCGGTGCGCGTCGCGCTGCTCCACAATCCGCCCACGATCAGGCTGCCGAAATGGCCGCTCATTGCCTCGGGCTCGCCCGACAGGCGGTTGCACCCGGCGCGCAACAGGGCGTCGACCTCCGGATGCATAGGACCCAGCACCTCCGCGAAACTTCGGGAATCGAGCGACCCGTCTCCCGCCACCGTGGGATACGACCCGGCGAAGGCCCTGTCGCCATGGATCGCGTCCTGGACATCGGGCGAGGCCCGCCTGTTCGCCGCGCGCAGGCGCAGCCCCGTGCGGATAAGGGAGAGGCGCGCGCCCGGCGACATGGCGAGACGGAACGGATAGCTCTCGACCTTGCCGTGGCGCACCAGCCGCCCTTTCGCCCAGACCGCCGCCATATGGCCCTGGATCGGCAGCAGTTCCGCGCCCGTTTCGGCGGCGAGGCGAGCCATCGGGCTTTCCCTCTTGCCCAGAATATGGGCGCCCAAATTCAGCCAGTAACCCCCCGCGTCCTGGCACAGGATACGCCCGCCGACCCGATCCGCCGCCTCGAACAGAACCACGTCGCGCCCGGCCAGGGCGGCGGCGGCGGCCAGCCCGGCGATCCCGCCGCCGATCACAACCGCGTCATGTCTCGTGGAATCGGTCATCGCGGAAGTCCGTCCAGAAACCCCAGCATCGTGGCCGCCAGGGCATCCGGTTGTTCCAGCGGCAGGGCATGGCCGGCTGCGGGAAGTATGTCCAAACTCGAACCGGCGATGCCGCAAACCCCGTGGCCGCTGGTACAGCCACTGCCCAGCCGCGTGCCGAAGCCGACCACCAGCCCGGCCAGAACCAGCAGGGGCCAGGATACCTCGATCGTGACCGCCGCCCTCGCGGGATCGGCATAGCCGACCGCCAGCGCGCCGCCTACCAGGCACAGGATAAAGACCAGGCGCCACATTGTGCCGTTGCGGTCCGCGCTCATCAACCCGCCGAGGATGCCGCTGATGCCTGCGATCCGACCGGAACCAAGCAACAGGAACGCCGCGGCGAGGCCTATCAACGCCCCGCCGATCGACCCGGATACCGGAGTGAAATTCTCCATGCACGCATCCCTTCCACCGTTCTTCTCGTCCCGATACTAGTCCGGATGCCGCCACCCCGGGGTAGCGATTCGCGCTTTTCGCCCGGATACGCATGTCGCAAGATTGCGCCATGACCGGCGCCGGCATACCTGTCATCGACGCCCGCCCCCTGTTCGCGCGGCCGGGGCCCATGCGAGATGCCTGCGACGCGGCCATTAGCGGCGCCTGCCGCGAGGCCAGTTTCCTGGTTCTGGCCGACCTGCCCCCACCCTTCCGCCTGGCGGATGCGACCCGCGGCCGCCTCACGGCCGTGTTCTCGCTCCCCGAGACCGAGAAACGCCGCATGGCGCGGCGCAAATATAATCTGGCCAACCCCAACTTTTATCGCGGTTTCTTCCCGCTGATCGAGGGCAATCCGTCCTACAAGGAAGGTGTCGATATCGGTCCCGATTTCGCGCCGGACGATCCGCGTGTCGCCGGCGATCCCCTGGTCGAACCCAATCCCTGGCCAGACGAGGCCGTGCTGCCCGGCTGGCGTGCCGAGATGACCGCGCGTTTCAACACGATGGAACGACTCGGTTTCGCCGTGCTGGCTTCCATGGTGCGCCATCTGGGCCTGGCCGAAGACCATTTCGCCCGGCATTTCCGACCCGGCAATTCGACCCTTCGCCTCAACCACTATCCGCCCCGCAGCGCGGACCCCGCCGACCGGCTCGGGACAGCAGGCTGGCGGGAGGATGACGGAGGCCCCCGGCCCATCGTCACCCCCGAACAAACCGATAGCGGCTGCGTCACCCTGCTCGCCCAGGACGGCATCGGCGGGCTCCAGGCCAAGACCCTGGACGGGCGATGGCTCGACGTGCCGCCGCTCGAAGACGGCATCGTGGTCAATCTCGGCGATGCCCTAGAGCGCTGGAGCAACGGCTTGTTCCGCGCGTCGCCGCACCGGGTGCTGGGCGGGCGCGGCGAGCGGGTCTCGGTGCCGTTTTTCTTCGAGCCTAATTCGGATACCGTGATCGAGGCCGCGAAGGGACCCGTCACGGCTGATCGGCCTGCGCCGCCGCCGGTTCGTTATGGCAGCTATCTGATCGAAAAACTGCAGCAATTCGGCGAATATCGCGGCATCGGCCTGCCGCCTGGAGAGCGGGCCTAGACCGCGATCCGGTCGACGATCCCCTCGCCTTCCGCGAAACAGACGGCCAGCAGGGAACCGCCCCGGCCACAGCCTGCGTCCAGGCTGACCCAGACCTCCGTCTCGACCAGGCCCCGGGCCTCGGGATCGTAGCCGCGGATGGTGCGGCCGAACCCCGCGAAGGGCGTCGCCTGACGCTCGAAGGCGCCCGAATCCCACCAGAAGGCATCGGCCTGCTCGTCCAAGGGCTGCCGGGGGTCGAGACCGGCATTGACGAAGAGATAATCCGTCTCGCCCATTCGCGCCGCGTGCTGCAGCGCGTTGAAATAAGCCTGATGGCCTCGTTCCTGAAAGGATTTGCGTAGGGCGATAGTCCAATGGGTGATCGCCATGGTGCCCTGGCGGATCGCCGCGAAGGCATCCTCCACCCGCGCGCCATAGGCCCGGATCGTGCGATCCGCGCCCCGCGCGACCATCCATTCCAGCACCTTCTCCGGCTCGGCCGCCATCTGAATCTGGAACAGCTTCTGCAGCATTTCCTCCTGGGCGCCGCGCAGCCAGACCAGATCGCCGCGCTGGGCCCTGTGTCGGGTCCGGAAATTCTTTTCGAAAGCCAGCAGCTGATCGACCGTTCGCTGGCATTCCGGCCCGCCGAGGGCGTTGCCCAGATAGACAATACGATCACTCGCTTCCAACCGCTCATCCAGCAACGCGTGCAGCTTCTGCAGCCGGGCGGTGTCGCCGAACAGCGAGGGGATGGCCCAGACCCGGCAGGGCGTTCGCAAGGTCGCTATTTTCGGCGGACGTGCCATAGGCCGACTCCTTTACCCTCGCGGGCCGCGCCGTTCAACTCGCCAGCAGACCAGCCCGGAGCGACTGGGCCAGCGCAGCCCCGAGCGCCCGGTCGTCGAATCGCTCCCCCAGAGACGCCAGCACGGCGTCCAGAGCGGTCCTGCCATCGAACGCTCGGAGCAGGGCTTCACTTGCCGGGTCGAGCGGCAGATGGCGCACCGCCGCCCCGGCGCGATAGACCGCGCCGCATTCCCCCGCGCCGGCCAAGTCGATCTCCTCGAGGGCCGGACCGCCAGGCTGATGGGCCGCCCAAATCGCAAAAACGGGATGGGCGGACTCGATCAGGCCGACGCTGGGGTGGCGCGCAAGACGAAGGTCGACGCGGTCCTCCTCGGCCAGGGCGGCCAGCCCCTCCGCTGAAACGGGCTCGGTATCCGCCGCGAAATAGGCCGTCTGCCGCAGCCATTCCAGCCGCGCCAAATCGGCCAGATAGAGCAACTCTCCCGCCACCGCGTGATCCCCCAGAAAGGCCGGTAAGTTCGCGCCGTATGCCGCGAGGATCGGCCGCTCGGGCGGATCCGCGGCACTGAAGGCGATGGCGAGGCTCCGGAAATAATCCGTGCCGACCAGGGCCTCCGTCACCGGAAAGCTGGCGCGTAGGGTGTCCGTCAGCCCGGATCGGATATTGGCCGCATGGACGGCCTCCCCCTCGCCCGCCCGGCCCGAGAGAAGTCGCGCGACCGTCTCGCGTTGCT
>CAUZWC010000144.1:0-7850 GCA_963583595.1 Alphaproteobacteria bacterium | reverse complement strand
AACAGGCGCTTGCGACCCGCCATGGCTACATCGCTCCTGACGCAAAGTCGGTGCGCGACAGGCGCACGATCGCCTTTAACCGCCGCTTACAATACTGGTCACTCGTCGGCATCGACCTTGTGACAATCACCGAGGGAACAGTTACTACCAGCATGGCCGAGATTGAGCCGTTGCACGGGCTAAGAGAAAAGTGACAGCTACTAGTCGGCCGACCGGCGCCGATCGTAGATCACGAGCAGGATCAGCGGGACAAGAAACACCGCCAGACCGACGCCGAGAACGGGGACCAGCCAATGCCGAAAAACTCTGAACTCGATCATGGTCTTTCCGAAATAGGAGGCGGCCAAGGCGAGACCGTCCAATAGAAGAACCAGAAATAAATATCCATCGCCGATCCGGTCCATCAGAACGAACGCACCGATCGAGCCGACCGTCCACAGCAGCGTCGCCGCTCCGCTGAGGCTGTTTTCATCCTTGAAGCGTCGGTTCGTCACGAT
This sequence comes from Alphaproteobacteria bacterium, assembly GCA_963583595.1. Classification (GTDB taxonomy): domain Bacteria; phylum Pseudomonadota; class Alphaproteobacteria; order CADEGL01; family CADEGL01; genus JABIRQ01. The sequence goes on along the minus strand of CAUZWC010000144.1, from coordinate 7,353 downwards.
TTCAGACTCACCAGCCATCCTGCCGAAAGCCTAACCCGAAGTTGCAAACCGGGCCAACACCAACCCCGTCGTCAGAACGCATAGAGCGGTGGAAATCAGCACGGCTGAGGCCGAGCGGCGGACATAGGTGTCGTAGGCCCTTGCCAGGATGAAGACGTTCACGCCGACCGGCAGCGCGGCGACGATGGTGGCGACGGCCGTGTGCAGGGGCGAGAGGGCAAAAATCTGGGTCGCCACCAGCCAGACGATGAGCGGGTGCAGGCCGAGCTTGAGCACGACGATGGCCGCGCTGTCCTTGAGGTCGCCCGCGATCCGGTAGCCGGTCATCGTCGCCCCCAGGGCGAAGAGCGCGCAGGGCACGGCGCCGCGGCCCAGTAGGTCGAGGAAACGGTCGAGCAGGTCCGGGAAGGGCAGCCCGGCCAGGCTCCAGGACAACCCCGCCGCCAGGGACATGACGACCGGATTGCGGATCAACGAACCGAGAGCCTTCGGAATAACCTTCGCGACGCCGCGCATGCCGCCGCCGTCCGATCCGCGCGCGATCTCCACGGCGATCGTCGCCATCGGAATCAGGATCGTCGAATGGAAGGCGATGATCAGCATGATCGCCGCCACGCCCTCTTCCCCGAAGGCGGTCAGGACGAGGGGAATGCCCAGCATCACCGTGTTGGAAAAAACCGCGCCCATGGCCATCAGGGCGGCTTCGGCGCCGTCACGGCGGAGGGCCCATCGACCCAAAGCCAGGGCAATCAGGAAATGAATGCCGCAAGCCAGGAAATAGGCATAGGCCATGGAGAAATCCGCACCCTGGTCGACCGCGCCACGCGCCAGGGTGCGGAACAGGAGCGCGGGAATCGCCACCCAGAAGACGAAGTTGGAAAGGCCGCGCACGGCGGCCTCGTCGAACAGCCGGGTGCGCGCGACAAGATAACCCGCCAGGATCACCCCGAAGACGGGCAGAACGATACTCAGGATAGTGCCCACGGCGCCCCCCATCGTTTGTCGCGGTCTTGGTCGGTGTCAGTTCAGTCCGACTAGAGCGCCAAATCGTAGCCTTCTTTATTAAGGCGCTCTTTTACCCGTTCCATAGCGACAGGCGCCAGCGTCGGACCCAGACCGCACCCGCGATCGACATCTGCTGCATGATCCTGGGAGTTACCGCCGTGGCCTTCTGGCCAAGCGGTGACGCTCGGAACGCCCGCAGCTCCTGCAGTTCCTCCAACCTGAACTCTTGCGGATAAATGATAATCGCCGGTTCGAATATGTCGTCGATATTCTCGACAAACACGGCCCGCATCTCTTCCTCGGCCATAGTGAGAAAGTTGGCCGGAATGCTTGGATTGGATTTGCGAATGATATCGATCAATTGTGGAGACAATTGATCGAGTATCTGGATCGCCAATTGCTTTACGCCCGACATCTCGAGCAGCTCGACGATAACCTCGCGCTTCGTCTCTGTCCGGGCGGGCACCGTCATGAAACCGTCATGAACAGGGCGGCAAACATGAACGCCAACAGGAAACGCTTTCCCATCTCGATTGCCCCCATTTATTTTTCGATCGGATCGTTCCGACTAATTGATCTGATAGCCTTCGGCTTCAAGCCGCTTGACCGCTTCATTCGCGGCGTCCTGGGCGATCGAACCGCCCCATTCCTTGCCGAGTTCGATGGACTGCAAGGCGATGATAGGCAGGACCTAAAGGGCCTTCTTCCCGATGCCGGACTGGTGCCAGCCTGCCAACGCCTCCAGCTCCTCCAAGGTGAAGGAGGTGCTGTAGAGACGCGCAATCTGACCGTTCAATTCCTGCAGCCGCACGGCGGCGGCCTCCTCGACGGCGGCCTGAACGATGTGGCCGGTCTTCTCGGGAAGCTGCGGGTTGGTCTGCTTGAGGCTCCTGGTCATTTCGACAACCAAGTTTTGCGTCACCTGCTCGGAAATCGAGTTCACGCCCGCAGCCGCGACAAGCGCCTGCACCAGGGTGAATTTCTCATCTTCATCAGTCGCCGAGGCAGGCCCCGCCAGAAGAGTGAAACCGATTGCCGCTGCGCCCAGACCAATTCTCCACCGCATCATTCCCATCCCTTCGATCCCCTCGATTTACATTCTACGGCACTCTTAACAGCCGCAGAGCGCGGGTGCAGACCAAATCCCAGCACAGCGCGCCACCCAAATCCCGGATCCTTCGCCATGGGACAATAGCTAGAGCAATTGCCGGTGGAATGGCCCAGGGCGATGATCGGCGAATTCGCGGGGCATTTTGCCAATTGGGCAATAATTCGGCTGGACCCCCGCGCGCGCGGGCGTGACGATGCCCCGCTGCTAGGGGGATCAATGCGAAGCGGCGATCGAGATATAGGGGAGTCTAAGATAATGGCCGAATCGGTTCTCGCGGAGAATTTTAGCACCGACCCCTATTGGTGGCGCGAGGCCCCGCGACCTGATTGGCCCGAACGCCCCCTGCCCGACCGCTGCGACGTGGCCGTCGTCGGTTCGGGCTATACCGGCCTGATGGCGGCCATGACCCTGGCGCGCGCGGGGCGAGACGTCGTCGTGCTCGAAGCTGAGACGCCGGGTTACGGCGCGAGTTCGCGCAATGCCGGCTTCGTCTCGCGCACCCTCTACGCCAAGCTGCCGCAATTGACGAACACCCACGGCGAAGCCGCCGCGATCGAGATGATGCGCGAGGCCGGAGAGGCCACCGACCATCTGTTCGAATTCGTCGAGGCGGAGCAAATCCGCTGCCAATTGGTGCGCTGCGGACGCCTGCTCGCCGCCGTCGCGCCCGCCCATTACGAATCCCTGGCCAAACAGCTCAACCTGCTGTCGCGCAAGATCGGCACCGAGGGCGAGATGCTGCCCCGGTCGGAACAGCATCGCGAGATCGGCACCGACTACTATCACGGCTTGCTGGTGATGCGCGGCACCGGCTCCCTGCATCCCGGCCTCTACCACCAGGGCATGCTCGAACGGACCGAAATCTCCGGCGCCGCGATCCATGCCCGCACGCCCGTCACGGCCATCGACGAGACGAAGGACGGCGTCCGCCTGACGACCCCGCGCGGCACAATCATTGCCCGCGACGTGGTAGTCGCCACCAACGGCCATACCGGGACCGTGACTCCCTGGCTGCGCCGGCGCGTCATCTCCTTCGACGCCGCCGTCATCGTCACCGAGCCCATCTCCAAGGAGCTGATGGATAAGTTGCTGCCCAATCGCGGCGCGATGAGCGACAGCAAGGTCAACATGTACTCGGTGCGGGCGACGCCCGACGGCACGCGCATCCAGTTCATGTCGAACCGCGGCCTGATGGTGCGCGACAACCATGCCAAGGCCGTGGAGATGCACGGCCATATGCTCGACCTGTTCCCGGAACTGGCGAAGACCAAACTCGCCCATTGCTGGACCGGCAAGATGGGCTTCTCCTTCGACCGCACCCCCCATATCGGCGCGAACGGCCGGATCCGCTATGCCGCCGGCTATAGCGGGTCGGGCCTGCCGATGGGCACCTGGCTGGGCAAGAAGATCGCTCTCAAGATCCTCGGCAATGCGGAAGGGCAAACCGCCTTCGACTCCCTTAACTTCCCGACCAAGCCGCTTTATTGGGGCAAGCCCTGGTTCCTGCCCGCGGCCGTCCATTACTACAATTGGAAAGACGCACGCGCGGTAGAGGCTGGCCGCAGGGCCAGAGCCGCATAGGGAGACTCACCATGCCCGCCTCGACACAGGACATCTTCGCGGAAGGCTTCAAGACGACTCCCTATTGGTGGGAGACCGCACCTCGTCCCCAACTCGACTTGGAGCCGCTGCCCAAGAGCTGCGATCTCGTCGTCGTCGGCTCCGGCTTTACGGGGTTGTCGGCGGCCCTGACGGCCACGCGCAGCGGGCGCGATACCGTGGTCATCGAAGCCGAGGACCCGGGCTATGGCGCGAGCAGCCGCAACGCCGGCTATGTCGGGCGCACCCTGTGGCACAAGTTCGAGCCCCTGATGAAAAAGGTCGGGCCGAAGGAGGCCGCGCGCCTCCAAGGCGACGCGGTCGCCGCCCATCACTATGTCGTCGACCTGATCGCCAAGGAACAGATCGAGTGCGGCTTCGTCTATTCCGGCCGCTTTATCGGGGCCAGCACGCCGCGCCATTACGACCAGTTTGCCAAGGACCTGGAAGCGATCCGCAAGTACGGCGTCGAGATCGAGGCCTAGATGATCCCGAAGGCCGAACAGAAGCGCGAAATCGATACCGATTTCTGCCATGGCGGGCTGCTGATCCATGGCGTCGGCGCCGTGCATCCCGGCCTCTACCAGCTCGGCCTGCGAGAGCGGGCCCGCAATGCCGGCGCACGGGTGATCGCCAACACCCCGGTCACCAATGTCGCCCGGGCATCAGGCGGCGGTTTCACGGTTTCCACAGCGCGCGGATCGGTTCAGGCCCGCGATGTGCTGATGGCTACCAACGGCTATCGCGGCGCGGAGATGGGCTGGCTCCAACGCCGCGTCATCCCGGTGAAGGCCTATATCATCGCCACCGAGCCGCTGCCGCCCCAGCAACTCAAGCGCATGATGCCCGGCGGCCGCACCTTCCTCGATTCCCGGAAAAACATATGGGCCGTGCGATTGAGCCCGGACAACACGCGGCTAATCTGTTTCGGCCGGACCGGCATCAATGACGGCGATCTGCGCAGCAAGGCGCGACTGCTGCGCGACGGTCTGGTGGCCATTTTCTCCGAACTGGCCGATGTGAAACTGACCCATTGCTGGGACGGCACGATGGGCTTCACCTTCGACAAGATTCCCCATATCGGAATGCGCGACGGCATCCACTACGCCACCGGCTATTGCGGGGCCGGGCTGCCGATGGGCACCTATCTCGGCCACAAATCGGCTCAGCGCATCCTGGGCGAGGACGATGCCCGCATCGCCTTGGAGGAGCGCCGCTTCCCGACCCGGCCGCTCTATTTCGGCACGCCGTGGTTCCTGCCCGCGATGATGGGCTACTACAATATGCGCGATCGCATCGACCTTCGGCGCAGATGAAACCGCTCGACCATCTAGGCCCCTCGCTCTGGGCCAGCACCGCCAACGAGCCGCTGGACACTGTTCCATTGGAAGGCCAGCGGCGTGCCGATGTCGTGGTTATCGGCGCGGGCTATACAGGTCTGTCCTGCGCCATCCATCTGGCGGAGACAGGCGCCGATGTCGTCGTGTTGGAGGCCAAGGGGATCGGCCATGGCGGTTCCGGCCGCAACATGGGCCAGGTCAATCCCGGCGTCTGGGCCGATCCGAAGGTCGTCGAAAACCTGCTGGGCGAAGCGACCGGGCGGCGTTTCAACCAAGCTTTCGGCAGCACCTTCGAACTGGTCGAGGGGCTGGTGAAGCGCTTCGACATCCAATGCGACCTCAATCGCAGCGGCAATATCTATGTCGCGCATTCCGCCAAGGGCCTCCGCAAGGTCGAAGACCGGCAGGCTCAGCTCGCCGCCTACGGCTTCGACGTCGAGATGCTCGATCGGGAACAAACCGCCGCCTATGTCGGCAACCGGCGCTATCACGGGGCCATGCTCGACAAGCGGGCCGGCAATATCCACCCCCTCAACTACGCCCTCGGTCTGGCCCGGGGCGCGATGTCCCTGGGCGTTTCGGTGCATACCAGTTCCCGGGTGCACGGCCTCGCCCACGCGGCCGACGGCTGGCGGGCGGAAACCGACCGGGGCTCGGTCACGGCCGAACGGGCCGTGATCGCTACCGATTCCTATTCGGACAATCTCTGGCCGGGCCTGAAGCGAACCCTCGTGCCGATCGGCACCTACGCCTCGGCCACCGTGCCGCTGGGCGATAATCTGCGACGCACGATCCTGCCCCACCGCACCTCGACCTTCGAGAGCGCATCGATCTCGACTTTTTTTCACATGGTCGCCTCCGACCGGATCATGGTTGCGATGATCGGCTACCCGCCCGTCTTCAAGAATTCATGGTTCGACCGCTGGCCGCGCCTGCAGCTCCGCCGCCATTTTCCCGAGGCCGGCGACCTGCCCTTCGAATTCAAATGGGGCGGCACGATAGGCCTGTCGAACGATCACCTGCCCCGCCTGCACGAACCGGCCCCCGGACTGACCATCTGTTGCGGCTTCAGCGGTCGGGGCATCACCTCGGCCACTCTGGGCGGCAAGATCGTCGCCGAACGGATTCGCGGCACGATGACCGACGAGACCAGCCCCCTGCCGGTCAAGCCGATCAAACCAATTCCGCTTCGCTTTATGCGCGCGGCCTCTTATGAATTGGGCTTCCGGGCCTTTAGAATGCTCGCCTGGCTGCCCTAGAGAAGCGAGTTCCGAATGATGAAGCGTCGCGACACGCCCATGACCGATTCCCTCTGGCACGCGACCGCCGCGCCCGCGCCGGAGACGACGCCGTTCGCGGGCGAGGCCCAGGCCGATGTCGCCATCGTCGGGGGCGGCTTCACCGGGTGCTCGGCCGCCTTGAATCTAGCGCGCAAGGGCAAGTCGGTCATCCTGCTCGAAGCGCGCGAGATCGGTTGGGGCGGCTCGGGGCGCAATGTTGGCCTGGTCAATGCCGGTACCCAGCAAGATCCCGAATTCGTCATTCAGCAAGCCGGTCAGACCTATGGCGAGCGGCTGACGAACGGCCTCAACACCGCGCCGAAGCTCGTCTTCGAGATGGTCGACCGTTACGGCATCGACTGCGATCTGGTGCGCAAGGGCGTGATCAAGGCCGCCCATAACCAAGCTGGCTTCAAGGCGGCGAAGGAACACGCCCGCCAATGGCAGGCACGGGGCGCGAACATCGAAGTGATCGACGGCGCGCGGACGGAAGAACTGCTGGGCACGAAACGCTATGTCGGCGCCATCATCGACCACCGCAGCGCGTCGATCCATCCCTTAAGCTATGCCCGCGGCCTTGCCCGCGCGGCCCAGCAGGAAGGTGCCCGGTTGCACACGGAATCGCCCGTCACCAAGCTGGAACGGAACGGCGACTCCTGGCGTCTGAGCACCGCGCAGGGAACCGTGACGGCCGAGCATGTGATCCTCGCGACCAACGCCTATTCCGACAATCTCTGGCCGGGCATGAACGAGAGCATCATTCCGGTCGGCTGCTATGCCTATGCGAGCGATCCCCTGGGCGAGAATATCCGCGCCAGCGTGCTGCCAGGCGGCCATGCCATGTACGATATGCAACCGGTGATTAATTTCGCGCGCATGGACCGGGACCACCGGCTGATGGTCGGCTCGCTCGGCTATCTGCCGCGCGCCAATCACAAACGCACCAGCGCCTGGGTCAATCGGATGCGGCACCGCATGTTCCCGCAGCTCGACGGCATGCCCTGGCGCTTTCAATGGG
>CAUZWC010000143.1:0-7862 GCA_963583595.1 Alphaproteobacteria bacterium | reverse complement strand
ATCCATCAGGCCTTCCTCGACCATGTCGTCGTCTTCTTTCGGGACCAGGATCTTTCGATCGAGCGCCACAAGAAGATCGGCGCACGCTTCGGCCCCCTGCACACGCATCCGCTGGTGAAAACAAAAATCCCGGAGCACCCCGAGATCCTCGTCATCGAAAAAAGCCCCGACGAGAAGGTCGCCGACGGCAACGTCTGGCATACCGACGTGTCTTTCGCGCAGGAGCCCCCGCTCGGCTCCCTGCTCTACGCCGAAGTGCTACCGCCCTACGGCGGCGATACGATGTGGGCCAATATGTATCTGGCATACGAAACCCTGTCCAACGGCATGAAGGCGATGTTGGGCGGCCTCAATGCCCTGCACGGCATGACCTCGTATTGGCAAAAAGACGGCCCGCGCCACGGCGGTCAAAAGCGCACGGTGAATATCGATTTCGACAAGGTGGCCGCGATGGAACCCGCGATTCATCCGATCGTCCGCACCCATCCGGAAACCGGATACAAGGCGCTCTACGTCAACCCGGCCTTCACCATGCATATCGAGGGCATGACCGAGGAGGAGAGCAAGCCGATCCTCGATTATCTCTACAAACACGCGACGCGCCCCGAATTCACTTGCCGGTTTAGCTGGTCGCCGGGCGCCCTCGGCATCTGGGACAACCGCTGCGCCATGCATCTGCCGATCAACGATTATGTGGGCCATGCGCGCCGCATGCGCCGGGTCACGGTCCAAGGCGACCGCCCGAACTAAGTCTCCGCGATCAAGGAACGCGATATGGCGGCCTACGACGCTCTGCTCGAGCCTCTATCCATCCGCCATCTTGCTCTGCGCAACCGAATCGTCAGCACGAGTCATGCCCCGGCCTATGCCGAGGATGCGATGCCGGGCGAGCGTTACCAGCTCTACCATCTCGAGAAGGCCAAGGGCGGCATCGGGATGACGATGTTCGGCGGCTCCTCCACCGTCTCTCTGGATTGCCCCGCCACCTTCGGCCAACTCGACGTCTCGACCGACCGGGTCGTGCCCCATTTCGAAACCTTTTCGCGCCGTATCCACGATGCCGGCGCCGCGCTGATCTGCCAGATCACGCATATGGGCCGACGCACCCGCTGGGATTCGGGCCATTGGCTGGCCCCGATCGCGCCCTCGGCCGTGCGCGAGCCCGAACACCGCACTTTTCCCAAGGCGATGGAAGAGTTCGATATCCGGCGGGTGATCCGGGACTTCGCCGCCGCCGCCGCGCGCTGCAAGGCCGGAGGCTTGGACGGAGTCGAACTCAGCTTCTCCGGCACCCATCTGATAGAGCAGTTCTGGTCGCCCCTCTCCAACACGCGCGAGGACGACTACGGCGGCGGTTTCGAAAACCGCATGCGACTGAGCCTGGAGGTGCTGGACGCCGTGCGCCGCGCGGTCGGCCCGGAGTTCATCGTCTCGATCCGCCTGGTCGGCGATCAGATGCTAGACGGCGGTCTCTCGGCCGAGGATTGCCTCGCCATCGCCGAACGCTTGGCCGCGACGGGCCAGGTCGATATGCTGAATGTCATGGCGGGCAGCGTTCAGGACTATCGCCTGCTCGCCCTCAACATCCTCAACATGTCCTTTCCGAACGCGCCCTATCTGCACCTGCCCAGTGCGATACGCACGCGGGTCGATATCCCCGTGCTCCATGCCGGCAAGATTCCCGACCTGGCCACGGCGGCCCGGGCGGTCGAGGAAGGCCATGTCGACATGATCGCGATGACCCGGGCGCATTTGGCCGACCCCCATATCGTCAACAAACTGCGCGAGGGCCGGGCCGAAGACATCCGCCAATGCGTCGGTGCAAACTATTGCATCGACCGCATCTATGTCGCGGGTGAGGCCCTATGCATCCAGAACCCTTCGACCGGGCGCGAACGCACGATGTCGCATACGATCGCGCCGGCGGCGAAGCGCCGCAAGGTCGTGATTGCCGGGGCCGGCGTTGCCGGGCTCGAAGCCGCCCGCGTGGCCGCCCTGCGCGGCCATGAGGTCGTGCTGTTCGAGGGCGCGGATAAGACCGGCGGGCAGGTCAACATCGCCGCGAAGGCGACCTGGCGCGAGCCGCTGTCGGGCATCGTGCGCTGGCTCGACGGCCAGGTCCGCAAGGCCGATATCGACCTGCGGCTGAACACCCCGGCGACCGAAGAGGCGGTCCGCGCCGAGGCCCCCGATTTCGTGGTGATCGCCACCGGCGGGTCCGCCAACAAGGGCAAGTTCGAAGGCACGGAACACGCGATTACCTCCTGGCAAATCCTGCAAGGCGAGATCGAGCCGGGTGAATCCATCCTGCTGTTCGACGATCACGGCGACCATCGTGGCCCGTCCACCGCTGAGTTCCTGGCCAAGCGTGGCAGCAAGGTCGAGGTCGCGACGCCCGAGCGCTATCTCGGCGTCGAGTTCGGTGCGACCAACTGGCCCGTCCATTTGCGCGAGCTCTACACCATGGGCGTGTTGATGAGCCCGGACCTGCGCCTCATGCAGGTCTATCCGGAAGGCAACCGCCTGGTCGCCGTGCTGCGCAACGAATACACCCATGACGAGGAAGAGCGCGTGATCGATCAGGTCGTGGTCGAGCACGGCACCCTGCCACGCGACGAGCTCTATATCGCCCTGCGGCCGCATTCGGCCAATCTGGGTGAGTTAGACATGACCGCCTTCGTCGAGGGTGCGCCCCAGGCCCTGGTCAACAATCCTGAGGGCAGATTCCAGCTCTTCCGCGTCGGAGACTCCGTCGCCTGCCGCAACATCCACGCCGCCTTATACGAATCCCTGCGCCTCTGCCGCGCGGTCTGATGCCTCTAGTCCTAAGTTAAGGCGCCTGCCTTCCGTCTCCTTAAATTATAATAATATGCCGCCACGCCACCGGTTTGGCCGCGTCCGCCGTGCGATAGTTTTGAACGTAACAGGAGACGCCCTATGAAAGCATTCGCATGCACCACGGTTAGCACCCTGGCGCTTGCCTTCGCCCTCAGCGTGCAGGCCCAAGCGGTGGAAACCGAAACGGTCATCATCGTCGATGCGCCGGACATCCAAAAAATTGCGCGCGACAAGGAAGGCTTCCGCACCTCCGACATGATCGGTATGGATGTCTCCAGCAACAAGGGCAAGCGGATCGGCGAGGTCGAAGATTTCGTGCTCGACCGTACCGGACATTTCTATGCCGTGATCGACATCAACGACGGCCCGCTCAACGGCCTGCTCGATCTCGGCAAGCACGATACCGTCGTCGTCCCCTGGGATCAGCTTCGCGTGTCCTCTATTCAGAAAAAATAGATCACACGCCGCTGCTCGGCCCGTGCGAATCGGCCGCGCCGCCTACTCATCCCATCACGAAGGAGTTCGTCATGCGCAGTCCTATCCTGAAGGCAGCTTTTCTGACCTCGGTCCTGGCCCTCGCCGCTTGCGGCAATACGACGGGCGATCGCGGCCTGTCCGGCGCCGGAATCGGCGCGGCTGCTGGCGCGGTCGGCGGCGCCCTGGTCGGGGCGCCGGCGGCCGGCGCGGCCATCGGCGGTGCGGTGGGCGCCGCGATCGGTGCATTCACCGACGAGAAGGATATCAACCTGGGTAAGCCCATTTGGGAATAGGGTTTCAATCGGGCCCTAACGAAAGCGCATAGACCTCGCCGAAATAAGGAAAAGGCGGCCAGCCGGCCGCCTTTTCTTTATGTGCGATCCGACCGCCTTGCCTGGATCGATAGCGACTCGCACTATGGCGCAATGTGCATCGCGACCGCGGAAAACTGGTACCAAACCGAGTCTCGCCCAGACGGCGTGACCCATATCGGCGAGCCGTATATCAATGAATTCTATCGCTGCAACATCTGGCATGTGCGCGGGCGAGAGAGCGATCTGCTGGTCGATAGCGGTATGGGCGTGGTGCCCTTGCGCGCGAATGTACCCCTGCTGACCGGCCGCCCGATCCTCGCCGTGGCCAGCCACAGCCATTTCGATCATATCGGCGGCCATCACGAGTTCGAGGCGCGGTTGGCCCATCCGGCCGAGGCCGATCTGCTGGCCGCTCCGACACGCAAGGCCACCCTGGCCGATCCCTATGTCACGGACGAGATCTTCACCGCCCCGCCGCCGGGCCCCTATACCTCGACCGAATACGCGGTGAAGGCGGCGCCCGCGACACGGCTGATCGAGGACGGCGATGTGATCGATCTGGGCGATCGGGTCTTCGAGGTGATCCACACACCCGGCCACTCCCCCGGTGGCATCGCCCTCTGGGAGGCCGCGACGGACATCCTCTTCTCCGGCGACATCGTCTACGACGGCCCGCTGGTCGAGGACGCCTACCATTCTGATATCGGCGACTATATCGCCAGCATGGAACGCTTACTGCGCCTGCCCGTGCGCGTGGTCCATGGCGGCCATTTCCCGAGCTACGATGGCGCGAGGCACCGCACCATCATCAAGGCCTGGCTGAAACAGAAGGGTCGCTAGGAGGCGCCACTAATTGTATGCGATGGCCGCGCTCGACGGGCCGGCCAGGGGCATGACCTCGAATTTGCGGAACCCCGCCTCCCGGCACCAACCGAAGAAATCAGCGCCGGTGTAGTCGAAGGCATCGCCGAACTCGATCAGCATGTTCAGGGACATGAGCAGGCCGAAGGCATTCTCGCGCCTCGCATCGTCGATCAGCGCCTCGATGACGACGAAGGCCCCGCCCTCCGGCAGGGCGTCATAGGCCTTCTTCACCAAGACCTTCTTCTTCTCCAGGTTCCAATCGTGGAGAATCATGCCCATGGTCACGACATCGGCCTTGGCCAGCGGATCGGCGAAGAAGTCCCTACCCACAGGCTCGACCCGATCCGCCAGGCCTACCGCCGCTATGCCCTTTTGCGCGATGGGCACGACCTTGGGTAGGTAAAAATTGGCGCAGTACATATGCTGATTTTCCGCCGCCACCATGCAGGAAAGCTGGCCCGTCGCCCCGCCGATGTCGCACAGGGTCCGGTAGGGCGCAAAATCGAACTGCTTTGAGAAGAGGCGGAAATTGCCCGCCGAAACGCCGGACATGGCGTTCATGAACTACTCGAGCCGCTCGGGCACCTCATAGAGTTTGGCGAACATGGCGTCGCCTAAGCCTTTGGTCTCGTTCTGCGGCTCGGCCGATCCGCAGCGCATCGGTCACCCCGCCCCCGAACCGGTAGAGGCGATCGTTGGCCATTTCCAGGATGCCGCCGATATAGGCCGGGCTGTTGCTGTCCAAAAACAGCGCGCCCTCGCAGTCGAGCAGCTTCAGGGCGACCAGCGCATCGGGAAAATCCGGCACGGCCCGCGGCGCGAGACCGAGCGCTGCGGCGATCTCCCCGCCCGTCTTCGGTCCTTTCGCCAGAGCCGCGAACAGGCCCAGTTCGACGGCCGAAAGCAGGGTCTTCGACGCGAAGAATCCCATGCCGACATGCATGATATGGGACGGATCCAACTAACGCATGAACGCCTCCCCAAGCGGCCCGAACAGCCCGAATTCGGCGCGCTGCCCGGGGCCGGCGGTCATACCTGCTTATTGTCGTGGACCCGAGCGGTTTGCCGCAAGGGCGAAATCCCGTCGCCGACCGCCCCGCGTCGCGGCCTCAGTCCCGCCTCAGCTTGTAGCCCGACGCCTCCAGATCCCAGGCCCTGTCAGCCTGCTTGGACAGGGTCTCCTTCCGCACGCGCTCGGTCGGGGTCTTGGCGAAACCCGTGACGAATTCGACATAACGCGGCACCTGAAAATAGGCGAGGCGCCCCTCGCACCATTTGACGATATCGAGCGGGTCGGGCGCCGTATCCGCGGCCGATTTCACATAGGCCTTGATGTCCTGCTCGCCGACATCGGTGTCGACGCCGACGACCGCACATTCCTCGACATGGGGATGGGTGAGCAGCACCCGCTCGACCTCCCAGGCGGAAACGTTCTCGCCGCGACGGCGCAGGCTGTCCTTTATGCGCCCGAGATAGTGATAGTTGCCCTGCTCGTCGAAACTGCCCAGATCGCCGGTATGCATCCAGCCATCCCGCAGGGCCTGCTCCGTCGCTTCCCTGTTGCGGAAATAGCCCTGCATGATGAGGCCGGGCGTCTTCTCGCGCACAAGGATCTGGCCCATCCGACCCGGACCGAGCGCCCGCCCCTCGTCGTCGGCGATGCGCACCTCGAAACCGGGCAAGGGCGGACCGACACCGGCATCGGGGTCGCCGCTGGCATTGGCCGTCGTGACGCTGGAACATTCGGTCATGCCATAGGATTCGGTGACCTTCACCCCGAAACGCTCCGAAAATTCCTGACGGATGCGAGCCGGAGCACCCGCACCCCAAGCCACGCGCACCGAATTCTCGGCGTCTGCCGCGGAGACCGGCTGCTTCATCAAAATGGATAGAATGCCGCCCAGGTGGTGAATATGGCTGGCCTCCGTTTCGCGCACCTCGGCCCAGAAGCGCGAGGCGCTGAAACGGTCGGTCAGAGCGATGGCGATGTCGAGAAAGACGGCGAGGACGATCACCTCGCTGCCGCCGATATGGAACAGCGGCTCCCACAGATACAGGACGTCGCCATTCTCTATATCGCCAAGCTTCATGGCCCCGAAGGCCGCGGCGCGGAACATCGCATCCGTGACCATGACGCCCTTGGGCTGGCCCGTGGTGCCGGAGGTGTAGCTAATCGACAGCACATCCTCCGGCCGGGGGTTTCCCGGTGGCGGCGCGTCGCTGCCAAGTTCCGTCACCGCGTCGAAGCCATGACTCCGCTTGCCCGGCACCTCAGCCCGCGCGCCGCGCCAGATCACGTCCCGGCATTTCGTGCCCGCCAGCGCAGGCACCAGATGTTCTGCGAAATGGCCGTCGGCGATCACGCCATGCGGATCGGCATGGGAGAACAGGAACTCGAGGCTGGCGCCGCGCAGACCGGTATTAGCCGGCACCTGGACCAGGCCCAGCTTGGCGCAGGCCAGGAAGGTATAAAAATGCTCGGGATGATTGGACAGCATGAGGGCGACCCTCTCGCCCGGTTTGAACCCCAGCGCGGCCAAGCCGTTGGCGAAGCGGTTCACGCGCCGGTCCAATTCGCCCAATGTGGTCGCCGTCCCGGCGAAGGTCATATAGACGCGATCCGGCTGGGATCGCGCCTTTTCCTCGAGAGTTCGTCGAATCGTTATCGTTTTGCCCAGCATCGCTATCGCCTACCCCAATCGCGGCCGCGACCAATCGGCACACAATCCGATGGTATCCGCATGGCCGCCGTTGCTAAACGCTGTCGTGTTGCCTGCCCAACGATTATGACCCATGAAAAACTTTATTAGAGGAACTTATATCGGAAACTCCGGTTTGAATGCCGCTATCGCGTCGGCTGACGACAGGGTGGACCTGGCGTTCAGGTGGTTCGACCGCTCAGGACTCTATCGACCCTGCGACCTGGGCGACCCTTCAGAATGCCGCCGGGACCGGTTCGAATTCGGCGCTGGCACTGCAAGGCGCTGTCATTCAAAGCATTGTGCGCAGGCCGGATCAGGTCGAAGCGACGATCGGCGCGGCAGTCGGACTGGCGCCGCAGTTCAAATCCGACATCGTGGTGGCGGCGATTCAGACGTTCCCCGGATTTGCAGATCGAATCTACGCGGGCGCAGGCGGCGACGTTGTCGTGCGCCGTCGACCAACCACCGTTTCCAGTTCCGGGCAGACCGCATCTACCGCATCACCGGCATCGACGGCCGGCAGGGTTCTCAGAAAGTCCTGGTTCGATCCAGGTCCCTATCTCGACGCTGGTGTCGGCCTCGTGCTGGTGCAGGAGGCGGATCTCAGCGATTCGACCTTGCCGGGTATCACGGGCGAGTTGTCGTCAAACCCCGGTTTTTTGGTCGA
>CAUZWC010000142.1:0-7942 GCA_963583595.1 Alphaproteobacteria bacterium | reverse complement strand
CGTAGGGGCAGTTGTGGAAATAGACATATTCGAGATGTTTGAACTCGGTCCGCGCCGCGCTGAACAGCTCCTCGCAGACCCGGACATGGGGGTTCATCGAGCCACCCACATCCAGGGCCAGCAGGATCTTCACCGCGTTGTGCCGCTCGGGCACCATCTTGATATCCAGCAACCCGCCCTGGGCCGCCGTCGAATGGATCGTGTCCGGCAGGTCCAGCTCGGTCGCCGCACCCTCGCGGGCGAAGCGGCGCAACCGACGCAGCGCCACCTTGATGTTGCGCGTGCCGATCTCGACCGTGTCGTCGAGATTCTTGAACTCGCGCTTGTCCCAGACCTTGACCGCCCGGTTGTTGTGGTTCTCGTCCTGGCCGATGCGGATGCCCTCAGGATTGTAGCCATAGGCGCCGAAAGGCGAGGTGCCGGCCGTGCCGATCCATTTGGAGCCGCCCTGGTGGCGGCCCTTCTGCTCGGCCAGGCGCTGCTTCAGGGTTTCCATCAGCTTGTCCCAGCCGCCCAGGGCTTCGATCTGCGCCTTCTCCTCTTCGGTCAAAGTCTTCTCGGTCAGGCGCCTGAGCCATTCCTCCGGCACCTCGCCGAAGATCTCCTCGATGCTCATGTCGAGACCGCGGAAGCAGTGGCCGAAGACCTGGTCGAACTTGTCCAGGTTGCGCTCGTCCTTCACCAGGGCGGCGCGGGAAAGATAGTAGAAATCCTCGACCGAATCGTTCGCCAGCCCCTTCTCCACCGCGCCCAGCAATGTGAGGTATTCCATCAGCGAGACCGGCACCCCGGCCCCGCGCAGGGTCACGAAGAAATCGACGAACACGACGCCGCGTCCCGCCCTAGTTCCCCCGCTCGCGCCGGGCCAGGAAGGCCAGGCGTTCGAGCTGGTGGACATCCTGCTCGTTCTTCACCAGGGCGCCGTGCAGCGGCGGCAGAAAATCCTTCACCTCCTTGGCGCGCAGGGCCTCGGGCGGAATATCCTCGGCGACCAGCAGCTTGATCCAGTCGAGCAGTTCCGAGGTCGAGGGCTTCTTCTTCAACCCCGGCACCTCGCGCACCTCGTAGAAGGCGCCCAGCGCCTCGCGCAGGAGCAGTTTCTTGATATCGGGATAGTGGACCTGGACGATCGCCGCCATCGTGTCCGGATCGGGAAAGCGGATGTAGTGGAAGAAGCAGCGCCGCAGGAAGGCGTCGGGCAGTTCTTTCTCGTTGTTCGAGGTGATGACCACGATGGGCCGCTCGGCCGCCGTGATCGTCTCCTTGGTCTCGTGGACGTCGAAAGCCATGCGATCAAGTTCCTGCAGCAGGTCGTTCGGGAATTCGATATCCGCCTTGTCGATCTCGTCGATCAGCAGGACCGGCCGGTCCTCGGCCGTGAAGGCCTCCCAGAGCTTTCCCCGGATGATGTAGTTGCCGATATCGTGTACCCGCTCGTCGCCGAGCTGCGAATCGCGCAGCCGCGCCACCGCATCGTATTCGTAGAGCCCGTGCTGGGCCTTGGTCGTCGATTTGATATGCCATTCGATCAGCGGCCGCCCCAGGGAGGCCGCGATCTCATGGGCCAGGATCGTCTTGCCCGTCCCTGGCTCGCCCTTGATCAGCAGAGGCCGCTCCAGGGTGATGGCGGCATTGACCGCGACCAGAAGATCCTCGGTCGCGACATAGCTCTCGGTGCCGGCGAAACGCATGACGGGCTCCTCTGGGGAAACGGGCGGGCGGACCTTAGAAAGCGCCCGCGCGGCAATCAAGCATGGGCAAGGCAGGCGGGGTCGCGGCGCCCCGCCTCAAGGAAGATGATTGCGCGCGAAAGCCGCCAGGTGGAAGACCCCGGCTTCGGCCGGATAGCGCCAGCTCGACCCGACCGGGCAGGCGGCGCGGGCGAGGCAGCCGCCCACCCGGCACCGCCGGCCTTCGGCCGCACGGACATCGCCAGCGCAGGCCGGCACGTCATAGCCCGCCTCGCTGAAGGCGCCGACAGGGCAGGCCGAAAGACAGGGCCGCTCCGAGCAGTTCTTGCAGGGACTCGCCGCCGCCGCGCAGGGCGGCAGGTCCATCCTTTCGGCGAAGAGAAAGGCGGCGCGATAGGCATGCCACACCCCGTAGTCCGGATGAATCAGAACCCCCAGGGGTGACGGCGAAACCGGCTCCGCCCGCATCGCCCAGCGCTGAAACGGCATATAGGGCGGACCGTCGCTCGGATAGACGGGATGGGCGCCGAGCCCCGCTGCGACCGGGGCCAGCACCGATCTCGTCCAATCGTCGAGCGGATCGCGCCCGGCCGGCTTCGGCACGGCCGCCGCGAAAGCCTCCCATAGCGCCCCGCCCGCATTGCCGATCATGGCCACGGTGCCGATTTCTCGGCCGTCCACCAAGGCGCGCAGGCCGTCGCCATCGACAGGATGAAAGCCGCCCCGCAGGATGAAGGGCGTGTTGGCCAGCATTGTCGCGAATCGGTCGAATATCGTCGTCGCCACGCCCTATCCCCTCACCCTGAGCCTGTCGAAGGGAGAGGCTGGCACAGTCGAATACCGTGCCACGCCATCATACTTCGACAGGCTCAGCATGAGGGCGACGGAGGGAGCGGTCCAGGCGGTCGCGGTATCGCGTCCCATCCGGCAGGACCGGACCGGAAACCGTCTAGGCCGCCCCGGTACGCTCGGCCAGGGCCGCTTCGATGGCGGCGATAGCCTCTTCGGCCTTGTCGCCGTCCGGCCCGCCGGCCTGGGCCATATCAGGGCGGCCGCCGCCACCCTTGCCGCCCAGGGCGGCCGAGCCGACGCGCACGAGATCGACCGCGCTGATCCGCGCGGTCAGGTCCTCGGTCACGCCGACCACGAGCGAGGCCTTGCCCTCGTCCACCGCGACGACGGCGACGACGCCCGAGCCAACCTGCTTCTTCATGGCATCGGCCATGGCCTTGAGTTCCTTGGCCGGGACGCCGTCCATCCGCCGTCCGGCGAATTTCAGCCCGGCGATATCCTTGGCCACGGGCGCGGGCGCGCCACCCCCGCCTCCGGTCGCCAACTGGCGGCGCAGATCGCTCATCTCGCGCTCCAGCTTGCGCCTTTCCTCGACCAGCACAGCGACCCGGGCCGGCACTTCGGCAGGGTTCACGCGTAGGGCCGCCGCAGCCTCGGCCAGGGCGACCTCCTGGGCGTCCATGTGATTCACGGCCGCCTCGCCGGTCAGGGCCTCGATCCGCCGCACGCCCGCCGCGACCGCCGATTCGCCGACGATCTTGAAAACCCCAATATCGCCGGTCGAGCGGACATGGGTGCCGCCGCACAGTTCCACCGAATAGGGCTTCTCGCCATCGGTTTCCAGATCGCGGCCCATGGCCAGGACGCGCACCTCGTCGTCGTATTTCTCGCCGAACAGGGCAAGCGCCCCCTGCTCGATCGCCTGGTCAGGGGTCATCAGCCCGGTGCGCACGGCTTCGTTGACCCGAACCTGGCGGTTCACCTCCGCCTCGACCCGGCGCAACTCCTCCGCCGAGACCGCCTTGTTGTGCGAGAAGTCGAAGCGCAGCCGCTCCGGCGCCACGAGCGAGCCCTTCTGGGTCACATGCTCGCCCAGGATCCGGCGCAGGGCGGCATGCATCAGATGGGTCGCCGAATGGTTGGCGCGCAGGGCGTCGCGCCGCTCGCGGTCGACGCGCATCTCGACCGCCTCACCGACCGTCAGCGTGCGATGGCCGATCTTGCCGAGATGGACAAGGAGATCGCCCAGGCGCTTGACCGTGTCGCGCACCGCGAACTCGCCGCCCTCGGCGCTGAACATGATGCCCGAATCGCCCATCTGGCCGCCCGATTCGCCATAGAAGGGCGACTGGTTCACGACGATGGCGACCACCTCGCCCTCCGAGGCCCAGTCGACCCGATTGCCGTCGGCCAGGATGGCCCGAATCTGACCTTCGGCAACATTCGTGTCGTAGCCAAGGAAATCGGTCGCACCGACCTCCTCGCGCAATTCGAACCAGACCTCCTCGGTCGCCTGCTCGCCGGAACCGGACCAGGCCTTGCGGGCCTCGGCCCGCTGGCGCTCCATCGCCGTGTTGAAGCCGGACTGGTCGACCGTTCGACCCTGGCCGCGCAGCACGTCCTGGGTCAGATCGAGCGGAAAGCCGAAAGTGTCGTAAAGCCGGAAGGCTATCTCGC
Organism: Alphaproteobacteria bacterium; assembly: GCA_963583595.1. Classification (GTDB taxonomy): domain Bacteria; phylum Pseudomonadota; class Alphaproteobacteria; order CADEGL01; family CADEGL01; genus JABIRQ01. Next base: position 3,782 of record CAUZWC010000142.1, on the reverse strand, counting down.
CGGGCAGGGCCTGGCCCGAGCCCAGCTTGTCCGTCTCGTCCTCCAGCAGGCGCAAGCCGCGCTCCAGGGTTTCCTTGAAGCGGGTTTCCTCAAGCTTGAGGGTCTCGGAAATCAGCGCCTCGGCGCGTGCCAGTTCCGGATAGGCCTGGCCCATCGCGCGCACCAAAGCCGGCACCAGTCGCCAGACCATCGGCTCGCGGCAGCCCAGGATATGGGCGTGGCGCATGGCCCGGCGCATGATCCGGCGCAGGACGTAACCGCGCCCCTCGTTCGAAGGCAGAATGCCGTCGGCAATCAGGAAGGAGGTTGCGCGCAGATGGTCGGCGATGACCCGGTGCGAGACCGCCTGGGCGCCGTCGGGCGCGACGCCGAAGGCATCAGCGGAGGCCTCGATCAACCCGCGCATCAGGTCGATATCGTAATTGTCATGGGTGCCCTGCAGGACCGCCGTGATCCGCTCCAGCCCCATGCCCGTGTCAATCGAGGGGCGCGGCAGATCGATCCGCTCCTCGGGCGCCACCTGCTCGTATTGCATGAAGACCAGGTTCCAGATCTCGATGAAACGATCGCCGCCCTCGTCCGGGCTGCCGGGCGGGCCACCGGGGACATGATCGCCGTGATCAAAGAAAATTTCGGAACAGGGTCCGCAGGGTCCGGTATCGCCCATGCTCCAGAAATTGTCGGCGGTGGCGATGCGAATGATCCGGGACTCGGGCAGGCCGGCGATCTTCTTCCAGAGCTCGAAAGCTTCCTCGTCCTCGGCATAGACGGTCGCGATCAATTTCTCGGCGGGCAGACCGAACTCCTTCGTCACCAGGTTCCAGGCCAGTTCGATCGCCTGGTCCTTGAAATAGTCGCCGAAGGAGAAATTGCCGAGCATCTCGAAGAAGGTGTGATGCCGCGCGGTGTAGCCGACATTCTCGAGATCGTTGTGCTTGCCCCCGGCGCGCAGACATTTCTGCGAGGTCGTGGCGCGCACATAGTCGCGCTTCTCGGCCCCGGTGAAGAGATTCTTGAAGGGCACCATGCCGGCGCTGGTGAACATCAGGGTCGGGTCGTTGCGCGGCACGAGCGGACCCGAGGGCACCACCGTATGGCCATGCTCCGCAAAATATTCGAGGAAGGTCGAACGGACGTCGTTGGCTGTCGGCATGGGCTTCATATGGGGTTCGGGCGCGCGGAGCCAATCTCCACCGGGCCCGAAACCCGTCTCCAGCTTGCCGGAAACCGTCTCCGGCTTGAATGTCGCGCCGCTTCTATACCCCGCCCCGCCCGCCTGTCCAGGGCGAGGCGGGTTCGAGATGTGGCGCGGACGTGAAAGCGGCCCGCTTCGGGTAGGAAGCGGGCCGCCGGATTTCTCCGCAGGGGCGCCGCGCTCAGTCGGCCGCAGCCTCCGCCACCGTGTCGTCATCGTCAGCAATAGCGTCGGCATCGCCCGGACCGCCCATCATCGCTTCGGCCACGAGGCCGGCATCCTGGCGGATCGCCTGTTCAATCGTCTGGGCGATTTCCGGATGCTCGCGCAGGAAGGTCTTGGCGTTCTCGCGGCCCTGGCCGATGCGCTGGTCCTGATGGGAGAACCAGGAGCCCGATTTCTCGACCACGCCGGCCTTCACGCCGAGATCGATCAATTCGCCCATCTTCGAGACGCCCTCGCCGTACATGATGTCGAATTCGACCACCTTGAAGGGTGGGGCGACCTTGTTCTTGACCACCTTCACCCGGGTCTGGTTGCCCACCACCTCGTCCTTGTCCTTGATCGCGCCGATGCGGCGGATATCGAGGCGCACCGAGGCGTAGAACTTGAGGGCGTTGCCGCCGGACGTGGTCTCGGGACTGCCGAACATCACGCCGATTTTCATGCGGATCTGGTTGATGAAGATGACCATGGTGTTGGAGCGGGCGATGGAGCCGGTCAGCTTGCGCAGGGCCTGGCTCATCAGCCGGGCCTGCAGGCCGACATGGGTGTCGCCCATCTCGCCCTCGAGCTCGGCGCGCGGCACCAAGGCGGCGACGCTGTCTACCACCAAGACATCGACCGCGCCGGAGCGGACCAGGGTATCGGCGATCTCAAGCGCCTGCTCGCCCGCATCGGGCTGGGAAATCAGCAATTCGTCGATATCGACGCCCAGCTTCCGGGCATAGCCGGGATCCAGGGCATGTTCGGCATCGACGAAGGCGCAGATGCCGCCCTTCTTCTGGGCCTCGGCGACGACATGGAGCGCCAGGGTCGTCTTGCCAGAACTCTCCGGACCATAGATCTCGACCACCCGGCCCTTGGGCAAGCCGCCGATGCCGAGGGCGATATCGAGGCCGAGGGACCCGGTCGAGATCGATTCGATCTCGACCGCGTGATCCGCACCCAGCTTCATGATCGATCCCTTGCCGAAGGCCCGCTCGATCTGACCCAGAGCGGCGTCCAGCGCCTTTTGTTTGTCCATACCCTCGCCCACCACGCGCAATGCTGCTTCCGCCATCGGAACTCTCCTCTTATCCCATCTGCCGCGGGGTCGCGCAATCGGCCCCAGGGGGTATCTTGTCAATAAAGCCTGAGCCGAACGTACCCACTTTGTTCTTGTTCGTCAAATGTTCTTTTCGATTCTTGCGGAACTCGAATCGGGACTCGCAAAGTCTTGACTTTGCAACGCAATCGACGCGATTCCGTTCCGTTCCAAAATCATAGCCGGGTACACGGCCACCCCGGTCGGAGTTCCTTGGAGCGCCTAGCCTATGAGAAAATCGAGGAGCACCCCGGCGACCTCGCGCGGCGCCTCGCCCAGCATGCTGTGGCGGTAGCGGGGGAAAATATGGGGGCGCGCATTGGGGATCCGCTCGGCCATCAGATCGGCCATGCGGACCGTGCCGGTCGGATCCTGCTCGCCCGTCGCGACAAGGGTCTTCTCGGCGCGAATCTTGTGCAACTCGTCGATGAAGTCGTTCGACGCAAAGACGTCGTAGGAATAGCTGTAGCAGACCGGGTCCATGGCCTCCGCCTTGCGCACCCGCTCGGCCACCAATTCGGGATTCTCGGCGATGAACTCGTCCGTGAACCAGCGCTCGGCGGCGGCCTTGGCGGCATGGCCGACCTTGTTGCCGGAGGCCAGGTTGTCGGCGCGCTCGCGCACCGTCTTGCGTTCCTCCGGCGTGCGCCCGGCGACCGAGGCGACGATCGCCAGCTTCTCGATCCGCTCGGGCATCGCCAGGGCGACGGCCTGGGCCACCAGCCCGCCCAGGGAGAAGCCGACGAAACTGGAACTCTCCCAGCCCAGATGGTCGAGCAGGGTGCGGTAGTCGTCCACGAAAGCGTCGATCCCGAAGGGCGCACGCACCTTGGTCGAGCCGCCATGGCCGCGCATGTCGTAGCGCAGCACCGTGAAATGCGGGCTGAGGATCGGCACGACCTCGTCCCAGCTTTCCAGGTCCGAGCCGACGCCGTGGTTCAAGGTGACCCTTGGCCCCTCCCCCGCGATCCGGTAGCGCAAGATAAGGCCGCTATCCTTTTCGTAGAAGCGATCCTCGCCGCCGCCGTTGCGATCACCCATGGCCCGATCCTCTCCGCGCGCTGCTATTGAGCGGCCTTAGCCTTTTCCGCTTCACGCTCGGCGAAATGCGGTGCGACCTCTTTAATAAACAGTTCCAAAGACTTGCGCTCATCGGCTGGATCGAGCCCAAAGTTCACACCCAACATTAAGATATCGACACCAACATTCTCATATAACTCGCATTTTTTGATGACTTGATCGGGCGTTCCGAAGATCATCGCGTCGCGGATCACATCGGGG
>CAUZWC010000141.1:0-7994 GCA_963583595.1 Alphaproteobacteria bacterium | reverse complement strand
GGCGCGAAGCCGACGAACCAGGTGTCGAAGGACCCGTTCGTGGTTCCCGTCTTACCGGCCAGGGGCTTGCCCACCGCGGAGACGCGCGTGGCGGTGCCGCGCAGCACAACGCCCTCGAGCATCGAGACAATCTGATAGACGCTGATCGGGTCGGCCACCTGCTCGCGCGTGTCAGGCACAAAGGGCACCGGCTGATCGTGCCATCCGGTCGCCACGCAGCCGTCGCAAGGCCGCTCGTCATGGCGATAGACGGTCTGGCCGTTGCGGTCCTGGACCCGGTCGATCAGGGTCGGCGTGATCCGCTTGCCGCCGTTGACGAACATGGCATAGGCATTGGTCAGCCGAAGCAGGGTCGTCTCGCCCGCGCCGAGGGCAAGCGCGAGATGCTGGGGCAGTTTGTCGACGACGCCGAACCGCTCGGCGGTCTCGGCGACCTTGTCCATGCCGACAAGCTGGGCGAGGCGCACGGTCATCAGATTGCGCGACTTCTCCAAACCCAGGCGCATCGTGCTGGGCCCGTAGAATTTGTTGGAATAGTTGGCCGGCCTCCACTTCCCCAGGCCGGCCCCCTGATCCATCACGAAGGGCCCGTCCACGATGATCGAGGAAGGCGTGAATCCGTTGTCGAGCGCGGTCAGACAGACGAAAGACTTGAAGGCGGAGCCGGGCTGGCGCATCGCCTGGCTGGCGCGGTTGAACTCGCTCCCGTCCTGGCTCCACCCGCCGCTCATCGCGAGAACGCGACCGGTATGGGGGTCGAGCGCGACGAGGGCGCCCTGGACATCAGGGATCTGACGCAGGGTGAAGGTTCCCTCGGGATAGGCCTTGCGGTCGGAATCCTCGGCCACCGCCTCGACCGCGATCACGTCTCCGGGCGACAATACCTCAGTCAGATCGCGCGGCTGGTTGCCGAAACGCTGATCTTCCAGCCAGGGCCGCGCCCAACGGACCTCGGCATAGGGAATCGTGCCTTCCAAGGGCGCCACGGGCGAAAGCTGCGCGACCGGCGGAACCGAGGCCGCCGTTTCGCTCGTCTCGCCGCCCTCGCCGGCTTCGACCGGTTTGCGGGCCTCGACCGCCTCACCGAGCAGGCCGATACGCGCGGATTTGGCATCGGCTTCCAGGACCACCGCCAGACGCCAGGGCGACAGGCCCGCCGGCGGCTCGATCGCCGCCAGAGCCTCTTTCCAATCGACAGCAGGGTCGATCTTCGCGATCGGGCCGCGCCAACCGTGGCGCCGATCATAATCGACGAGACCGGCGCGCAACACATTGTCAGCGATGCCTTGGAGGGCGGGGTCCAGAGTCGTGCGGACCGAAAGCCCGCCGCCATAGAGGCCCTTCTCGCCGAATCGGCCAATCAGCTCGCGCCGAACCTCTTCCGCGAAATAGGGCGCGCTCGCGCTCTGCGTTTCCGCCCGGCCGCGCGTCTCCAGCGGCTCCTGCTTCGCCTCGGTCGCACTTTCCTCGTCGATGAAACCGACCTCGACCATGCGGCCGATGACCCAGTTCCGGCGGTCGATGGCGGCGGCGTATTGGCGAGTCGGATGATAGTTGTTCGGCGCCTTGGGCAGGGCCGCCAGATAAGCCGCTTCGGCCACCGTCAGCGCGGAAAGCGGTTTGTCGAAATAATTCAGCGCGGCCGCGGCGACGCCGTAGGAGCCGAGGCCGAGATAGATCTCGTTCAGATAGAGCTCGAGGATGCGATCCTTGGTGAAGGCCTTCTCAATCCGAAGGGCGAGCAACGCCTCCTTGACCTTGCGCTCGATCGAGACCTCGTTGGTCAGCAGGAAATTCTTGGCGACCTGCTGGGTGATCGTGGAAGCGCCGACGGGCCGGCGGTTCTGCCCCAAATTCTTGAGATTCTGCAGGGCCGCGCGCGCGATGCTGAGCAGGTTGACCCCGGGATGATTGTAGAAATCGGCATCCTCGGCAACCAGGAAGGCGTTGATGACGCGTTTGGGAATCGCCTTGATGGGCAAGAAAACGCGCTTTTCCGTGGCGAATTCGGCGAGCAGGCGGCCATCTGCGGCGTGAACGCGCGTCACCGTGGGCGGCTCGTAATCCGCGAGCTGGCGATGTTCGGGCAAGCCCTTGCTGTAGTGCCAAAGGCCAAAGGCCACGGCGCCGGCGCCGAGCAGGCCGAGCACGAACAGGAAGGCGAAGACGCGTATCAGAAGGCGCATGGATTTTTCGGCCCCGCGTGCCCCAGCCCAACGAGGCACGGCACGGATTGTCGTTTTGTTATGGCAGCTTGCGGAATAGCGCGCAATTGTGGCTCGGCTATGGCCGCGAGAAACTCGGCCATGTTGCGGTCAGGAGCGCGACAGTGGGTCGTGATGCGCGAAGTAGCTGTCGACGGCCTTCACAACGGCCGCCGCTATCTTGCGCCGATGGGCCTTGGATTTGAGATTCTTTTCCTCGGTCGGATTGGAAAGATAGCCCATTTCGAGCAGCACCGAAGGCACATCCGGCGCCTTGAGCACGGCGAATCCCGCGAAACGATGACTCCTCTGCAAGGTGCTGGTGGCGCGGCGCAACTCGCCGATCAACATATTCGCGAAGCGCGCGCCCTCGTTCATACTCCAGCTCTGAGAAAGATCGATCAGGATATCCGTCAATTCCGGATTCTCATGGGCCAGATTCACCCCGGCGATGATATCCGCCTTGTTTTCCTTGGCGGCCAGTTTCGCCGCCTCTTTATCGGAGGCGTCGTGGTCCAAGGTATAGACCGAAGCGCCTTTGACCTTGCTGCTGCCGATCGAGTCGGCGTGAATCGAAATAAATAGGTCCGCGCCGGCGTTGCGCGCAAGGGCGACCCGATCACGCAACCGGACGAAGATATCGCGGTCGCGCGTCAGAACGGCCTTGTAGCGGCCGGTCGCCTCGAGATGCTCCTTGATTTCCAACGCGGCGGCCAGGGCGACCGCCTTCTCGCGCGTGCCACCGGAACCGATGGCCCCGGGATCGACGCCGCCATGGCCGGGGTCGATCACCACGACCCTGCGCCCGACATGCGGCGCGGCACCGGCTGGCGCGGGCGGCTTGACCACCGATATATCGGGGCGGAATTCCGGCGTGGCGATCGCCACAAGGCGCGCCTCGCCATCGAAGGTCGCCGTCGTCACCGGCTCCAGGTCCAGCACGAAGCGATGGCCCTGTTTGCCGGAAGGTGGCAGGAGAAAAGAGCGTTTGACCCGCACGGGCTTGGTCACGTCGAGCACGATCCGCGTGGTTCCCGGCCGGAACAGGCCGTAGCGGAAGCCCGAAACGATGCCGTTCCCGGTATCCGCGGTCTCACTGGGCAGGCGCCACGCGACCTCCGACATATCGATCACGACGCGATAAGGGTCAGGCAAGGTGAAGATGTGAAAGCCGACCGCCGCGCTCAACTCAACGACGAAGCGGGTCGCATCGTCCTGCATGCCGAAGCGAACGCCGGTCGCCGCGGGCTTCGCGGCGGCGTTTCCTGTCGACACGGTCGCCGTGGCGATCAAAAGGCCTGCGACCAGCGCGACTATTGCCCGTTTTCCAAACGACATCTTTGGGCCTTTAGTGCTTTATCATGCAATTTATATGCATACACACGCGAATACTTCAAGCATCTCCCGCAGAACTGCGCGCGCTGGATTGAAGAAGCGCGAAGTTCAAAGCAAAGGACAAACTCGAAATATTGACGTTGTGGATGGGCGCGCCAGTCCCTATTCTCGACTCAGCGCGGTTTCAAGACGGATGGCTGAACGTCGCTGTCCGGACCCGATGGGTCATTCCGTGCAACACGCACGCGGGCTTTCAGTTCGCGACAGGACAAGAAACAACACGTGAATCGTGACATGACGCCTCTCAACGCGTCCCCTTTGGAATCGACACGGAACCCGGCACTGGCGACGACCGCCCGACTGGCAACGTGGCAATCGGACGGCGCATCCGCTTTTTGTGGTCTGCGCCCGTTCAGCCATGACGCGCGCCGCCGGCTTCCCGTGCCGCCCACCCCTCGCCGCCCCTTCGCGGGCGACCCGGCGGGCGCCGCGCCAGTTGGAGAACAATTGTATGACCACCAAGAAAATGTTGATCGATGCCAGTCATCCCGAAGAGACGCGGGTGGTTGTCGTCAACGGCAGCCGGGTCGAGGAATTCGATTACGAGTCAGCCGGTCTTAAGCCCCTCAAGGGGAATATCTATCTCGCGAAGGTCACCAGGGTCGAACCGTCCCTGCAGGCGGCTTTCATCGATTATGGCGGCAACCGCCACGGCTTCCTCGCCTTCAGCGAAATCCATCCCGACTATTACAAGATTCCGGTCGCCGACCGCGAAGCGCTGATCGCCGAGGAAAACGAAGCCCAGATCAGCCATGACGCCGCGCGCGCGGCCGAGGATGCCGAAGGCGACGAAGATATCGACGGCAGCAACCGTGACGTCGCCGAGGAAATGGTACAGCGGCGCGCCCAGGCGCAATTGCGCCGCCGCTACAAGATTCAGGAAGTCATCAAACGCCGCCAGATCCTGCTGATCCAAGTCACCAAGGAGGAACGCGGCAACAAAGGCGCCGCGCTGACCACCTATCTCTCGCTCGCCGGCCGCTATTGCGTGCTGATGCCGAATACCGGCCGGGGCGGCGGCATTTCTCGCAAGATCAGCGACGCCAAGGACCGCCGGCGCCTGAAAAGCGTGATCGCCGACCTGAGCGTGCCCACCGGCACCAGCCTGATCCTGCGCACCGCCGGAGCCGAACGCACCAAGGCCGAGATCAAGCGCGACTACGAGTATCTCGTCCGGCTGTGGGACGACATTCGGGAAAGCACCCTCAAATCCTCCGCGCCGGCCCGGATTCACGAGGAAGGCAACCTCATCAAGCGCTCGATCCGCGATCTCTATTCTCGCGATATCGAGGAAGTCCTGGTTGATGGCGAGGAAGGCTACAAGACCGCCAAGGCCGTCATGAAGATGATGATCCCGAGCCATGCCCGCCGGGTTCAGCATTACAAGGATTCCGAACAGAACACGCCGCTGTTCCAGCGCTATTCGGTCGAAGCCCATCTGGACGACATCCACAAGCCGGTCGTGCAGCTCAAATCCGGCGGCTATATCGTCATCAACCCGACCGAGGCCCTGGTCGCGATCGACGTCAACTCCGGCCGGGCGACCAAGGGACGACATATCGAGGAAACCGCGCTCAAGACCAATCTTGAGGCGTCGGACGAGGTCGCCCGCCAGTTGCGCCTGCGCGATCTGGCCGGGTTGATCGTCATCGATTACATCGACATGGACGAATCGCGCCATAACGGCCAGGTCGAACGGCAGTTGAAGGAAGCCGTGCGCCAGGACAGGGCCCGCATCCAGATCGGCCGGATCAGCAATTTCGGCCTGTTGGAAATGTCGCGTCAGCGGCTGCGTTCCAGCCTGGTCGAGGCGAGCACGGAGACCTGCCCGATTTGCGCCGGCGTCGGCCTGTTGCGCACAGTCGAATCCGTCGCGCTGCACGCCCTACGCGGCGTCGAGGAGGAAGCTCTGCGCAAGCCCGCCGGACTCATCACAATGACCTTGCCGACCCCGGTCGCGCTCTACGTTCTGAACCAAAAGCGTTACGCGCTGCACGATCTCGAATCGCGCTACGGCACAGGCATCCGCGTCGAGGGCGATGATAGCCTGCAGCGCGACGAAATGCGGCTGGAGCGTTCGCAGGATGCGGCCGGCGCGGCTCTGCCCGTCGCGGCACCCGAACCCGCGCGTGCGGCACCGGAACCGAAGGCGGCGGAAGAGGACAGAGAAGCCGAGAGCGAGGGTGAAGGCGAGCGGTCGTCGGGTCGCCGTCGCGGCGGGCGCAGACGCCGCCGTCCGGGCGATGACGAGGCACGCGGCGAGCGCCGCGCCAGGTCAGAGCCCGCCCAGGACGCCGGTGAGGCCGAAGACGGGCAGGAGGAAGCCGGTGAAGAGGCCGTCGACTCGAACGAGGAGCGCGGCACCGAAGAAGGCCATGAACGTTCGTCCCGCCGCCGCCGCGGCCGCCGAGGCGGCCGTCGTCGTGGACGCAGGCGCGACGAGGAGCAGGAAGGTTCCGATGCCGTCGCGGCGAATGCCGACCAAGCCGAATCCGGAACCGAAGCCGGTGATGCCGAAGAACTGCCCGAGGACGCCAATCTCGACGCGACCGTCGTCGAGCCGGAAGCGACCGAAGAGGTTGCCGCCGAAGAGGTAGCGGCCGAGGTACCCGCAGAGGACGAAGCCGCTGTGGTGCAGGCGGTCGAGGAAGAGGTCCCGGCCGAGAAGCCCAAGCGCAAACGGCCCAGCCGCCGCAAGACCAAGCCGAAGGAAGCCGTCGAGGCGGAAGCCGAACCCCCTGCCGAAGTCGAGGCCGAATCGCCCAAGGGTGAGGAGCCGGAAGAAGCCGAGGCCCAGACCGGCCGCAGCAACGGCGGTGCGGCACCCGATACGGCTGCGGATGAGCTTCTCCCGGCGGCCGCGCCCGCCGCGGAAGTGGAGTCCGCCGCCGCGCCGGAACCGACCGCGCGGGACGAGGAAGCCACGGTCGAAGCGCATGATCCGAATCGGCCGGCCCGCCGCGGCTGGTGGGAGCGCGCGAGCTAGGGCTCTCCCGACGCCAGGCGAAACAAGGCTCCCCGTGAAAACGGGGGGCCTTTTTCTTGATATACGGCCGGATTCCAGCCCTAGCGGCGCCAGTCGGCCAATCGATCGGCCGCCATCGTCGTGTCCTCGGTCGAACCGGCAAAGGAAATGCGCACGAAGCGATGGCCGCGCCGGGTGTCAAAATCGGTGCCCGGGGTCATCGCGACGCCCGTCTCGGCGAGCACCCGGCGGCATAGGTCCTCGCTGTCATTGGAGATACGGGACACATCGGCATAGATATAGAAAGCGCCCTCAACCGGGGCCAAGTTCTCCAGGCCGGCAGCCGGCAGGCGATCGAGCAGAACGTCGCGATTGCGGGCATAGCGCGCGACATGGCCGTCGAGCTCGGCGGCGCAATCGAAGGCCCCGACCGCCGCATGCTGGGACAGCGTCGGCGGCGAAATATAGAGATTTTGGGCCAGACACTCGATCGGCCGCAGCAGGTCCTCGGGCACGACCATCCAGCCCAGGCGCCAACCGGTCATGCAGAAGTATTTTGAGAAACTGTTGACGACGAAGGCATGGCCGGAACTGGCCAGGGCGGTCGCCGCCCGCCGGCCGAAGGTGATGCCGTGATATATCTCGTCGGAGACTAGACGGATGCCCTTGTCATCGCAATAGCGCACCAGGCGGGACAATTCCTCGGGCGTCATCATGGTTCCCGTGGGATTGGCGGGGCTCGCCACGATCAATCCGTCGATGGGCGCGTCCAACGCGTCGATCAGCTCCGGCGTGGGCTGAAACCGGGTTTCCGGCCCGGTCGGAATCTCGACCGGCACCAAGCCGAGGGCGGACAGGATGTTGCGATAGGCAGGATAGCCGGGCGCCGCCAGGGCAACCCGGTCGCCGACATCGAAGGCGGACAGAAAAGCCAGGAGAAAGGCGCCGGACGACCCGGTGGTCACGACGATCCGTTCGGCATCGACCGGCGTGCCGTAGTAGTCCGAGTAGTGGCGCGCGATGCGGTCGCGCAGACCGGCGATGCCGAAAGCCTCCGTATAGCCGATCCGATCGCCGTCGAGGGCGGATTTGGCCGCTTCGATCACGGCGGCGGGGGCGCTCGTGGCCGGCTGGCCGACCTCCAGATGCAACACGCTTTCGCCCCGTGCGGCGCGTTCGTTGGCTGAGCGCAGTACGTCCATCACGATAAAGGGCGCGACCTCGCCCCGTTTCGCCGCTTTGAGGGTCATACCCCGCTGCCTCCCTGCCTTCTCCGCGCGCCATGCATCGCGCTTTCCCTACTCTGTGTCGCATTGACGCCTACCAGGGTCAAACCTAGTGTCATTCACCTGGACAGATAGGGCCTGGCCCGTTGGCGCTCCTGCCTTCCGGCCCGGCTTGGAGACAATTTGGTGGTTCGAAGACTTGCA
>CAUZWC010000140.1:0-8031 GCA_963583595.1 Alphaproteobacteria bacterium | reverse complement strand
CGCAGGCCAGACTGTCAACGCTGCGGACCTCGTTCTCGCGCCGGGGTTTATCGACGTTCATACCCATGACGATTATGCCCTGCTGAACACGCCGGAGATGACGCCCAAGGTCAGCCAGGGCGTCACGACGGTGGTCGTCGGCAATTGCGGGGTGAGCCTGGCTCCCCTGGCGATCGAGGGCCGCCCGCCGCCGCCGCTCGACCTCGTCGCCGGCGACGGCCAATGGCGTTTCGGCAGCTTCGTCGATTTCTTGGACGGGCTGGACAAGGATCCTGCCTCGTTGAACGCCGCCTGCCTGACGGGCCATTCGACCCTGCGGGTCGGGGTCATGGACAGGCTGGACCGCCCGGCGACCGAGGCGGAAGTCGCGGCCATGCGCGACCGCCTGGCCGAATCCCTGGAGGCGGGCTCCGTGGGTTTCAGCACAGGGCTGAACTATCCGCCGGCTGCGGCCGCGCCGACCGAGGAAATCATCGGCATCGCTAGGGCCCTCACCGAACTCGGGGCGCTCTACTGCACCCATATGCGGGACGAGGGCGAGCATGTGATGGAAGCGCTGGACGAATCCTTCCTGATCGGGCGCGAGACGGGGGCGCCCGTCGTCATCTCCCATCACAAGGTCCATGGCATCAAGAATTTCGGGCGCAGCCCGGAGACCTTGCGCCATATCGACGCGGCGGCCCGCCATCAGCCGGTCGCCCTGGATGTTTATCCCTACACCGCGTCCTCGACCGTGCTGTTGCGGGAGTTCTGCGCCAAGGCCCAGCGCATCATGGTGGCCTGGTCGGTGCCCATGCCTTCGGCCCAGGGCCGGGACCTGGAAGACGTCGCGGCCGAACTCGGTTGCTCTGTCGATGAGGCGATCGATCGTCTGCAACCCGCCGGCGCGATCTATTTCTCCATGGACGAAGAGGATGTGCGGGGCATCCTGTCCCATCCCCGGGCGATGATCGGCTCGGACGGCCTGCCCAACGACACCCATCCCCATCCGCGGCTCTGGGGCACCTTTCCCCGCGTGCTCGGCCATTACTGCCGTGATCTGGGCCTCTTCGAGTTGGAGGAGGCGGTGCGTCGGATGACCGCCTATCCGGCCGAGCGCTTCGGCCTCAAGGATCGAGGCATGGTGCGGAAGGGCGCCTATGCGGATCTCGTCCTGTTCGATGCCGATACGATTCTCGACAAGGCGACCTTCGACGATCCCAAACGCCAGGCCGAGGGGATCGCCTTGGTCATGGTGAACGGGCGGGCCGTCTGGCGAGACGGGGCGCATACGGGCGACCGGCCGGGCCGCGCCCTGCGGCGCGGCGATCTGAACCGCCCGGCCGCCGCCTGACCGGGTCTTCGGCTAGGCCTTCGTCGGGGGCGTTTCAAGCAGTTCCGGCGGCAGATGGACGCGGATATGCAGCTCCTCGAGCTGCTTGGCGTCCGGCACCGCCGGCGCGCCCATCATCAGATCCTCGGCCCGCTGGTTCATAGGGAAGAGAATGCCTTCACGGATATTCGGCAGATCGGCGATCTGCATCACCATGCGGTCGATGCCCGGAGCCAGACCGCCATGGGGCGGCGCGCCGTATTTGAAGGCGTTGAGCAGGGCGGGGAAGCTGTTCTCCACCGTCTCGCGGCCATAGCCAACGATCCCGAAAGCCTTGACCATGACGTCCGGTAGATGGTTCCGGATCGCGCCGCTGCCCAGTTCGACCCCGTTGCACACCACGTCGTATTGATGGGCCAGGATGTCGAGCGGGTCCTTGTTCTCCAGGGAGTCGAGGCCGCCCTGGGGCATGGAAAAGGGGTTGTGGCTGAAGTCGATCTTGCCGTGTTCCTCGTCCATCTCGTACATCGGATAGTCGACGACCCAGCAGAAGCGGAAGGCGTCCTTCTCAAGCAGATCGAGATCGCGGCCCACCTTGTCGCGAGCCTGGCCGGCTAACCGCGCGGCGCCGCCCTCGCGGTCGCAGGCGAAGAACAGGGCATCGCCTTCGCCGACTCCCGCCAATTCCTTCAGCAGGGTCAGGCGCTCGTCGCTCAGATTTTTGGCGATCGGGCCGCGCCCGCCACCATTCTCGAAGACGATCCAGCCCATGCCCGGTGCGCCCTGATCGCGCGCCCAGTCGTTCGTCTTGTCGAAGAAGGACCGCGGCCGGTCCTGCACCTTCGGCGCAGGCACGGCGCGCACAACCGCGCCCTTTTCGATCTGGCCGGCGAAGACCTTGAAATCGGAGCCGCGGAAGGCCTCGGTCACGTCAGAAATGATCAGCGGGTTGCGCAGGTCCGGCTTGTCGTTGCCGTATTTCAGCATGGATTCGGCGTAGGGAATTCGGGGCCAGGGCATCGGGGTGATGGCGGCGTCGGAGAATTCCTCGTAGACGCCGTGCAGGACGGGCTCGATCGCCGTCAGCACGTCGTTTTCCTCGACGAAGGCCATCTCGAGGTCGAGCTGATAGAACTCGCCCGGCGACCGGTCGGCGCGGCTGTCCTCGTCGCGGAAGCAGGGCGCAATCTGGAAATAGCGGTCGAAGCCCGAGCACATGATGAGCTGTTTGAACTGCTGCGGGGCTTGGGGCAGGGCATAGAACTTGCCCGGATGCAGGCGGCTGGGCACCAGGAAGTCGCGCGCGCCCTCGGGCGAGGTCGCGGTCAGGATCGGGGTCTGGAACTCCTGGAAGCTCTGCTCGACCATGCGTTTGCGGATGCTGTCGACAATCTTGGCGCGCAGAATGATGTTGCGGTGGTTCTGCTCGCGCCGCAGATCGAGGAAGCGGTATCGCAGCCGCATATCCTCGGGATAGTCGGCATCGCTGTTGACGGGGAAAGGCAGGGTCTCGGCCGCGGAAAGCACTTCGAGATCGGCAATGCGGACTTCGATCCGGCCGGTGGCGAGGCCGTCGTTGATCGTCTCGGCGGAGCGGGCGACGACCGGGCCTTCGATGCGGATCACGCTTTCGTTGCGCAAGCCGTCGGCCTGGGCGAAGAGCGGGCTGCCGACATCGATCACGCATTGGGTGATGCCGAAATGGTCGCGCAGATCGACGAAGAGGAGCTGCCCGTGGTCGCGCTTGCGATGGACCCAGCCGGACAGGCGGACGGTCTCGCCGACATGGGCTTTGCCCAGGCCGTTGCAGTTATGGGTACGGTAGCGGTGCAAGGCGGCCCCCGATCTCTGATCAGTATGGGATAGGTGCGCCGGATTGGGCGGCCGGCGACGGGCCCTTCGATTAGCGCAAGGGAGCCCGGGCCGCAACGTCCCTGTTGATTCAGTCGGGTAGGCTTGGCAAAGCCGCTATGCGGCGGGACACTGCCGATCCGCCCTTCTCACCTGGATCGATCGACCCGCCATGCCTCTTGAAAACACGTTGAAGGACGGTTTTGTGCTCGCCTTTCCGGCGCCGATCGCGCGCTATCGGGCGCCGAAGGCCGAGGTGGTCAATCCGCGTCTGCGCGAGATCGTCCTGGCCCGGGCGGCGGCGGCGGAGGGGATTCGCCGCAGCGATGTCGGCGGCTGGCATTCCAAGGACGATCTGTTGGAATAGATGGAGCCTGAAATCCAGGTCTTCAAGAGCTGGATCCAGGGCGGGGCGCGCCGGATGCTTCAGATACTCTCGGCGGAGAAGGGCACGACACAGAACAGCGAATTGCAGGTCATCGCCTGGGCCAATGTCTCGCGCGAGGCCGGTTACAACAAGACCCACAACCATCCCGGCTGCTCGTTTTCGGGCGTCTACTGCGTCGATGTTGGTTAGCCGGACCCGGACTCCCACGAAACCGGATATATCGAGTTTCTCGAGCCGCGCCTGGGCGCCGATATAATCGAACTGCCTGGCAATCCCTTCGGGGGCAAGCATAAGGTCGCGCCCGAGAACGGCTTGATGCTGGTCTTTCCCGCTTGGTCTACCACTACGTGAACCCGTATCACGGGCCGGGCGAGCGGATCTCCATCGCCTTCAACATCACCATCAAATCCTTCGGCCCGAAGGGCGGCTCACAGGCGAAATAGCCGCCCCAAACCGGGCTCCACCCGGTCATGGCCCGCCAGCTGCAAGGCATGCCAGGCCAGGGCCTGATTGCTCGTCACCACAGGCTTGCCGATCGCCTGTTCGATCCCCTCGATGACCTCCGCCGTGCGCAGCGCCGTGCAGGAGATGAAAAGCGCGTCGGCGCCGTCCAGGTCCAGGGAGGTCGCGGCGTCACGGATCGATGCCGTGCTGACCCGCTGGATGTCCGAGTTCAGTTCGATGTTGAAATTAGCCATCTTCGAGACTTCGACGCCGCGGCCCGAGAAATAGTCACGCATGGCGGAGGTCACTTCGAAGACATAGGGGGTGAGCAGGGCGATGCGCTTGACGCCCAGAGCCTCGAAGGCGGCGAGGGCGGCGGTGATCGGATTGGTCACCGGCACACCGGGCCGCGCCTCGTGGATGCAGCGCTCGACCGCTTCCTCGCCGATCGCGACGGTGCCTGAGGTGCAGGAATAGACCATCACGTCCAGATCGTCCTGGGGCAGGATCATGCCCGCCGCCCGGGTCAGATCACCTTCTATCTTCCGCAGATTGCCGAGGGTGACCGAATTGTCGCTCCATACCCGCGTGATATAGAGGACGAAGCCCTCCGGCAGCATGCGATTCACTTCATGCTCGGCCGTGTAGCCGTTGGCGAGCGCGACGAAGCCGATCCGGCCGAGCGGACCGATCCCGGCATCGTAATGTGCCGACAGTTCGGCGATCCCCGCCGAGCCGCCGATATTCTCTCCGACCTGTGCCATATCGCGCTCCTCTCCCCCTGCCAGCTTGCCGTTTCGCCCTAATTTTCCGGATAGGCCGCATCGGTCGCGAAGATGGCGACGTTGTCGCCCCGCGATACCTTGCCCGGCGGGCGCTTGTTGATCAGCGTTCCCGCCGCCTTGGTATGGAGAACCCAGGGCGCCTTGTCCGTGTGGTGCAGGTAATGCACTTGGCCGATCGCTTGGCCGGCCTCGACGGTATCGCCCAGTTCGATGAACGGCTCGTACAGCCCTTCGTCCGGTGCCATCACGAAGCAGTCGAGATCGATAATCTTCATCAGACGCGACGGCTCGTGCCCGATTGCCTCCGGCGGCACGACCTCTCCCTCCATAAAGCCGAAATGAATCAACATATTGCGAATTCCCCTCTCGGCGATTTCGACAATATGTTTGCGCACCATGCCTGCTCCGCCCAATTCGGCGTTCAGATTCAGGATGCCACGGGCATCGCATTCGAACTCGAACAGCCCGGTCGTATCCAGCGCCTTCGAAATCAGCGCGATGGGCGCGCCGAAGGCCATCAGCGCCGCATGGGTCTTGCGCTCGCGCTCTGGATCGTTCGGCTGCTCGTTCATGATGATGCAGGGGATGTAGTCGAGGGTCGTGCCGCCCGAGTGCAGATCGACCTGGATATCGGTCAGCGGCAGCAGGACATGGCTGACGTAGTGGGCGATGGTTTCGGTGATGCTGCCATCGGCCTTGCCCGGAAAGATGCGGTTCAGGTTCAGACCGTCGATCGGCGACAGGCGCTTGCCGGCGAGGGCCGCCGGCAGGTTCATGCTGGGCAGGACGATGACGCGGCCGCGAATCTTCGCAACGTCGAGCGACTGGGCCAGCTTTCGCAGGGCGACCTGACCCTCGTATTCGTCGCCGTGAACGCCGCCGGACAGGAAGATGGTCGGGCCATCGCCGTTCTTGAACTGATAGATCGGAATTGTGACCGTGCCATAGGCCGATTCGTTCACTGAATTGGCGACGGCGAGAAAGGACGCCTGGCGGCCGTCCCTGTCGAAATCAATGTCGCAGGACACTCGAGTCGGTGTATCGCTCATTCCCTGTCTTCCCCCGTTTGCGGACGTCCCTAGCGCAAACGATACGCCGGGCTCGCGGTCTGGGTCTAGAGATGTGGCGCACTGGACCCCCCCTGAGGGCCGCACTACCTTGACGGGGATATCCTATGGCGAGGGAAGGGGCCGCGATGCCCGTCTACCGCAAGCGACCGGGCGCTTACCATTACGGCCATGCCGTCGGCGTCCTGCTGCTCGATTTCGTGGAATGCCGCGTTCCGGGCGATATGGGCAATGCCTCCAGCTTCGACCACCCGGCGCTGTTCCGCGCCGTGCCGGGGGCGAGCGCTGAGCGTGTGACGAATTGCGATCCGGCGCTCGAACCGGCCGTTGTGGCGATGGCGCGCGAACTGGCCGGGCAGGGCGTGAAGACGATCACCAGCAATTGCGGCTTCATGATCCGGTACCAGCGGGCGGTCGCGGATGCTGTCGATATCCCGGTCGGACTGTCCAGCCTGCTGCAGCTTCCGTTCGTGGCAGCGGGGCTCGGAGGGCGTCCGATCGGCGTGATCACCGCCCATTCGGAGCGCTTGCGTCCGGAGATCCTGGCGCTGACCGGGATTGCCGAGGATGCGCCGATCATCGTTGCCGGCATGCAGGACAAGCCCGAATTCCGCGAGGGGGTGCTGAACGGCCGGGGCTCGCTCGACACCGACAAGCTTTGCGCCGAACTGATCGAAACGGCCGAGGACATGCTCGCCCAAACCCCCGATATGGGAGCCTTCATCCTCGAATGCGCGATCTATCCGGCCTATGCCCGGCGCATCCAGCAGGTGGTCGAGCGGCCGGTTTTCGATTTCATGTCCCTCGCCGGCTTCCTGCACGCGGGCACCCACCAGCGCGCCTATGCGGGCGGTTACTAGGCCGATGGCGATAATTCCGAAGATGGCAGCGCGGCGACGATTGATCGTCGGTATCAGCGGCGCCTCCGGCGTCGTCTATGGGATGCGCCTGCTGGAACTGCTGCGCGAGGCGGAGGTCGAGACCCATCTGGTGATGACCCGCTCGGCCGAGATCACCCTAGCCCATGAAACCGGGTGCAAGGCCGCCGATGTCAAGGCGCTCGCGGATTGCTCCTATGCCAACGAAGACATCGCCGCGGCCATCGCCAGCGGTTCCTTCCCGACCTCCGGCATGATCGTCGCGCCCTGTTCGATCCGCAGCCTGTCGGAGATCGCCACCGGCGTGACCGCCGGTCTGCTCAGCCGCGCCGCCGATGTCTGCCTCAAGGAGCGCCGTCGGGTCGTTCTGATGGTGCGTGAAACCCCGCTCCATGCCGGGCATCTCCAGTCCATGCTGCGGGTGACGGAGATCGGCGCGATCGTCTATCCGCCGGTCCCTGCCATGTACGCGCAACCGTCTTCGGTCGAGGAATTGATCGACCAAACCCTGGGACGGATCCTCGATCTGTTCGATATCGATGCGGGGACGGTGCGCCGCTGGGGCGAGGATTGCGGCAAGACAGGGCCGCGCTCGAGCCGCGCCGAGAACGAGGACTGACGGCTGGCCGGAGACCTACTGGGCGGCCCGGGCCGGGTTCTGGACCCACTCAATCAGGGCCTGGGACGCCTCGAGAGCGAGAAGTTGAACCGGCCGGATAAGGCCCAGAGCCTCGTCGCGTTGCCCCGATGGAGCGCCATGCGCATCTCCAGCCAGGCTTCCTCCTCGCCGCGCGGCACGCTGAACTGACCCCGCTGAACGGCCGCGCGCATCATATCCTCGAAACCGATGCCGGGCCGGATGAGATCCGCGCTCTGCGGGTACATCTCGCGGAACTTGCTGTTGCACAGGACCAGTCGGACGACGACGACGCGAAATCCCGGAACCGCTCTTCGTTGTCGCGCAGACGTTCTTCCGTGCGCTCACGCTCCTCCAGAAGGCCCCGGGCCCGGCGCATGCCGCGGAACAGGAAGAAGACCAGGACGCTGCCGCTCAGCATGATGCCGGCGAATTAGATGATCAGCTCGAAATAGACGTCGTTCAGGCGCTTGCGTCGATGGTTGCGCCGTTCGTCGTCGAGCTGGAGCGCCTGGATCCCCAGCGTGTGGATGGGTTGGGTCGAAGCACACAGGCGATCCTCGATCGCCTTGGCAGTCTCGTTGTCGCTGTGCCCGAGGAAGATGATCGTGGGTTCGATATCGTCCAGCTCGATCGATATCGAATTCAGCGTCTGTTCGGTCCCTTCGA
>CAUZWC010000139.1:0-8175 GCA_963583595.1 Alphaproteobacteria bacterium | reverse complement strand
ATTTCATAGCTGCGCCGCCAGACGAAGACCTGATCCTCGCCATGCTCGGCCGCCGTCTCGGCCTTGTTGAGACCTTGCAGCGCACCGTAATGGCGCTCGTTCAGCCGCCAATCCTTCTGGACCGGAAGCCAGATCCGGTCCATCTCGCCCAGCGCCAGATGCAGGGTGCGGATCGCGCGCTTGAGAAGAGAAGTGTGGCAGAGGTCGAAATCGATTCCCGCGGCGGCCAATGCCCCGCCCGCGGCGCGTGCCTCGGCTTCACCCTTGTCGGTCAGCTCAACATCGGTCCAGCCGGTGAAACGGTTCTCCAAATTCCAGACGCTTTGGCCGTGGCGGAGCAAAACAAGTTGAATCATGGAAATTGCCTGTCAGAGGTTGTGGGCCCGATGAAGGCTGCGGCGGGCGACGATGTGTTAGCAGATTCGCACCGGATCGTTGATAGCCTGTTCCGTGGCATCGGGGATTTGTTCGTGACGCAGATAGGCCGGATCGAATTCGGCGATTTCCGCCAAGCGGTCCACATCGTCGATGCTCAGGGTATTGCCGTCCAGGCGGCTCAGCCCCTCCTTGCGCGGGCGCCGCAGGGTACGATTGATGTGGACGAGACTCAAACTCAGGGCATCGCCGAGAACTTCCTGGGTGATGGGCATCTGGTACTCGAGCCTGTGGGTTTATTCGACCGCATTCAGCCGATGGAAGAATTCGAGCAGCATATGGGCGACCCGCTCGAAGGCGCTACGCCGGCCGATGCGGATGATCTGCTCCTCCAGGAGTAAAGTGTTCGCGTGCGGCGAGTCTCGAAAGGGCGATGTCGAGGCGGGGAAAGCCATGGCTCAGTTCGGCGATATCCGCATCGGAGATCGATGCCAGCACGGCCTTGCCATGGGCGGTCGCAGAATGGGGGCGTCGAGATATAAAGGCGTTGTTATGGCTGAGAAAAGCGCCTGGCAAGGCAAAAGAGGTTATCTGACGCCGGCCATCTTCGAGAATGCGATGGCGGCACATCCACCCGCTGACAACCACGAAATTTCGGTCGATCCGATCCCCCTCGAGATAGAGGGACCGTTCATTGTCGAGGGCCAGGGTCTGACGGCAAGGCGCGTTGACAGCGGCCTTTTCCGGACCGGTGAGGGGGAGAAAGCCTTCGATCAACCGTGCGAGCGGGACGGTATTGGCGACGACGTCCCGATGGCACACCATGAGGGTAGCCATTTCATCGTTCTTTCCAAGGGAGATCCTTCCCAGGAAGGGCACGCGCAAGCGTCGCGCGGGCGGTTTGAAAAGCGATAATATTCGTGGACGCTGCCATGCAGAAAAGCGCAATAAACGCTGCCCGGCAGAGGGAATAATACAAAATAGCTATTTTCTGTTTTCTATTTATATTTGATTTCACCGGCTGGTTTTCAATAGTGGAGAGTAACGTATTCTGAACACTGGGACTCGGCCGCCCGGCAATCGGGCGGGGTAGAGCCGCCTTAAGGGCGAGAGCCAAAGGTTGCAGGTCCCCATTCGCTGCGGATAAGTTCTCTCGCCGTTGAGGGCGAGGAGGACACGGAATCATGCGCGAGTGCGATTATCTAATCATCGGGGCCGGTATTGGCGGGGCGTCTGCCGGCTATCGCCTGGCCGAGAATGCGTCCGTCATCGTGGTGGAACGCGAGGAGCGGCCTGGGTATCACACCACCGGTCGATCCGTTGCGGTCTATACCGAGGCCTACGGCCCCCATGTCATCCGCGCGCTCGCCATCGCTGGCGGGGCGTTTTTCACAACGCCGCCCCAGGGCTTCACGGACAAACCCCTGTGCCACCTGCATGGCCTGATGTTCGTCGCCCGCGCCGATCAGCGCGCTGTGCTCGAAGCCGCCCTGGCCGAGGTGCAGGAACTGTCGCCGAGCATCGCCATGATCAGTCTGGACGAGGCGATCAAAAGGGTGCCCGTGCTGCGGCGGGACTATCTGGACGCCGTTTTCCTCGACCCGAACACCATGGCGCTCGACGTCGATGCCATCCATCAGGGCTATCTCCGCGGCCTCAAGGCGCGCGGCGGCGAGGTCGTCTGCGACGCCGAGGTGCTCGGTTTTGATCGCAAGGCCGGGCTGTGGAAGGTCGAGACCAAGGGGGGCGTCTTTGCCGCCCCGGTGGTCATCAACGCGGCCGGCGCCTGGGCTGATGTGGTCGCGGGGCTGATCGGCGCGCGAGAAATCGGCCTGGTGCCGAAGCGGCGCACGGTCATCGCCTTCGCCCCGCCCGCCGGAGTGAAGACGGACAACTGGCCGGTCGTCTTCGACACCGAGGAAGAGTTCTATTTCAAGGCCGATGCGGGGACCATCCTCGGCTCGCCGGCCGACGAAACGCCCAGCCCGCCGACCGACGCCCAGCCGGAAGAATTGGATATAGCGATCACCGTGGACCGATTGGAAAGGGCGACGACGATGGCGGTCGGGCGCATCATCCGAAGCTGGGCCGGTCTGCGCAGTTTTGTCGCCGACGGGGTGCCGGTGGTCGGCTTCGACCCCGATATCGAGGGCTATTTCTGGTGCGCGGGCCAGGGCGGCTACGGCATCGAGACCTCGGCCGGCCTGTCGCGCGCGGCCGCGGCCCTGGCGCGGGGCGACGATCTGCCCCGGGACATCACCGATCTCGGGGTCACCCCGGCCGATCTGGGGCCACAACGACTCTGGGCCTAGTGAGATGAGTGCGGTGGGCAAGACCGGCGGCGGCCCGGGCGGGGTGCGTGCCCAGCTCAATTTTCTGACCGGGGCCAGCGAGCCGCCGGTCAGCCGGATCGGCTTCGGCGCGCCGGACGAGGTCCACCGCAGCGGCGAGTATGAATGGGTCGAGGTCGCGGTTGGCGATGCCCGCAGGCTCGACCCGCCTGCAAGGCTGGACCGCGAAGGCTTCGAACTGGTGCGCTTCGAGACGGCGGTCGCCGATCTCTACGACGACGAGTTGGTCAAGGCCGCCTATTACCCGGAGGTTGCGCGCCTGGTGCGCGAATCGACCGGTGCGGCGTCGGTCGTTGTTTTCGACCATAACAGCCGGGCCGAAGGCGATCCGCGCGCCGTGCACGAGAATGCGCGCGGGCCGGTCCGTCTGGTCCATGACGACTACACCGACCGCTCCGCCCCTGGCCGGGTCCGAGCCTTCCTGCCCGAGGACGAGGCGGCGGATCTGCTCGCCCGCCGTTTCGCCATCGTCAATGTCTGGCGGCCGATCCGGGGGCCGCTGCTCTCGGCCCCTCTCGCACTCTGCGACGCGCGCTCCATCGCGCCCGCCGATCTGGTGGCCGCGCAAATGGTCTATCCCCATCGGACGGGCGAGGAGTTCCGCAGCCGGCACAGCCCGCGGCATCGCTGGTATTATTACCCGCGCATGACCGCGGATGAGGCGGTGCTGATCAAGGTCTTCGATTCGGCGACCGACGGCCCGGCCCGGTTCAGCCTGCATTCGGCCTTTGACGACCCCACGACCTCGGTCGACGCCCCGCCGCGCGAGAGCATCGAAGCGCGGACCTTGGTTTTCTACTAGACGCTTAGCGCGCCAGGCCCAGGCGGTTGGCGATGTTGTTCTTCTGGATGGCGCTAGAGCCGCCGGCGATGTTGAAGACCAGGATATCGCGCACGTAGCGCTCCATCGGCATGCCGCGCACCAGGCCGTAGGCGCCCAGCACCCGCTGGCAGGCCAGGATGGTCTTCTCCGCCGTTTCGCAGACCAGCAGCTTGGCCATCGAGGTCTCGGCCGAGCAGGGTTCGCCCCGGTCGGCCAGCCAGGCGGCGTGGTAGAGGACGAGACGCGCGGCGTGCAGTTCGGTCCGGGCGTCGGCTAGGGGATGGCGCACCGCCTGATGGGCGCTGATCGGCTTGCCGAATTGTTCGCGCTCTCCGGCATAGCGCCAAGCGTCCTCCAGCGCGGCTTCGGCCAGGCCCAGGGCCATGGCCGCGACCTCCAGCTTCTCGACATCAAGGGCGGGGCCGGCGAGGCGCGCCCAGCCGGCATTCCAGCCCGCTTCGCCGCCGACCAGGTTGGCGAAGGGAATGGCGACGTCTTCGAAGATGACTTCGTTCAGATGGGCGCCACGCATGCCGATGGCGTCGTAGCGACTGATCGAGACGCCGGGCGCGTCGGGCGGAATCAGCACGAAGGACAGGTTTTTATATCGCTCTTCCTCGGGGCCGCTGCGC
Source organism: Alphaproteobacteria bacterium (assembly GCA_963583595.1). Lineage (GTDB taxonomy): Bacteria > Pseudomonadota > Alphaproteobacteria > CADEGL01 > CADEGL01 > JABIRQ01. Next base: position 3,994 of record CAUZWC010000139.1, on the reverse strand, counting down.
ACCAGGGCATAGATGAAGTCGGCGTGCTCCGCGCCGGTGCAGAACCGCTTGGCGCCGTTGATGACGATGCGGTCGCCGTCGCGCGCGGCGCGGGTCCGCACGGCGGCTAGATCGGCCCCCGCGTCCGGCTCGGTCAAGCCGTAGGCGAAGAACATCTCACCCTGGGCCAAGCGTGGCAGATAGGCGGCTTTCTGCTCCTCGCTGCCGGAATCGAGGATGTTCATGCCGCCGTAGCAGGCGCACATGATATAGGGCACGGCGACGGCTAGGCTGCGCTTGGACAGTTCCTCGATCACCGCCATGGTTGCCGGAATGTCCCGCCCTTGTCCGCCGTATGTGTCGGGGACGGTCAGGCCCATGACGCCGAGTGCGGCCAGTTTGGTGACCACCTCGCGCGGGAAGACATCCTCCCTGTCCCAGCGATCGGCCGCCTCGAGCGGCATTTCGGCCGCGACGAAGCGTCGCAGGCTGTCGCGAATCAGGCGGATGTGGTCGGCTTCGCGAAAATCCATGATCGAAAATCTCAGCGCGGCAGCTTCAGGCGGTTGGCGATATTGTTGCGCTGGATCGCCGAGGTGCCGCCGATGATGGGCAGCAGCAGGGCGTCGCGAACATAGCGCTCCATATCGTATTCGGTCGCGTACCCGTACGCGCTCATGACCGTCTGGCCGGCCAGAGCGATCTCCTTCGCCGTCTCCGTGGCGTAGAGCTTGGCCATGGAAGACTCGACGCCGCAGGGCAGACCCTCGCCGGCCAGCCAGGCGGCCTGGTAGAGCACCAGGCGCGCGGCGTGCAGCCGGGCCCGGCAATCCGCCAGGATGTGGCGGATAGATTGGTAGCGGGCGATCGGCTTGCCGAACTGGATGCGTTCTTCCGCATAGGCCCAGGCATCCTCGACCGCCGCCTGGGCGGCGCCGACCCCGAGGGCCGCGACTTCCAGCTTCTCGACGTCGAGGGCCGGGCCGGCGAGCATCGGCCAACCCCGGTTCCAGCCGTCCTCGCCGCCGACGATATTCGCGGCGGAAATACGTACACCCTCGAAGGCAACATCGTAGGAGGGTACACCGCGCAGGCCCATGGTGGGAATCTGCGTCATGCTCAAGCCGGGGGCATCGCTGGGGACCAGGATGAAGGAGAGGTTCTCGTAGCGCGCTTCGGCGGGTCCGCTGCGCACCAGGGTGTAGATATATTCGGCTTCCTTGGCGGCGGTGCAGAAGCGCTTGGCCCCGTCGATCACGACCTCACCGCCGTCGCGCATCGCGCGCGTGGTCACGCTGGCCAGGTCGGAGGCGGCGTCCGGCTCCGTCAACCCATAGGCGAAGAGGATCTCGCCGCGCGCGATCCGGGGCAGCAATTCTGCCTTCTGCGCCTCGGACCCGACATCGCCGATATTCATGCCGCCGTAGCAGGCGCAGTCGATGAAGGCGACCGCCATGACCATGCTGTGGCGGGCCAGTTCCTCGATCACCACCATGGCGCCGAGAATGTCGCGGCCCGCGCCGCCGTATTTCTCCGGCACGGTCAGGCCGGTCAGGCCGAGGGCGGCCAGCTTGTCGAAGGTCTCGCGCGGGAAACGGTCCTCCGCGTCCCAGCGGCGCACCGTTTCGCGCGGCAATTCCCGCTCGGCGAAACGGCGCACCGTGTCGCGCAGAAGCTCGAGATGCTCCGGCTCTTTGAAATCCATGGCGGGGCCGTGCTCCGGCGGGCCCTACTGCCCGGTGAACTGCGGCTTGCGCTTCTCGCGGAAGGCGCTCACCGCCTCCTGATGGTCGGCCGTGTAGTTGGTGATCGACTCATAGGCGATGCTCGTGTCCATGATCGAATGGGCGAGCTGCTTGAGGCCGATATTGACCGCGATCTTAGAATACTGGATCGCCTTGATGGCGCCCTTGGTCAGACGGTCGGCGAAGGCATAGACCCGTTCGTCCAGCTCGTCGTCCGCGACGACATGGTTGACGAGGCCCATGGCTGCGGCCCGCTCGGCCGTCAGCCGGTCGCCGGTCATCAGGAATTCCTTGGCCCGGGCATAGCCGACGAGCTGAGGCCAGATGATAGCGCCGCCGTCGCCCGCGACCAGGCCGACACTGACATGAGGATCGGCGATGATGGCGCTTTCGGCCATGAAGATCGTGTCGCAGAACAGGGCCATGGTCGCGCCCAGGCCCATCGCCGCGCCGTTGAGCCGGCAGATGATCGGCTTTTCGCAGTCGAGCATGCCGAAGACGATGCGCTTGCCCTCGACCCGGGTGCGCTCCCAGACGCGCTTATCGTCGATCATCTCCTGCATCCAGTTGATATCGCCGCCGGCCGAGAAGGCGCGTCCGGCGCCGGTAAGGACGATGACATCGGCGTCGGGATCCTGGGCGACCTCGTAGAATACATCGCCCAATTCGCGATGCATGACGGCCTCGACCGCGTTCAGCTTGTCGGGCCGGTCCATGGTGATGGTCAGAATCCGGCCGCGCCGGTCGAAGCTGAGTGTCTTGTAATCTTCGTAGGCCACGGCCCTGGTCCCCTGTACTGATTCTGACGATGCGGTTTCAGCGCGCATTCTGCCTGGCCCGACCTGATAGCGGAAGTACCTCTGCAGCGTCGATGACGCCAAGGCTTGCCTTGCCTATGCTTCGACCGCATGAGCGAAGACGGATCTATCGACGCGAGGGTGCCGAAGCGAACGGGGCGACGAAAGGCGGACGTCTTGCCCGCATCGCGGGCCAGCGGCTTTCGCCCGATACCTCCGTGGCACTCGATCTGCTACGCGCCCTGGCTGCGATCCTGGTGATGATGGGCCATGTCCGCGCCCTGTTCTTCGTCGATTTTGGGCAGGTCGAGGACAAGGGCCTGATCGTGCAGGCGATCTATTTCGCGACCGCCCTGGGCCATGAGGCCGTCATGGTCTTCTTCGTCCTCAGCGGCTTTTTCATCGCGGGCAACGTGCTGCGCGCCTTGGTCCGGGCGGGATGGAGCTGGTCTTCGACCGGGGCACGGCCGAGCATGTCTTTCACCTGCCCAACCTGCTATCGACTATCGTGCGCCTCGTTAAACCGGGCGGCCGGATCATGCATCTGGTGCCGTCGTCCAATCACATGGATCACGGCTTCTAAATGTTCTCGCCGACCCTGTTTCACGAATACTGCCGGGCGAACGGCCTGACCGTGGAGCAGATTCGCTTGGTGCGCCATCCGTTTCTGCAGCGCGATCCGGTGATCGAGATATACGATTATCGCCCGGGCGCGCTCACGCCTATCGCTCATGGTGGGCTGGACGACGGCAGCTATCAGGTCTCCTGCGTCGCCACGCGGGTTGCCGGCGCGCATCACGACCGAATCCCGCAGCAAAGCTTTTATGAGGAGGCCTGGGAGGCCGTCGCTTCCGCACCCTTCCGCATTCAATCCGATGGCGCATTCAAGGCCGCAGCGAAGAACGTGTTGTGAAGAGTTCCCGCGCTATACCGGCTGCTTTCCAGCGTCTCGAGCCGTTTGAAGAAGCGTCGCCTCATGCACCGGGCCTTGGTCCCGGTCGAACGCTACCGTATCGAGAACTGAGGCACCGGAGCGGCCGTTTTCGATCTCTAGGTCCTTTCGTTCTCCGGCCTCTAAAGAATCTCCAACACCGCTTCCGGCGGACGGCCGAGCGCCGCCTTCTTGCCCGCGACGACGATGGGCCGTTCGATCACTTTGGGATTGGCGACCATGGCCGCGATCACGGCGTCGTCGGACAGGCTCATATCGTCCAATCCGGCCGCCTTGTATTCGGCTTCCTGCTTGCGCATGACTTCGCGCGGCCCCTTGCTCAGCAGGCCCAGGATCCGCTTGAACTCGGCGGCGCTCGGCGGGGTGTCGAGATATTCAATGACCTCCGGCTCGATCCCTTTGTCGCGCAGAAGTTGCAGGGTCTGGCGCGACTTGGAGCAGCGCGGGTTGTGAAAAATCTTGATGCCCATCGGTTTGTCCCTCGTTTCGGCCGGTCGTAAACATGTCGTCCAACACGTCGC
>CAUZWC010000138.1:0-8198 GCA_963583595.1 Alphaproteobacteria bacterium | reverse complement strand
TTTCGCGACGAGTTGAAATACGCACGCCAATCGGACGCACGTTTCTAGAGTTCTAGTTGGGTCTGCGGGATGTGGACCTGATGCGAGGCCACAATGCGGAATCGGAGTGAGAAGACCGGACCATGCGCCGGGATCTGTTGAAGAACGAATGGCAATCCGCAACCCGGGGCTTGGCTTTGATTGTCGTAGGCACGGTGCTCCTGACGGCTGCGGCCGTGGCCGCACCCCTGTCTGTAGGCGCGGCGGGCGCGCGCGACGCAGGCCTGCCCCTCGTCCTCGTCCAGGCCGTGCCGACCATGGACGAGGCCTATATCCGGGCGGCGCAGAAGGAGCTGCGTGGCCACGGCTATTTCGCCGGGCCGGTCGACAGCGTCTATGGCCCGCAGACCCGCGCCGCCGTGTGCGCCTATCAGCGCGATGCTGGCCTGCCGGTAACCGGGGTGGCGGATCAGGCCCTGGTCGATCATCTGATGTTCGCCCAGCCCAAAGTGACGCGTTTCGCGGTACCTGCGCCGAGTCCGATCCTCGAAATCCAACGGGACCTGGCCAAGCGCGGCTACTATCTCGGGGCCGTCGACGGCATCGCGGGACCGCAGACTCGGGACGCGATTCAACGTTTCCTGGCTGACGCCCGGCTGACGGCGGTTTTGCCCGAGCCCACCGCCCGCCTGCGCGACCTGGTCCGCGAGACCCCGCCGGAGGTCACGGCGAGGTAGGGGGAGCGGCTATTCTCCCTTGCCCGGCTCCGCCCGGGCAATCCAGGCATACCCTCGGCTGATTGCGCCGGACCTCGACGAATCGGGAGGCGACGCGCTCCCTTGCTCCAGGTGACGCCTGAACGCGCTGCAGGCGGGAGTGCCTTGCCCGCCCTGCTACGGCGGTCCCGCGCGAGCGGGGCTTCGCGTTGCCCAAACGTCTACGCTGGCCGAGAATGGAGGGCGGCCGCGGGCATTTTTGCAGATGGGCGCGATGGCGGGGGCGGGTGCGCTCGGCGCCGGCTCGGCCGAGGCCCAACTCCTGATGCCTCAGAATCTGCCCTCGGACCCGAGCCCGCCGACCACGCCCTTCTTGGCTCCGCTTCAGATCATGCCGCTCGCCACGCCGATCGACCCGGCTCGCCTCGACCTGCCGCCCCATCCGGACAGGCACCAGCGCTACGACGAGTTCCCGCCGGTCAAGTTCTACGAGATGCGCGAGCGCCAATTACTGCACAGCTATCATCCCGAGCTGCCGCCCACTGTGAGCTGGGGCTACGACGCCTCGATTCCCGGGCTGACCTAACCACGCGCGCTACGGCGAGCCGATCCTGATCCGCCGCTTCAATGAGCTGCCGGCCGATCATGCTGGCTTTGGCCTGCCGTCCACGACCATGCATCTGCACAACATGCATACGGCGTCGGAGAGCGACGGCTTCCCGATGGATTTCATCGATCCGGGGCGATGCTGGGACCACCACTACGCGATGTTCCCGTCCGGCTTCGACCCGCGCCAGCGGTTGAGCACCCTGTGGTATCACGACCACCAGATGGATTTCACGGCGGCCTATGTCTATGCCGGGTTCAGCGCCTTCTTCCTGGCCTTCGACGACACCCACGACACGGGCGACGAGAACGACACCCGGCCCGGCGCCTGGCTCCTGCCGAGCGGGCGGTTCGATGTTCCGCTCATGCTGCACGAAGTGCTGTTCGACGAGGCCGGCCAAGCGGTCTTCGACATCTTCAACACGGCCGGCTTTCTGGGCGACAAGTTCACGGTTAACCGGATCATCCGGCCCCATTTCAAGGTCGAGCCGCGCAAGTACCGGTTCCGCATCGTCAACGGCGGCCCGTCGCGCTTCTACGAGCTCTTTTTCGACAGCGGCCAGCCCTTCACCGTGTTCACCAACGACGGCAACTTCCTGCCCGCGCCCGTGGTGGCGGAAGCGCTGCCGATGGCGGTGGCCGAGCGCTACGACGTGATCGTCGACTTCTCGCGCTATCGGCCGGGTGAGAAAATCGTGCTGCGTAACAGATTGGAGCAGGTCGACGGCGCCGGCCCGACGGGACGGCGGATCGAGCCGGGCGACGCGATCATGCGCTTCGATGTGGTGCCGGCGAGCGGCCCTGATCCGAGCTGGGTGCCCGAGCGCTTCGTCGACCTGCCGCCGATCGATCTCGGCGCGGTTGTGCGCGAAGGGGTCTGGGACTTCGACTACACCGGCGGGCAATGGACGGTCAACGGCGAGGTGGCCGACATGGGCATCCCGGTCGCCGAAGTCGTCCAGGGGACGGCCGAGATCTGGACCATGCGCAACGCGGGCAGCATCTGGTCTCATTCGGTCCACGTCCATTTCGAGGAGTTCCAGATCCTCGAGGTCAACGGCAAGCCGGTCCCGGCCGGCGTAACCACTATCTGATGCAGGGTCCGGCCGAAACGATCGCCCGGGACACGATAGCCGAAGTGGCGGAATACCTTTCGAAGCTGGACGGGACAGGGCTGCCCGAATACCCGACCGCCGAGCGGATCGCGAGCTGGCTGAGCGCGGTGCGGAACTGGCCGCTCGCCTCTGTGTCGAGTGCCATCACGCCGATCCGACGCGAAACAAGGACCCTGTCCCTACCTTGAACGGCCAGCATCCGAGCTATCTCACCACAGCGATCCGCGACTACCGCCTGGGCGTTCGGCAGAACAAACCCATGGGCTATGCCGTTGCCGGCCTGTCGCAAGAGGAGGTGCGCGCCATCGTCGCCTACTACGCGCAGTTGGACGGCCTCTATCCCTGGACCGGGCCCCGCGCGAAACCCTAGTCCGGATGGCGCATGAAGGAGCTGTATGCGGGGGCGCCGGGCTTCAGCTTTCCGGTCTCGTCCCAGTCGTCCCAGCCGTTGAAAGGGATGCGCTCGAGCTTGCCCAGCCCCCGCAGATGGTCGGCCAGGCCGGCCTTGTAGCCCTCCAGCCGGTCGTGCAGGACGCTCGGGTCGGAATAGAGAATCCCGCTCTCCACCGAGAAGCTGTAATAGGGCGGCAGCACCGTGAAGCCGACATAATGCAGGCTGTAATGGAAGGGCCAGAGCAGCATGTCGGCGTCGCCGTTCCGCCCGTCGCAGCCATGGGTGCTGCCCGGCGCGCCGGTCGAGACCGATACGATCGCCCGCTTGCCCATGAAATAACCCCGGTCGTAGCGCATCGAGCCCGTATAGGTCCGGCCATAGACCAGACAGCGGTCGAGCCAGCCCTTGAGGATCGCGGGGGTCGAGAACCACCACATGGGAAACTGGAAGACGACCAGGTCCGCGCGCTCCAGTTTCTCGATCTCGGCCAGGACCTCGGGCGGCATCGTGCCGTTATCTGCGGCATGGCGTTGCTCGCCCTGGGCGCTGAAATAGTCCGGCTCCTTCGGCGCGGGGAAATGCGCCAACCCCTCGCAGGGATCGAAGCCCTGGCGGTAGAGATCGCTGATTTCCGCCGTCCAACCCTGGGCTTCCAGGGTTTCCTTCGCGATTCGGGCCATCTGGGCGTTGAAGGATTTGGCCTCTGGATGGGCCAGGACGATAAGGGCGTGCATGGGCGGACTCTCCTGCAGGGATCGACACGGACGGTTCCGGCGGGAGCCTAGTGAATCGGAGCCGCGGATGGAAACCCTGCGGGCGCAACGCTGTTTTGGTGAGGATCGATTCGAGCCGTCCTCAGATCACCGCGCGGACGGCCCAGGCGCGGGCGGTGGTGTGGACGGTCGGCCATGTGGGCTGATCGCCTGGCGATAGGCCCGCTTGAGCGCCGCGCGCGCACCGTCGTCGAAGGTGGCGGCATAGCTGGGCGCGCGGGGCCGAAGCCGGTCGCTACGGCGCGCTAGCAGGCTTTGAAATCGTCGAAGGCGAGGGGCAGGTCGATGGCCTTGGTCTCGACCGAATCGAAGCCCGCGCCTTCGAACATGTCGGCCAGATGTTCGGGATCGCAATCCGCGAAGCGCCGGGTTTTGTCGAAATCAAACGAATCCGGGTCCAGTTCGACCGCCGTCTCCCAGAATTCGCACAGCGGTTCCATGCGCCTGCCATAGTCCCAGACATAGGCGGCGACCACCCCGCCCGGCTTGGCGACGCGGCGCAGTTCGGGCATGGCGAAGCGCGGCCGGCCGAGAATGTTGAGAGCGAGGCCGCTGACCACCGCATCGAAGGCGGCGTCGGGCGCCGGGATATTCTCCATCTTTCCCGCCTCGAACAGGATGCGGGGATCGGCAAGGCGGGTCCGGGCATGAGCCAGGAAAGCGGGCGAAGGGTCGATCGCCAGCACCCGCTCCGGGCGCGCCCTGTCCAGGAGGGCGCCCGTCAGCGCGCTGGTGCCGCAGCCGATATCCAGCCAGGTCAGCCCCGTCCGGCGGTTGAGCAAGACCAGGAATGTCTCGGCCACGGCTCGGCTCCACCGGCCCATCCTGGCATCGTAGGCCGCGCCGTCGGTCCAGCCGTCCTCTTCAACGCCGTCGAACATAACCCGCTCCATGGACAGGGAATGAAACCGCGGCCAGAGTGCGCGCCATGAATGGAGGAAAGGTAAACGCTACCTTGCCAAAGGCATTCGCGGGGATCGCCCTCGACCGGCCGCGCCTGGTCGGCGTGGTCAATGTCACGCCGGACAGTTTCTCCGATGGCGGGCGTTTTTTGGATCCGGCGGTGGCGATCGAGCAAGGTCTCCGGCTGGTCGAGCAGGGCGCCGCCATGCTCGATATCGGTGGCGAATCGACCCGCCCCGGCGCGGCGGCGACTCCCGCCAGGGAACAGCTGCGCCGGGTCCTGCCGGTGATCGAGGGGCTGGCAGATTGCGGCGCGCCGCTCTCCATCGACACCCGTAGCGCCCGGGTCATGCGCGCGGCGGTGGCGGCCGGCGCGGCCCTGGTCAACGACATCTCCGCGCTGGCCTACGATCCCGAGGCCGTGGATACCGTGGCCGGTCTGGGCTGTCCCGTGATCTTGATGCATATGCGCGGCGATCCCGCGACCATGCGCGAGAAGCCCCATTACGACGATGTGGTGGGCGAGGTGACGGCGGAACTGGCTGCCCGCATCGCGGCCTGCGAGGGGGCAGGGATCGCGCGCGACCGTATCTGCATCGATCCGGGCCTGGGTTTTGCCAAGGCCAGCGCCCATAACGAGGCGGTGCTGCGCGGCCTCGCGGCGTTCCACGCCCTCGGCTGTCCGATCATGGTCGGGGCCTCCCGCAAGGGGCTAGTGCGCGCGGTCAAGCGCGGCGCGGCGCCGGGCGAACGGCTGGCTGCCTCGATTGCCGCCGCTCTGATCGCCGCGGAGGCCGGGGTGCAGCTCCTGCGCGTCCACGATGTCGTCGAAACCGCCCAGGCCCTCGCCGTCTGGCAGGCCGTGCGGGGATAGAGGGCGACGGCGAAGAGCTATTATTTTACCACCCACCCCAACCTTCCCCCAGAAGGGGGGAGGGAGCTTTCCTTGGCGATGAATTGCCTTCTCCCTCCCCCTTGATGCGGGAAGGTTGGGGTGGGGGTGAGAAAGAGTTAAGGATACGATTTCACAACCGCAGCCGCCTCCCGGCACTTTCTGCTATAAGGCGCCAAGGCACAGATGCATCCGGCGGGGGCCATGGCACGCAAGTATTTCGGCACGGACGGCATTCGCGGCACGGCGAATACCGAGCCCATGACGGTGGAGATCGCGACCAGGGTGGCGATGGCTGCCGGCTATCGCTTCACCCGGGGCAATCACCGTCACCGCGTGGTGATCGCGAAAGATACGCGGCTATCCGGCTATATGCTGGAGCCTGCCCTGACCGCCGGCTTCGTCTCCATGGGCATGGACGTGACCCTGGTCGGGCCGCTGCCGACCCCGGCCGTGGCCATGCTGACCCACAGCATGCGGGCCGATCTCGGGGTCATGCTCTCGGCCTCCCATAACCCGTTCCACGACAACGGGATCAAGCTGTTCGGCCCGGACGGCTACAAGCTGTCAGACGAGGTCGAGGCCGAGATCGAGGCCCTGATGGACGGCGATTTCGGCCCCCTGCGCGCCGATGCCGCCAAGCTCGGCCGTGCCCATCGGCTGGAGGATGCGCCCGGCCGCTATATCGAATTCGTGAAGAACACTTTCCCTGCTGGGCTGACTCTGGACGGGCTGCGCATCGTGATCGATTGCGCCCATGGCGCCGCTTACAAGGTCGCGCCGACGGTGCTGGCCGAACTGGGGGCCGAGGTCGTGCGCATCGGCGTCGATCCCAATGGCACCAATATCAACCGGGATTGCGGCGCGACTCATCCCGAGGCCCTGATCCGCCAGGTCCGCGAATCCCACGCCGATCTCGGGGTCGCCCTCGATGGCGACGCCGACCGGGTGCTGATCGTAGACGAGAAGGGCAAGGTGCTCGACGGCGACCAGCTCATGGCCCTGGTCGCCCTGCATTGGCACGGCGCCGGCCGGCTCGAGGGCGGCGGCGTGGTCGCCACGGTGATGTCCAATCTGGGCCTCGAACGCTATCTCGGCGGTCTCGGCCTCGATCTCGTGCGCACCAAGGTGGGCGACCGCTACGTCATCGAGAAGATGCGCGAGGTTGGCTACAACATGGGCGGCGAGCAGTCGGGCCATATCATCCTGTCCGACTACGTCACCACGGGCGACGGCCTGATCGCCGCGCTCCAGGCCCTGGCCGTGATCGTCCAGGCCGACAAGCCGGTCAGCGAGGTCAGCCGCCTCTTCGAACCCTTGCCCCAGATCCTCAAAAATGTCCGCTTCGCCGGGGGCCAGCCCCTCGAGGCCGACTCGGTCAAGAAGGCGATCGCCGCCGGCGAAGTCCGGCTCGACGGCACCGGCCGGGTGCTGATCCGAAAATCGGGCACCGAACCGGTCATCCGCGTGATGGCCGAGGGCGAGGACGAAACCCTGGTCCAGGCCGTCGTCTCGGATATCGCCCAGGCCATCTCCCGCGCCGCGGGTTAGGGGCGAGGGCGAAATGGACAACGGAGCCGCCCGCGCGCCAAATATCGCAGCGCGTTTAGAGCGATTTCCGAGGGTGTCATGAAGGGACGCGTGCTGATCGTCGCGGGCTCCGATTCCGGGGGCGGGGCGGGGATCCAGGCGGATATCAAGGCGGTGACAGCGCTGGGCGGCTTTGCGGCGACGGCGATCACCGCGCTGACGGCCCAGAACACCCAGGGCGTCTTCGGTATCCATCCGGTGCCGCCGGACTTCATCGCCCGGCAGATGCGGCTGGTGCTCGAGGATATCGGCGCCGATGCCATCAAGATCGGCATGCTGCATTCCGCCGCCGTGATCGAGACGGTGGCGGCGGAGATCGAGGTGCGGGCGCCCGGCGTGCCGGTCGTCGTCGATCCCGTCATGGTCGCCAAGGGCGGCGCGCGCCTGCTGGAGGACGAAGCGGTCGAGGCCCTGCGCGGTCGGCTGCTGCCCCTGGCCCGCATCGTCACCCCCAATATTCCCGAGGCCGAGGCCCTGGTCGGCGAGACCTTGGCCGGGCCCGAGGTGATGGAAGCTCTGGCGCGCCGGCTCCTGGTTTTCGGGCCGCGCGCGGTGCTGCTGAAGGGCGGCCATATGGAGGGCGCGGTCCTGCGCGATGTGCTGGTCGATGGCGGTTCCGGCGCGGCCGAGATATTCGAAAGCCCGCGCATCGAGACCCGCCACACCCACGGCACGGGCTGCACCCTGGCCTCGGCCATCGCCGTCGGCCTGGCCCAGGGCCTTGGCCTGTCCGCCGCCGTCGCCCGCGCCCGCGCCTATGTCTGGACGGCCATCCAGAAAGCCCCCGGCTACGGCAAGGGCCACGGCCCCCTCGACCACGGCCATACCATGCGCCCGGTCGAGGGGGGGGAGTGAGGGACGCGGGCAGGGCGCTTCCCGTCCCGCCGGCGGCCGGTCCGGCGGTGATCGGGGCGGCGGCTCTCGCCATCCTGATCTGGGGCGGCACCGCCATCGTTACCAAGATCGCGGTGGCGGAGATCGACCCCGTCACGGTCGGCATGCTGCGCACGGTACTGGCCGCCCTCGTCACCTTGCCGCTTGCCCTTGTCCTGGGGCTGCGCTTGCCCCGCGGCGCGCTGCAATGGCGCTGGCTGATCGTTTCTTCCCTGGGCGGCTTTGTCATTTTCCCGATCCTGTTCAGCCTGGGCCAGCGGCATACCAGCGCTTCCCATGCCGGGTTGATCCTGGCCGTGCTGCCGGCGATCACCGGCCTCATCACCTTCGCGCTGG
>CAUZWC010000137.1:0-8212 GCA_963583595.1 Alphaproteobacteria bacterium | reverse complement strand
CATCGGCATGCGGCATGAAGGCTCGGTCTGGCGATTCACCCGCAAGCTGCCGAACGAAAGACTGAAACCGGCCGAGGGTGAAGCCACCCTCTGCGCGGTGCTGATCGAGACAGACGATGTGACCGGTCGGACCGAGCGAATCCAACCGCTGCGTTTGGGCGGTTGTCTGGCCGAACATTGGCCGAGCGGCGCCGGCGACGGGCCCTAGCGGCGGGAACGGGCACGGTAGGCGGGAAATCTTCGGGCGCGCCCTCGCTTACCGGCTACTACATATGGTAAAGAAGGCGGAGCCAATCACAGTCGATTGGGGTAGTGGGTCCAGATGGCCGGCCATTCACAATTCAAGAACATCATGCACCGCAAGGGTGCGCAGGATGCCAAGCGGGCAAAGGTCTTCTCCAGGCTGGCGCGCGAAATCACCGTGGCGGCCAAGGAAGGGCTGCCCGATCCGGACAAAAATCCGCGTCTGCGCACGGCGATCGCCAATGCCCGTGCGGAAAACATGCCCAAGGACAATATCGAGCGCGCGATCACCAAGGCGACAGGCGGCGACGGCGATGCGGCTTTCGAGGAGATCCGCTATGAGGGCTTCGGCCCCGGCGGGGTCGCGGTGATCGTCGAGGCGCTGACCGACAACCGCAATCGCACGGCGTCGGAGGTCCGCTCCACCTTCAGCAAGAATGGCGGAACCCTGGGCGAGTCGGGGAGCGTCGGCTATCTTTTCGATCGGATCGGTGAGGTGCGATACGAGCCCGATGCCGGTTCTGCCGATGCGGTTTTCGACGCGGCGATCGAGGCCGGGGCCGAGGATGCGATATCCACCGCGGACGGTCATGAGGTTATCTGCGCGCCGGACGAGTTGAACGAGGTGCGTGATGCGCTGGAGGCGCGCCTGGGCCCGCCGGCCAGCACGCAGTTGACCTGGCGCCCGCAAACCACGATCCCGGTGGACGAGGATGCGGCCGAGACGCTGATGAAGCTGCTCGAAGCACTGGACGACTGCGACGACGTGCAGCGCGTATCGGCCAATTTCGAAATTGCCGACGACCTGCTGGAACGGTTGAGCGCATAGGCGCGGCGCGTCCGCGCCGAACATGCGCGAACGAGGAGGGGCGGTATGATTTTGCTGGGGCTCGACCCCGGTCTGCAGCGCACGGGCTGGGGCGTCATCGCCTCGGATGGCGTTCGCTTGAGTCATCTCGCCAATGGCGTCGTGGCGACCAACCCCAAGCAGTCTCTCGCCGAGCGCCTGGTCACGCTATATGACGGGCTGGTCGAGGTGGTCGGCCGTTTCGAACCCGACGAAGCCTGTGTCGAGGAGACCTTCGTCAACCGCAACTTCGCCGCGGCCCTGAAGCTTGGCCAGGCCCGCGGCATCGCCCTATTGGTGCCGGCCCATCGCGGCCTGCCGGTCGCGGAATACGCCCCCAATCTGGTGAAGAAATCGGTGGTCGGGGCCGGCCATGCCGACAAGTCGCAGATCGATGCCATGGTGCGCATGCTGCTGCCGGGCTGCGATCCGGCAGGGCCGGACGCGGCCGATGCCCTCGCTGTTGCCATCTGCCATGCTCATCACGCCTGGACCGGGCGTCGAATCGCGAGCGCCGCAAGATGATCGCGAAACTGACCGGGGTGCTCGATTCGGTCGGCCAGGACTGGGCCGTGATCGATGTCGGCGGTGTCGGCTATCTGGTCTGTTGCTCGGGCCGAACTTTGTCGCGCCTGCCGCCGACGGGCAAATCGGCGGTCCTCCATATCGAAACCCATGTCCGCGAGGACCATATCCACCTCTACGGTTTTTCCGAGGAGGATGAGCGGGCCTGGTACCGGCTGCTGACCACTGTCCAGGGGGTCGGCGCGCGGGTGGCGCTGGCGATCCTCTCCGTGCTCGCACCGAACCAGATCGCCCAGGCCATCGCCGCCCAGGACCGCACGGCCCTGACTCGTGCCGACGGGGTCGGGCCCAAGGTGGCGACGCGCATTCTCAACGAATTGAAGGACAAGGCCGGGGGCATCGTTCTCGGATCCTCCGCGCGCGTCGGCGGCGCCGCGGCGGATGCACCGCCGTCGCCTTCGGACGGGGTGCCGGCGGATGCCGTCTCAGCCCTGGTCAATCTGGGCTATAGCCGGTCCGAGGCTTTCGCCGCCGTAGCCCATGCCGTCCAGCGCCTGGGCGGTGAGGCGACCGTCGAGGCCCTGCTGCGCGAAGGCCTGGTGGAGCTCGGCCGATGAGCGACGAGCGCATCGTCGATCCGGCCTTTCACGAGCAAGGTCCGGACGGGGCGGGCGGAACGACCGTTGCGACCGGAGACGGGGCGGAGAAGAGCATCCGGCCGTTGAGCCTGGAGGAGTTCGTCGGCCAGGCGCAGTTGCGCGCCAATCTGCGGGTCTATATCGATGCCGCCCGGAACCGGGGCGAAGCGCTCGACCATGTTCTGCTCTTCGGACCGCCGGGGCTGGGCAAGACCACCCTGGCCCAGATCGTATCGCGCGAATTGGGGGTCAGCTTCCGCGCGACATCGGGGCCGGTTATCGCGCGGGCGGGGGACCTGGCCGCCGTGCTCACCAATCTCCAGCCGCGTGACGTGCTGTTTATCGACGAGATTCACCGCCTGAATCCGGCGGTAGAGGAAATCCTCTATCCAGCGATGGAGGACTACCAGCTCGACCTCATCATCGGTGAGGGGCCGGCGGCCCGGTCGGTTCGCATCGACCTGCCACCCTTTACGCTGGTCGGGGCGACGACCCGCTCGGGGCTTATCACCAATCCCCTGCGCGAACGTTTCGGCATTCCGCTGCGCCTGGAATTCTATACGGCCGATGAGTTGCAGAGCATCGTCCTGCGGGGCGCCGGCGTGTTCGGCATCGTCCTGACCGCCGACGGCGCGATGGAAATCGCTCGGCGTTCGCGCGGCACGCCCCGGGTCGCGGGCCGGCTGCTGCGCCGGGTGCGCGATTTCGCCGCCGTGGATGGGCGGGAGGAGATCGACCGCGAGGCGGCCGACGCCGCCCTGTCGCGCATGGATGTGGACGCGCGCGGCCTCGACACGATGGACCGGCGCTATCTGCGCTGCCTTGCGGAAAATTACGGCGGCGGGCCGGTCGGGGTCGAAACCATGGCGGCGGCCCTGTCCGAGCAGCGCGATGTGATCGAAGAGGTGATCGAGCCCTATCTGATCCAGGAGGGGTTGGTCCAGCGCACGTCGCGCGGCCGTATGCTGGCCGATGCCGGCTATCGCTATCTCGGCCTGGATGCGCCGACAGGCGCGCGCGAACTGCGCCAGCTCGACCTGATCGGCGACGGAGAGGATGCGACATGACGGCGCAAGCGCAAGCGGGCCATATCGCCGATGACGGTTCCCACCGCTTCCCGGTCCGGATCTATTGGGAGGACACAGATGCCGCCGGAATCGTCTATTACGCCAACTATCTCAAGTTTGCGGAACGCGCGCGCTCGGACCTTTTGCGGTGTTTCGGCATCGGCCAGGCGCAAATGAAACATGATGACGATATCGTCTTCGTTGTGCGCCGCTGCGAGGTGGACTATGTGAGGCCCGCGAGGCTCGACGACGATCTCGAAGTATGCACCCGGATCACTGCCTTGCGTGGGGCCAGTCTATCTCTCGATCAGGACGTCCGGTGCGTGGGCGAAGATGTTGCGTGTCTCAAAATTCGCCTCGCCTGTCTCGACGGGCGGGGCCGTCCGGCGCGATTGCCGGCGGCCGTGAAGGCCGTGATCCAGCCACAATTAACCGCAAGCATGCGAGCCAGATAACATGCAAGGAACCACGACCATAGATACCGTCAATCTCGGTGGCAGCGACGTGATCCACGATTTGTCGGTCTGGGGATTGTTCCTCCAGGCGGACTTCGTCGTGAAGGCGGTCATGATTATACTGGTGCTGGCCTCCTTCTGGTGCTGGGCGATCATCTTCGACAAGCTGATCCGCCTGCGCCGTGTCCGCGCGCGCACCGCCCAGTTCGAAGAGGCCTTCTGGTCCGGCGGATCGCTCGACGACCTCTATGACAGCATCGGCAATCGGCCGGGCGATCCGATGTCGGCCCTGTTCTCCAGCGCCATGTCGGAATGGCGACGCTCGGTCTCTCGCGGTCTGGGCAACAACGATTCCGGCCGCTCCGCCCTGCAGCAGCGCGTCGAACGCGTCATGCAAGTCACCTTGGGGCGCGAGATGGACTGCATCGAGCGCTATATGACTTTCCTGGCCTCGGTCGGTTCCACGGCGCCTTTCATCGGCCTGTTCGGCACGGTCTGGGGCATCATGAACAGCTTCGCGGCGATCGCGATCTCCAAGAACACCAGCCTGGCCGTGGTCGCGCCCGGCATCGCGGAGGCCCTGTTCGCCACCGCGCTGGGTCTGGTCGCGGCGATCCCGGCGGTCGTCGCCTATAACAAGCTGTCGAGCGACCTGAACCGCTATGCCGTCCGGTTGGAAGCCTTCTGTGGCGAGTTTGGCGCCGTGCTCTCGCGCCAGCTCGAGGAAAGGCGCTAGGCCATGGCGGTCCAGCTTCAGCGCGGCACCCGCGGCCGCGGCGGCCGCCAGCCGATGAGCGAAATCAACGTCACGCCGATGGTCGACGTGATGCTCGTCCTGCTCATCATCTTCATGATCACCGCGCCGCTGCTTACGGTGGGCGTGCCGATCGACCTGCCGAAGACCGACGCCCCGCAGATCACCCAGCCCAGCGAGCCGTTGGTCATCTCGATCAACAAGGACGGCGTCATCTACCTCCAGGATAGCGAAACGCCGCTGGAAAACCTGGTGCCGCGTCTCGCCGCGATCACCGAGAGCAAGCCGGACACCAAGATTTTCGTGCGTGGCGACCGCAACGTCGACTACGGCCGTATCATGGAGGTCATGGGCACTGTCGCCTCGGCGGGTTTCGCGAAGGTCGCCCTGATCGCCGAGATGCCCGGCCAGGGCGGGGGCGGGAACTGATCGCCCATGCGGAAAGGCGTCTTCCTCTCGGCGGCCGTCCATATTGCGATTATTTTGGTGGCATGGCTCGGCCTTCCCCATCTCCTGCCCGAGCCGGAGGAGTTCGCGCCGTCCATCCCGGTCGAGGTCGTAACGATCGATCCGACAGCCGAAAAGGAAGTGCCGAAGCCGCCCAAGCAGGAGAAGCCGAAGCCGCCGCCGCCGCCCCAGCCGCCGACGCCGCCGGACCTCAAGCCGGAACCCGAACCCGAACCGGACCCCAAGCCGGCGCCGCAGCCCGCGCCCACGCCGGCACCGCAGCCGGCACCCGCGGCGCCGCCGTCCGAGCCCAAGCCGGACCCCAAGCCGGAACCGGAACCCGAACCCGTGCCCACGCCGGCGCCCCAGCCCGAGGCGGAACAGCCGAAGCCGCGCCTGGAGCCCGAGATCGCGGTCCGCAAGCCGCCGCCGCCGAAGCCCGACTTCATGAATCTTTTGAAGGATATGAAGGCGGAGCTGGAGGAAACGGCGCCGCCGACGGAAAAGGGACCGGAAGAAAAGGCCCCCGAGACCGAACAGCTCTCGCTGGACGATCGACGCGAGGTCAACGCTCTAGTCGGCGAGATCCAGCGCCAGATTGCACCCTGTTGGAATCTGCAGGGTGGGGGCAAGGACGCGGAGCAAACGGTGGTCGAGATCCGTCTTTACGTGAATCCCGACGGGTCGGTGCAAAACCACGATATTATCGACGCGGGCCGGATGAACAACGATCCGTTTTTCCGCGCGGTCGCGGAGACGGCACGCCGCGCCGTGCTCGATGCGAGATGTACGCCCCTAAGACTGCCACAGGAAAGCTACAATCTTTGGCAACAAATAGTCCTGACCTTCGATCCGAAGCGGATGTTTGGCTTGTAAATTGATGCGTGGGAATGGCGCGACAGGCGTTGGACCCGCTGAATGCGCGAAAGAGGGAGACGTACCGGTGGTGAGTCGTGGAATGACGATCCGGAGCGCGACGACAGCGATCTTGGCGGGACTGGCCCTGGTGCTTATGGCGGGGGCATTGCCCGCGCGCGCCGAACTGCGCGTGCCCATCACCGAAGGCCAGCTTGAGCCTTTGCCCATCGCGATCATGAATTTCGAGACCTTGGGGACGCCGGAACTGACGGAACTCGGCAACAAGATCGCCGAAATCGTGCGTCAGGATCTCGAGCGGTCCGGCCTTTTCAAGCCCATCGATTCGCGCGCCTTCATCGAAACCTCGGTCGCCTTCGACAACATTCCGCGCTTCGGCGATTGGCGCCTGATCAATGCCCAGGCCCTCGTCGTCGGCCGGGTCGATGCCCAGCCGAACGGCGAGATCAGTGTGCAGTTCCGTCTTTGGGACGCCTTCGCCGAGGTGCATATGACGGCGAAGAAGTTCAACGGCGTGCCCGACGCCTGGCGGCGCATGGCGCATAAGGTCGCCGACACGGTCTATCACCGCATCACCGGCGAGGAAGGCTATTTCGACACCCGCGTCGTCTATATCGCGGAGAGCGGTCCGGCCGACCGGCGCGAGAAACGCCTGGCGATCATGGACCAGGACGGCGCCAATCACCGTTTCCTGACCGACGGGGCCGATCTTGTGCTGACGCCGCGTTTCTCGCCCACGGCGCAGGAGATCACCTATCTCTCCTACCTCGATCGTAAGCAGCCGAGCGTCTATCTCTACAATATCGATACCGGCCAGCAGGAGGTTCTGGGCGAATTCGACGGCATGACCTTCGCCCCACGTTTCGCGCCCAGCGGCAACCGGGTGGTGATGAGCCTGGCGTCGAGCGGCAATACCGAAATCTACACGATGGACCTGCGCACCCGCCGGGTGACGCGACTGACCAACCACCCCGCGATCGATACCCATCCGTCCTATTCCCCGGACGGCGCGCAAATCGTCTTCGAATCCGACCGCGGCGGGGCCCAGCAGCTTTATGTCATGAACGGCGACGGCTCCGAAGTGCGCCGGATCAGCTTCGGCGACGGGCGCTATGCCACGCCGGTCTGGTCGCCGCGCGGCGACCTGATCGCCTTCACTAAGCTTCACCAGGGCCGCTTCTTCATCGGCGTGATGAAGCCGGACGGTTCGGGAGAACGGCTTCTGACCAGCGATTTCCTGGTCGAGGGCCCGACCTGGGCGCCCAACGGACGGGTGCTGATGTTCTATCGCCAGACGCCCTCGAACAAGCAGGGCGGCGGCAGCCATACGAACCTCTACTCCATCGATCTGACGGGCTATAACGAGCGCCAGATTCCCACGCCGGTGGATGGATCGGACCCGGCCTGGTCGCCCCTGCTTCTGCAATAGAACCACATTTTAATGCTATGGTTTTGCTTCGAGAGGTTAAAATACTGAGAATGGTTGATTTATGTAGGCCACGGCTGTATAGTGCGCCGCGCCCGAAATCGCCAATACGCGATCAGGCATCTTGGTTGTTTTGCCAAATCCGTTCCGGTATTTCAGCAACAACTAAGTGTTCGGGCGCAGGCCCGAGCGTCCGTTCCCTGTGAGGATTCAAAAAATGCGTGCGATGAAGTTGTTTGGTGCCCTGGCGGCTCTGCTGCTCGTCGTCGCGTGCGAAAGCACGCCTGAGGACATGGGCGGCGCCAGCGGCGCTGGCGCCGCCCTCCAGCCGACCACCGAGATTATCGTCGATGAGACGGTTACCTATGTGCCCGGTTCCCAAGAGGAGTTGACGGCGCTCTACGGCGACCGAGTGTTCTTCGGGACCGATCAGTCCGATCTCCAGGCTGACGCCCGGGCCACGCTCGAGGGCTGGTCCCAGTGGCTGCGCCAATACCCCTCGGCGACTCTGACCGTCGAAGGTCATTGCGACGAGCGCGGCACCCGTGAATACAACCTTGCCCTTGGTGAGCGGCGCGCGTCCGCTGCCAAGAACTACCTTGTTGCCCTGGGCATCAATCCGAACCGTATAGCGACCATCAGCTACGGCAAGGAGCGTCCGGTGGTGCTCGGTTCGAACGAGTTCGCCTGGGCCCAGAATCGGCGCGGCGTCGGGGCGGTCAACTAGTCGCGTAACCGGCCGGGCTTCTCGGTTGGGATGCGGTGGCTCTGCGCCGCCGAATGCCGGATATCGGCCGTCACGCGGGAGACCGCCTGACGGCCGCCGTGCTTTTGCCTAAAATGCCTGTCAGGGATATGACGGAGGGCTTCGAGCGGGATCGCGCGGAGCCGTGGACGCAGCCCAAGGGTTTGCGGGGATCAGAGGCCGAAGAAC
>CAUZWC010000136.1:0-8261 GCA_963583595.1 Alphaproteobacteria bacterium | reverse complement strand
GGAGCGGCCCTTGGGCCGCTTCTCGAAGGACGAGGTTCGACGCCGGGCTCCGTCTCAGAACCACGGCATTCGAATCCCGCCGTCGAGCCGAATCGTCTCTCCGTTGATCATCGGGTTCTCGACGATCTCGCGGACCAGGGCGCCGAACTCGCTCGGATGGCCCAGGCGTTTGGGGAAGGGCGTGACCTCGAGCCAGGGGTTCACGCCCTCGGCGTAGTTGTCGCGGATCATGGGCGTGTCGAAACTGCCCGGGGCGATGCCCGCGACCCGGATGCCGAAGCGGCTGAACTCGCGCGCCAGGCCCAGGGTCAGGCCGTGGATGCCGGCCTTGGAGGCGGTGTAGCCGGCCGAGCCGATGGAGCCGTCGAAGCCGGCGACCGAGCCGACCGTGACGATCACGCCGCGCGAGCCGTCGCCGTCGAGGGGCTCGGCGTTCTTCATGGCCCAGGCGGCCAGGCGGATGACGTTGAAGGCGCCGACCAGGTTGACCTCGACGACCCGGCGGAAATCCTCAAGCGGCATGGGGGCGTCACCGCGCAGGGTATAGGCGACATGGGCGATGCCGGCCGCGTTGACCAGGATGCGGGGCGTGCCATAGGCGCGTTCGGTTTCGGCCAGGGCGGCCTCGACCGCCGCCTCGTCGGTCACATCGCAGGCCAGCGCGAGGCCGCCGATATCCGCCGCTACCCGCGCCGCGCCCTCGGCCGAACGGTCGAGCACCGCAACCCTGGCCCCGGCCGCCGCGAGGGCGCGCGCCGCTCCCTCGCCCAACCCCGAGCCGCCGCCCGTCACGATCGCCGTCAGCCCTTCGATATGCACAGCCATGTCTTCCCCCATTTTTACCCCGCGCGCGGCCAATCTTCGCTAGACTCGCACGATGAACCGATTACGGAACCTGCCATGACCGACAAAGCCCCCTTTGCCAGAGACCCTCTCGACCGTCCCACATTGGCCCTGCATTAGGCCATCGCAATTCTGATCATCGGCATGATTGCGTTCGGAATCTACATGGACGACCTGCCGGAC
The DNA here is from genome assembly GCA_963583595.1 of Alphaproteobacteria bacterium. Lineage (GTDB taxonomy): Bacteria > Pseudomonadota > Alphaproteobacteria > CADEGL01 > CADEGL01 > JABIRQ01. Next base: position 7,235 of record CAUZWC010000136.1, on the reverse strand, counting down.
GGGAGCCGCCTCAAGAAAACGATCTATCCGCTCCATTCGGGCCTCGGCCTGGTTATCCTGGCACTGGTGGTCTGGCGCAGCGTCCTGCGGATCCGCCGCGGCTTCCTTGAGCCGGCGGGGCGCTATCCCGTCTGGCAAAATCACCTGGCCCGAACGGTTCATTGGCTGCTGCTGACGGTCCTGGTCATGCCCCTGGCCGGCATCGCCCATGCCCTCGGCAAGGCGCGCGAATCAGCGTCTTCGGCCCGTTCTCCCTGGGCAGGATAGCACCCGACGAAGCACTGGCCGAATGGGGCGGCGAGATCCACGAAACCGTCGGCAATCTGCTGATCGCGCTGATCGTGCTTCACGTCGCGGGCGCGCTGAAGAATCATTGGATCGACCGGGACGCAACCCTGACGGGGATGCTGCGACGCTAGGACCTTTGTGCCGGAGCGGCCGTGCCGGGCGATGCTTCGGCCTGCCCCCCGAAATCAAAAGCGGAATGATCATGCTGAAGGAATTCAAGGAATTCACCCTCCGGGGCAATGTCACGGATCCGGCGCACGCCATGACCGATGACGGCATTTTCGCCCCCGGCTTCACCACCGATCCCTATTGGTGGCGCGAAGCCGGGCCGCGCGACATGCCCGAGCGACCGCTCCCCGGCCGCGCGGATGTCGCCGTCGTGGGGGCAGGCGGCACCGGCCTCGCGGTCGCTCTGCCCCTAGCCCGGGCGGGACGATCCGTCGTCCTGCTGGAAGCCACCCGGCCCGGCCAGGGGGCAAGCACGCGCAGCGGCGGCAATGTCAGCCGCACCCTGAAAGCGAGCTTCCCAGAACTGGTCCATCGCTATGGCGAGGAGCGGGCGGTCGACTATTATCGCGAGGCCGGGCTGGCGATCGAGCATCTGTCCCAGATCATCGCCGACGAGGGCATCGAATGCGGCTATCGCCGGCAGGGGCGCTACTACGCCGCCCATAACGGCCCCGCCTATGAGAGCCTCGGGCGCTCGGCCGAGACCTTGCGCCGGCGGGTCGGCTACGAGGTCGAGATGATTCCGCGCACGGAGCAGCGCGCGCATATCGGCAGCGACAGCTATCGCGGCCTGCAATTGGTCAAGGGCCCGGCGATCCTGCATGGCGCGACCTTCTATGCCGGGATGCTGGACCGAACCCTCGCCGCCGGGGCGGAGATCCACGCCCATACCCGGGTCACCGGCATCCGGCGCGACGGCACCGATTTCGAGGTCGCTACCAGCCGAGGCACCCTGCGCGCCCGCGATGTCGTGATCGCGACCAATGCCGAAACCGGCCGGGACAATCCGCTGTTTGCCTGGCTGCGCCGGCGCATCCTGCCGATCCGCGCCTTCGTCTGCGCGACCGAGGAAGTCGATGCGGAGCGCATAGCGCGAATTCTGCCTGGCGGCCGCACGGTGATCACGACCCATAAAGTGCTGTTCCATATTCAGCCCACGCCCGACCGCAAGCATTTGCTGTTCGGCGGGCGGGCCGGGCGCAACGGGGCCGGGTTGCGCGCCATGGCCGCGGCCCTGCACGACTATTTCACAGAACGCTTCCCCGATTTCGGCGGGCTGCGCATCGCCCATGCCTGGGAGGGCCATTTCGCCTATACCTTCGACGCCCTGCCCCATGCCGGGATGCGCGACGGCGTGCATTACATCCTGGGCGATTGCGGCACCGGCATCCCGCTCTTCTCCTGGCTGGGCCACAAGACCGCCCTGCGCATCCTGGGCCGGACCGAGGAGGCGAAATCCGCCTTCGACGGACTGAATTTCCCCACCCTGCCGGGATATTCGGGCAACCCATGGTTCGTCCCGGCGGCCGTTCGCTGGTACGCTGCGCGCGATGCCCTGCCCTTCTAGCAGGGCGCTTTTATGAACCGTTTTGAGCGAGGGAGAGCCGCCATGCACGCACGCGTTATGCACGTCACGATGAAGCCCGAAAGACTTGCCGAAGCCGAGGCCCTGTGGCCCGTGGGAACCGCCACCTTCAAGGACAAGGGCCTGCATGCGGGCTATATGATCATCCTCGACCGCGCCGCCGGGAAGGTTCTCTCGGTCACCATCTGGGACGGCGAGGAATCGATCCGCGCCAACGAGAACGACGACGACCTGAAGGAAGTCATGAAGCCCTTCAAGGAATTCTTCGCCGCCGATCCCTGGTCCGAATATGGCGAAGTCGGCGCCCATGTCGTCTAGGCCGCCCGCTACCGCGCCCGAATACACGCCGAGCTCGCTGCCGCCAATCGAAGCGCCGTTCAATTGGCTGGAGGATGTCGCCCGTCCGGAATGGATGGACGGCAACGGCCATATGAGCGCCCTGAACTATGCCAATGCTTTCGCCAAGGCGATGGGCGCCCTCCTCCGGCATATCGATCTCGGCGAAAAGCAGGGCATCGAGTCGCGGCGCGGGGTCTTCCTGCTCGACTGGCACATCGCTTATGTCCGCGAAGTGCTGGAAGGGGCGCGGCTGACCTTCCCGACCCGGATCGTCGATATGACGGATAAGGCGATCCACTACCATATCGAGATGCGGGCCGGCGAAGAGCAGTATCTGGCGGCGGTCAGCGAAAGTATCGAGCTGCATATGGACCTGGATGCACGCCGCCCGACCCCCTTTTCGCCCGAGACCTTCGCCTGGTTTCAGGAGGCGCGCGCGGCCCATGCGGCCCTCGGCCCACCCGTGCATTCGGGGCGGGCGGTCAGGATCAAGCGCAAGGGGAATTAGTAGGCCCGCGGGCCGCGCGCCTACTCGCCCCACTGGGCGATGGTCTTGCCCTTGACCCCGGGCTTGAGGGTGTAGGAATCGGCGTAGTCGTCCTCGGTGTGGAAGGGCATGGGCTGGTCAGTCTCGAAGCCCTCCAGACGCGCGGCATAGGCAGCGAGACCGGCCTTGCGTTCCTCGTCGCCCGCGCTGACCAGGCCGGTATAGACCGGCTCGAGCACGTCGAAACCGATGAAGCGCAGGCTCGTATGCACGGGCCAGAGCAGGATCCCCAGCTCGCCGTAGCGCCCGCGCGGGGAATAGCCCACAGGTCCGCAGTCGGCGGTGCAGGAGACCAGGGCGCGCTTGCCCGCCATCGGGCCTATCTCGTACCACTTGCCGCGCCCGTAAGTGACGCCGGGCACGAAGACGCGGTCCATATAGCCCTTCAGGATCGCGGGCATGCCGAACCACCAGATCGGGAATTGCAGGATCAGGGCGTCGCACCACTGCAGCAGCTCGATCTCGGCCTGAATATCGGCGGCGAAACCCTCCTGCTTGTAGGCATTGGCCTGTTCCGCCATCACCGCGAAATAGTCCGGATCGCGGGTGACCGTGAAGTCGCCGCGATTGGCCCGCGCGTCGAAATTCTTGGCGTAGAGGTCGGAAACCCGGACCTCGTGCCCCATGCCTTCCAGAGTCGCGACGGCCGTGTCCTTGAGCGCCGCGTTGTAGGAGTTCGGCTCCGGATGGCCGAGCACGATCAGTATTTTCTTCTTCTCCGGCATCTTTCCCCCTCGCGTCTCGCGTGATTAAGCTGGCGCCGTTCCGCGCGGCGGGACCATAGCATGAGGATGTTGATGGCGGACCCGGTCCTGCATCCGGATTTCAAGGACAGCCCCTATTGGTGGGAAGCGCTGGACCCGCCCCCGCCGCCGGCCGATCCGCCGGCGCGGGCCGAGGTGGCGATCGTCGGTGGCGGCTATACCGGCCTGTCCGCCGCCCTGACCCTCGCGCGGGCGGGGCGCGAGGCCGTCGTGCTGGAAGCCGAGCATCCGGGCTGGGGCGCCAGTTCGCGCAATGCCGGGCTGATCACCAAGCTTCTGCATACCGGCCTGGCACGCATGGAGAAGCATGTCGGGACCGAGGCCCTGGGCCGCTATATCGCCGAAGCGGCGGCCGCCTTCGCCTATACCACCGAACTGATCGAGCGGGAGCAGATCGCCTGCCACCTGACCCGCCCCGGCCGCTTCGTGAGCGCGCCCAATGCCCGCAAGCTGAAGGAGCTGGCGAACGAGCTGGAACTCGCCAAGCGCTATGCCGGGGCGACGGGCGAACTGCACGACAAGAAGAGCCAGCGGCGCGAACTGGGATCGGATCATTACGCGGGCGGCATCGTCATCGAAGGCACGGCGGCGGCCCATCCGGCGCTCTACGCCCAGGGCCTGGCCCGGCGGGCGGAGAATGCGGGCGCGATCCTCGCCGGCGGCTGCCGGGTCGCGGCGATCCGGCGCGAGGGCAACGGCTTTCGGGTCGAAACCGGGCGGGGCGCGGTCCTGGCCGAGAATGTGATCGTGGCGACCAACGCCTATACCGGACCGGAGCTGCCGCAATTCCGGCATCGGATCGTGCCGATTGCCGCGAGCATGATCGCCACGGAACTCTTGGACCCGGGAACCATCGAACGCCTGATGCCGACCGAACGGACCTGCCTCGACAATGCCCGGACCTTCCGCTACTGGCGGCGTGCCCCGGCGGAGGACCGACTGCTGTTCGGCGGGCTGTCCGGCCAGCGCTGGCGCGACGGCAAGGCGCGGGCGAGGTCGCTCCACGCCGAGATGACGGCGGTCTTTCCCGACATGGCCGGGGCCCGCGTGACCCATGCCTGGTCGGGCCAGATCGCCCTCAGCATGGATCATCTGCCCCATCTGGGGATGCATGACGGCATCCACTACGCCCTGGCCATGTGCGGCACCGGCCTGCCCATGGGCACCTGGCTGGGCCACCGGATCGCGCAACGCCTGCTGGGCGAGGCGGAGGCGGCCACGGTGTTCGACCCCCTGCCCTTCCGCGAGAACCGCCTGGTCGCCGGCAACGCCTGGTTCGCCCCGGCGGCGGCGGGTTTCTACCGATTCCTGGATTTGGTGGAGCCGTAGACGTTCACCGGGCCGGGCCCTTCATCGCATTCGTCGCCAGTGGCATACTTTATTGCGTCGCGTCATCAACAGACTCCGGGGAGACCGAGATGTTCGAACAGCAAGTGACCAGCACCATCCACGACGAAGACCTCGCCGACGAAGCACTGGACGATCGCGGGGCGAAAGTTTTGCCCTCGGTCAATCCTTGTCATGTTCTGTCGGTCGGCTGTCGGGCGGATAGGTCCTAGCGCCCGCAGTTGATCCGCGGCATTCGCATCTAGGCCGCCGCCCGGGACTCCTCGGCAAAGCGGTCCAGGGCCGTGCGGATCGCGCCGACCAGCAGGCCGATCTCCTCTTCCGAAATGACGAAGGGCGGGGCGAGGCCGAGCCAGTCGCCCTGGCCCTCCGGCGCGGCGCCGTAGCCCGGCAGGGTCCAACCCCCGGCGGCCATGGCATGGGCGGAGACGGTTTCGGCCGCGCGCAGGCTGCGCGGGAAGGGCGTCTTGCCGGTCTTGTCCGCCACGATCTCGACCCCACGCAGCAGGCCCATGCCCCGCACATCGCCGACCAGAGGATGGTCGCGCAGGGTTTCGAGTGCCGCGCCGAACTGCTCGCCCATACGGGCAGCGCGGCTCACCAGATCATGGGTCTCGATATAGTCGAGGGCGGCGAGGCCGGCGGCGCAGGAAACCGGGTTGCCGCCATAGGAGAAGCCGATGGGCGCGACCCCGCTGCCCCCGGCGATCGCCTCGAAGACCTTTTCGTGGACGATGGTGGCGGCAAGCGGGGCGTAGCCGCCGCTCATCCCCTTGCCGATGCAGAGGAAATCGGGCGCGACGTTCCAATGCTCCAGCCCGAACATGCGGCCCGTGCGGCCGAAGCCGGTCACCACCTCGTCGGCGATGAACATCACGTCATGGGCATCGCAGATCTCGCGGATGCGCGCGAAATAGTCGGGCGGCGGCGCGGCCCCGGCGATGGGGGTGCTGACCACCGGCTCGGCGACGAAGGCGGCCACCGTTTCCGGCCCCGCCTCGCGGATCGCCCGGTCCAGGTCCTCGGCGCAAGGCACGCCGCAAGCCTCGGGCGTCTTTCCGAAGGGACAGCGGTAGCAATAGCAGGGCTCGATCTTGGGATGGTCCCAGAGATAGGGGCCATAGGCCTTGCGCCGGTCCATCCTTCCGCCATAGCTGAGCGCGCCGAAGGAACTGCCGTGATAGCTGTGCAGCCGGCCGATCACCTTGTGTTTCTCGGGCTTGCCGGTCTCCAGGAAATAGTGGCGGGCCAGCTTGACCGCCGTCTCCGTCGCCTCGGAGCCGGTGTTGACGAAGAACACGCGGTTGAGATCGCCGGGGGTCAGGGCGACGAGGCGGCCGGCCAGTTCCCGCTCGACCGGGTTGTCGACCGCGCCGGCGAAGGCGAAGGCGATCTTCTTGGCCTGTTCCGCCATGGCCTCGGGGATTTCCGCAACCCCATGCCCGACATTGACGACGCAGACCCCACCCGAGGTGCCGTCGACAATCGAACGCCCCTCGGCATCGAAGACCCGCGCGCCCTTGCCCCGCACGATCAACGGCCAGTCTCGCCGCTTGGGCGCCTGGCGGAAGAGGTGGTGGGTCATCGCCCCAGCAGCCGCGCCGCGTTGCCGCCGAGCAGTTTCTCCTCGACCTGGGGCTTGAGGCCCATCTCGCGCCATTCGGACAGAGTGCGTTCGTGGTTCATCACCGGCCAGTCGGTACCGTAGAGAATCTGGTCCTGGCAGACGCTGTCCATGAAGCGGCGCATGACCTCCCAGCCCGTGCCGGACGCCCCGACATATTTCGGGGCGAGGCCGCCGAATTCCATATGGACGTTGGGGTGCTTGCGCGCGACGGCGACCATCTGCGCGGCCCAGGGCCAGCCGGCATGGGCGGCGATCAGCTTCAAGTCCGGAAAATCGCAGGCCAGGTCGTCGAGCTGGAGCGGATCGTCGTGGCGCATCGGATGGGTCACGCCGTAGTTGATGCCCGTGTGGAGGGCGACGATCAGACCGCATTCCGCCGCCTTGGCGTAGATCGGATAGAGGGTGCGCTCGCAGATCGGCATGCGGAAGAAGGAGGGCTGGAGCGAGATGCCGACCAGGCCGAGATCGGCGCAGCGCTGGACCTGTGCCACCGCGCGCATGACCTTGAAGCGTTCCATCGAGACCGTGCCGACCCCGGAGAAACGCTTCGGGTCGGCCTTGACCAGCTCGGCCACTTTCTCATTCATCGCATCGGCCGGGTCACCGATCTCGTATTCGGCATGGATCACGGCATGGTCGATGCCGCTGGCATCCATCTCGCGCTTCAGGTCCTCGAAGCCCAGCTTCAGCTTGTCCTGAACCCCCAGCACCTCCTGGTATTGCTGCCAG
>CAUZWC010000135.1:0-8282 GCA_963583595.1 Alphaproteobacteria bacterium | reverse complement strand
AGCGAAGAGCAGGCTGCCCAGGGCGGCGATAGAGACAGCCGAGGCCAGGACATAGCGCGTGCCCCAGCGGTCTATGGCCATGCCGATGGGTATCTGCATCCCGGCATAAATGTAGAAATAGAGGGCAGACAGATTGCCCAGAATTGCGCCGCCGACCGAGAAGTCGCGCATCAACTCGCTGACCATCACGCTGGGTAGGACCCGATGGAAGAAGGCATAGGCGAAGCAGGACGCCCCGATGCCCCACATCATCCAGGCGCGCCAGCCTGGGCCGGTGGATGGAAGCGGTTGGGCCACCTCCACCGTCACACTAGGACTGTGCCGCAAAGAAGTCGGATCGCAGTGCGAAAACGGCGACGCGCGAGGGCCGGCTCCGGGAAGAATTCATCGCCCGGCCTCGGCCTCGCTCAGAGCCAGGACCAGGGCTTCGAAGGGCAGCAGGACGCATTCGTGGCGGCTCTTGATCGCGCGGACGGGGGCAAAATCGGCAATCTCGTTCCAGGGCCGCGCGTCGCTGTCGTCTTGCTCGGGCGCGCGCAGCATATGCTCCATGGCGGCCCGCGCCTCGGTCACCTGTTCGGCTGTGGCCCCCACCGCACGGGAGGCGATCATCGAGGCCGAAGCTTCGCAGAGCAGACAGCCACGGACGTTCTGGGCGAAATCGGCGATCCGGCCGTCCGTGAGATTGACGTCGATGGTGATCCGGTCGCCGCAGAGCGGGTTGTCGATGGTGGCGCTGGCATCCGGCGAATCGAGCCGACCCTTGCGGCAAGCATGTTTGGCATGGGCCTTCAAGGCCGCCTGATAGGGATCTCCGGCCATTTCAACCCTCTTTCGCGGCAAGATTCGCGTGCAATGCGTTCAAGGCATCGGGCGAATCGACATCGAGCAACACGCCGTCATCCGCCATTTCGACCTCCGCAACCTCCTCGGCATGTTCGCCGATCAGGTGTCGCGCGCCGACATCGCCGGAAACCGCCGTCATTTCGGCAAAGAAGCGCTTGGCGAACATGACCGGATTGCCGCGCTTGCCGTCATGGGTCGGCACCACGATGGCGCGCCCCTCGGTCGGGTTGAAGGCGTCGATCAGGCGGTCGATCTCCTTGGCGCTGACCCGCGGCATATCGCCCAGGCAGATCATCACCCCGTCGATATCGGCGGGCAGGGCCGCGAGGCCGCGAGCGAGCGAGGTGCTGAGGCCTTCGGCATAGGCCGGGTTGTGTTGGATATCGACCTTGCGCTTGTGCCCGATCGCCTCGACGACCCGATCAGCCTCATGGCCGGTCACGACGATGATGGGGGCGGCATGAGACGCGAGAACCGCATCCAGGCTGCGCAGGATCATGGGCACGCCTTCGATCGCGGCCAACAGCTTGTTGATCGCTCCCATGCGGCGGGACTGGCCGGCGGCGAGCATGATGGCGCCGATTCGGGGCGCGCGTTGCGGCTTGGGCGCGTCGATGTGCTTCTCCACCTCGGGCTTCGGCGTGGTCAGGGTTCGGGGCATGGGGCGGTCGGGCATCTCGGCGAGCAACCCGCCCACCCCCATCGCCATGACATCGGCGCCGGAGACCGGCAGGTCGGCGCAAAGGCGCTGCAACACCCAGTCGAAGCCGTTGACCTTGGGCGAGCGGCCGCAGCCGGGGACGCCCAACACCGGGATATCGCCATGACGGCCGAGCATGAGCAATTGGCCCGGATCGACGGGCATGCCGAAATGCTCGATCTCGCCGCCGGCAGCCACCAGCGCGGCGGGCACGACATCGCGCCGGTCGGTGATGGCCGAGGCGCCGACGACCAGGACCATGGTACAGCCGTCGCCGAGCAACCGCTCGATCGCGCCGCGCACGGCGTCGGTCTCATGGGCGCAGCGCAGTTCGCCGGCCAGCTTGGAGTCGAGCGCGAGGAGCCGGGCGCGGGTCACGTCCAAGGTCTTGTCGAGCACCTTGTCGCGCGTTCCGGGCAGGATGGTCTGGATCAACCCGACTGATTTGCGCGCGAAAGGAGCGACGGCGAACAGCGGCCCATCCTCCGCGGCGGCCCGCGCGGCATCCGCGATCACGGCCTCGGAGAGGGAGAAGGTAACGATCTTGATGGTGGCGACCATCTGGCCGGGCTCGACCACCGCATAGGGCGACAGCGAGGCGATGGTCACGGCCTCGTCGATGGCATTGACCCGGTCGAGGCGGACGCGGTCGAACACCGCGAGCCCCCCAGCGGTGGCGAAGAGATTGACCCGTCCGGTAAAGGGACCGCGCGCGTCCAGCAGAGTCCCGGTGGCGGCCATGGCAATGCGTTGGGCGGCGGCATCCTCGGCGACATCGCCGGATTCGAGTCGCGCGGCCACGACCGAGTCGAGGCCGGCGGCGCGGAGGGCGGCGATATCCTCGGCGGAGAGGATCCGGCCCTTCTTCATGCGCCTTGCGTCCTGCCCCTCGCCGACGGCGAGGCTATGGGCGAGAATCGCCCCTTCCACCTCGTCTAGCGGCAGGGCGGCGAAAATCATCGCGCATCCACGCCGTGGAGGGTGGCCGTGCATTCGGCCAGGACGGACAAGGCGATTTCGGCGGGAGAGCGGGCGCCGATGGGCAGGCCGGCGGGGCCTTGGATGCGGCTGATCTCGTCTTCCGAGAAGCCGGCTTCGGTCAGGCGTTCGACCCGCTTGCCATGGGTCCGCCGGCTGCCCAGGGCGGCGATATAGAAGGCGGGCGATCGAATCGCGACGGAGAGTGCGGGATCGTCGATCTTGGGATCGTGGGTCAGGGTTACGATGGCGGTACGTCGATCGGGCGCGAGGCCTGTCATCGCCTCGTCCGGCCATTCGTTCAACACGCTGGTGCTGGGAAAGCGCGCATCGGTGGCGAAGGCGCGGCGCGGGTCGATGACCGTCACATCATAGCCGGCGATGGCGGCCATGGGGACCAGGGCCTGGGCGATATGGACCGCGCCGACCACGATCATACGGAGCGGCGGGTTGAAAACCTGGATGAAGAGCCGCCCGGCCTCAGTCTCGACCATGCCGCTGCGGTCTTCGGCCAGGGCTGAGCGCACGGCGTCCAAACCAGCGCCGGCGAGGACCAGATCGCCCTTCCGGGTCTCTGTATCGATCAAGGCCTGCCCGCCCGTCACGACATTGGTGGCGAGGGCGACTGGGTGTTTGTCGCGCCGTGCGGCGAGCACGGCCTGCAAGATGTCACGCTTCATGGCCGGTCACTCCACCCGCTCGACATAGACTTCGACCTTGCCGCCGCAGGCGAGGCCGACCTCCCAGGCCTGGTCATCCGTGACACCGAAATCGAGCAGCCGGGGCTTGCCGTCCTCGATCGATTTCAGGCCTTCCAGCACGACCGCGCCCTCGATGCAGCCTCCCGAAACGGAGCCGATCATCTCCTTGGCATCGCTGACGGCAAGCTGGCTTCCGACCGGGCGGGGGGAGGAGCCCCAAGTGGTGACCACGGTGGCCAGGGCGACACCCTTGCCCGCATCGCGCCAGCGCGCCGCTTGTTCCATGACCTGCTCGAAATCGGCGGTCAGTGCATCGCTTTCAGCCATCGACTCACTCCCTCTTCGCGGCGCGGTCCGGTTTGGCCGAGGGCCGCCGCCAGGTCCTCCAGGCTTTCCAGATTATGGACCGATCGAAAATCGTCCACATGGGGCAGAATCGCCCGCATTCCCAGTGATTTGGGTTGGAATTGATCGTAGCGCAATAGGGGGTTGAGCCATATCAACCGGCGGCAGGATTTATGAAGCCGCTCAACCTCCTCCGCCAACCCTTCGCCGGCGTCGCGGTCGAGTCCGTCGGTGATGAGAAGCACGACCGCACCCTGGCCGAGCACCCGACGCGACCACACGGCGTTGAACTCGTGCAGGCAATGACCGATGCGGGTGCCGCCGTCCCAGTCCTGCACCGAAGCACCGACCTTCTCCAAGGCCTCGTCCACGTCGCGCAGGCGCAGATGGCGGGTGATATTGGTCAACCGAGTGCCGAAAACAAAAGTATGGACCCGGTCCCGATCGTTTGTTACCGCATGGAGAAAATGAATCATCATGCGCGAATAGCGGCTCATCGAGCCGGACACGTCGCACAGGATGACGAGGGGCGGGCGCCTGCGCCGCGGTCGACGTCGGCGCAGCGGTATATGGGTTCCGCCGGAGCGGAGGCTGGCCCTCAGGCTGGCGCGCATGTCGATGCGGCTGGCACTCGGATGGGTCTCGAAGCGCCGGGTCGCCACCTCGATGACCGGCAGGCGCATGCGCGAGATGGCTTTCTTGGCAGTCTCGACTTCTTCGGCGGTCATTTTCTCGAAATCGCGGCTGCGCAGGATTTCCCGGCTGGACCAGGTCATCCGCGCATCGATCTCGACCTCCGGTTCCTTTTCTTCTTCCTCGGCTTGGTCGGAATCCTGGGTGCCGCGCAGGGCATCGGCCACCCGGCGGTTCATTTCCTCCTTCTCGCGCTCGTCCTCCGGCAGGCCGACCGAGGGAAGGATGAGGGCCATCATCCGCTCCAGGATGCGCGGATTGCGCCAGAAGACGTGGAAGGCTTGGTCGAACAGTTCGCGCTGGTCGCGCCGATTCACGAAAATAGCGTGGAGGGTCCAGTAGAAGTCGTCGCGGCGGGAGAGGCCGACAGATTCGACCGCCCGAACGGCCTCGATCACCTTGCCGGGGCCGATGGGCAGGCCGGCCGCCCGCAGTGCCCGCGCGAAATGCATGATATTGGCGACCAGCTTGCCGTCGCCGGATTGCCCTTCGGTGCCCGATCGCTCTTCGCTGGTGGCGGTGGGGGCCAAGTCTAGGCCACGCCGGCTTCGGACATCTCCCGGTGGACCTGCTGAAGCAGTTCGGCGGCTTGGCTGCCGCGAATCTTGGCAATGTCGTCCTGATATTTGAGCAGGGCGCCGAGGGTGTCGTTGATCGTGTCCGGGTCGAGGGTCAGCGCGTCGAGTTCGGTCAGAGCCTGGGCCCAGTCGATCGTCTCGGCGATGCCCGGGAGTTTGAACAGGTCGGCCTCGCGCAGTTTCTGAACGAAGCCGACGGCCTCGCGCCGCAGCGCCTCGGGGGCGTTGGGCACCTTCAGCGAGAGAATTTTTAACTCGCGTTCGGCGTCGGGATAATCGACCCAATAGTAGAAACAGCGCCGCTTGAGCGCATCGTGGATCTCGCGCGTGCGGTTGGAAGTCACGATGACGATGGGTGGCTTTTCCGCCTTGATCGTGCCGATCTCGGGAATCGTGATCTGGAAATCGCTGAGTACTTCCAACAGATAGGCTTCAAAGGCTTCGTCGGCGCGGTCGAGTTCGTCGATCAGCAGGACGGGCGGGCCGGCCAGATTGGGCTCGAGCGCTTGGAGGAGGGGTCGCTCGATGAGGAACCGCCGGTCGAAAATATCGGATTCGAGGCGTTCCTTGTCGGTCTCTCCGGCCGCCTCGGCAACGCGGATCTCGATCATCTGGCGCGAATAGTTCCACTCGTAAACGGCCGAGGCGACATCGAGGCCTTCGTAGCATTGCAGCCGGACGAGGCGGCGGCCCAGGGTTTCGGACAGGACTTTGGCGATTTCGGTCTTGCCGACACCGGCCTCGCCCTCAAGGAACAAGGGGCGGCCCAAGCGGAGCGAGAGGAAGGTTGCGGTCGCCAAGCTGCGATCGGCGATGTAATCGCCCTCTCCCAGCAGGGCCAGTGTGGCGTCGACGGAATCGGGAACTGCGCTCATCCTGTCCTGCATCGTTGTGGGGCGGCGAAGCGCCGGGAGGGCAGCCGGAGGCTACCACATGGGGGCAGGGTCGCGGCAACCGTAAGGCCCGTTTACCTGCCATTCCGAAGCTGGGACAGTCGAAAAAAGAGCCTCGAAGAGCGGGGCGGACGGCGATCGTGCGCGACGATCGGGACTATTTGGGAATCCAGTCACCGGCGGCGTTCTGGACATAGGTGCCGGGGGCGGCGCGCTCGATCACGCGCTTGCCGACAATTCGCTCGATGGTTTCGATATCGGAGCCGTTCTCTTCGGCGATCTTCGTGTATTGCGCGCGGCGCCGGGCATTGATGTCGTTGACGAGGGCTGTGACCGAGGGTGCGGGCGGATCATCGACCGGGGCGATATAGCCCTCGCGGGTCTCTCCCACCAGCCCAGCCTTCAGGGCATCGTCCAGGGTATCGGCCCAAGCCGGCAGCGCGCCTGCCAGGGGAAACAAGAGGAGGGCTGCGCCAAGCAGGGCACGCCGAGTCATTACGGCCAAATTCGTCATTCGCAGAACCATCAAAACAGTCCGTCGTTCTCGCGCAGGAGTTCTTCGATGTCGCGTTCCACCTTTACTCGGACTTCCTGTTCGATCCGGACGTTGAGGTTGATCACGATCGGCTTATCCGGCGTCGCAAGTCTCACTGTAGGCTCGCAAGCCATTGCGGCGAAAGCGAGGCCCATCAGACAGATATTGGCGAGCCGGAGCCGTTTCAAGAAAATGCGAGGTCGCGCCATTACAGTTTGCCTGCCTCGCGCTGCCGGTTGGAGAGCGGCTGAAGTGTCATGGACCATCTCGGCCCTGTCAAATTCGGAAATGCTGGCTATTCCTTGAATTTCTCGAGGGCTGCCGCGATGCGCTGCGGCAATTCGTAGGTTGAAATGCCGCTATACAGAACTTCGCGGACTTCGCCCGTGATGGCGATATGGAGCTCGATGGGGACGCCCTCGTAGACCGCCGGATTGCGACCGTCGATCTCGAAGCCAAGAATCATTCCCTCATCCTCGGATTCGTCGATGGTCACGCGGAAGAGGGAATATTCGAAATTGGAGACCGCGTCGAGGAACAGGGCCGTGCCCTCATCCACTTCGCGCACGGCGTCGCCGACCACTTCCGGGATATAGCGGATACGGCCGCCATTCACGCTTTCGAGGACGCCGCCGGAAACGAGCAATTCGCCGTCGCGGATGATGATGGGGACACGCCCGTCCAGGACGCCGGTGGCCTCCAGGGTGCCAAGGCGCACCGGGGCCAGCATGTTCTCGATTCGCACACCACTTGCGCCCAGAATCAAGCTGAGCTGATTGTTCCTCGGATCGTAGTCGACGGGATCGACGAAGACGTGGCCGCCATAGAGGTCGAAATCCTGGATCTCCGCCCGGATGATCTGGCCCGGCTTGACATGAAGGACGAGTTGGCCGGCTTCGAGAGGCACGCCGACATCGGCGTATCCGATCGCAATAATCTGGTCGGGCGGCGTGGTGAAGTGCGACAGGCTATCGAATACGATCACCCCGGCGACGTCCCTGAGCGTCGCCTCCGGGCTGAAAATGCTTGGGAAGTCGAGCGCCAGTTCCATGCCGCTGTCAAACTGGCCGGGCGTCCACCTGGCGGAACCGGCCAGATCGATCGCCCCGTCGACCCGTGCATCCAGATTGGCGAAAACGGGAAAGGTATCTTCCGGCTGGAACACGGTTTCCAGGAATTCGATCCGCTTGGCGTCGAACAGGGCGTCGCCCGAATTGGAGGTGAAATTGTGCCGCGCTTCGCCGGTGACGAAGATTCTTTCGCTGGGGTCTTTCAGCGTGGCCGTTGCGGATAGAAGCCCCGCCGCAAGCCGCGCGTCCATGACCAGGGAGAGAGGCAGGACGAACTGTTCCTCAGCCACATGCCGGAGATTTGATCGCAGTCTGGCCGTGCCGCGCAGGCCGCCGCTCAGCCCATGCAGGGTGGTGTTCAATGTCAGGCCCTTGAAAGCGATGGGCAGACCGTCGATCGTACCGACCGTGACGTTCCACCCCAGCGTCATGGCTTCCGAACTGCCCTCGATCCGCATGGTGCCGCGTTCGAAAGCGAAGATGGTCGGATCGCCATCGTCCACCAGGCTCATCTCCAGGTCGGCATGACCGAGGCGCAGGTCGTAGGCGATGCCGGCGGGGCTGCTCGTTCTCGCGGTGATGGTCGACGCTTCGCCGGAACGAATGCGCAGGGCGATGGGCTTGATCGCGACGGGATCGCCGTCGACTCGCAGATCGGCGAGGTTCAGGCGGCTGCTATCGTCGAGGGTGAGCGTCAATGCCCCATCGGCGTGGTGGAAATGGCCGTCGAGGTTGATTTTCGCGCCGGCCAGTGCCGTGGAGGAGTCGGGCTTCCCGCCGCCGCGCAGGCGAAGTGCAAGGCCACCCGTCGTCACGGCGTCGGCGCTTCTGACGTCGCCGAGACGGATGTCGAGATTTACCGCCATGCCCTCGTGGACGAGGCCGGTCAGAGAAGCTTCCAGCGAATGCGCGACGATCGAACCTGGTTGAAAACCCGGACCTA
>CAUZWC010000134.1:0-8317 GCA_963583595.1 Alphaproteobacteria bacterium | reverse complement strand
GTGCGCCCGAGGCGCCTCGATCCCCGGAAAGAACCGCCGAAACAGGCGCACCAGCCTGGGGTCGCACTCGACCACCACCGCCGCGCCCAGGGCCTGTAGATCGGGAATCATCGAGGCGAGCATGATTTCGTCGCCGATGCCCTGCTCGCCCCAGATCAGGGTCGTCTCGCCGGCCAGCGACTGGCCTTCCCAACGCGGCTGCCGGAACGCCCGGGAGGCGATCAGGCGCCGCAACTCGCGGACCTGGAAGAGAGCGTCATAGCCTTCCCAGCCGTCGTGAAACCGGCCCTGGGTCAGCAGGGAGACCGATCGGTTGAAGCGGGCATTGGCATAATTGGGGTCGGCCGCGATCGCCTTGTCAAATCGCTCGACCGCTTCCGGCATGCGCCGAAG
The DNA here is from genome assembly GCA_963583595.1 of Alphaproteobacteria bacterium. Taxonomy (GTDB): domain Bacteria; phylum Pseudomonadota; class Alphaproteobacteria; order CADEGL01; family CADEGL01; genus JABIRQ01. Next base: position 7,924 of record CAUZWC010000134.1, on the reverse strand, counting down.
GCGCTGCAGCAGGGTGCCGGCATTGTTATGGGCCTGGGCGAGTTCGGGGCGCAGCACAACCGCATAGTCATAGGCCTTGAGCGCGAGGTCCGATTCGCCCAGGGCTTCCAGCCCCCGCCCCAGATTGTAGAAGGCCATGGCCGATTTGGGCTAAAGCTGCACCAGCTTCTGAAGATGAATGATCGCATCTGCGGGCGGGTCCAAGGTCTGTAGCAGGGTCGCGATATTGCTGAGCGCGCCGACATGATTGGGCGCCAGTTCGAGAGTCCGGCGATAGCATGCGATCGCCTTTTCCATGGCCTGCTGTTTCCATGGCCTGCTGTCGGGCATGGATGAAACCCAAAGCGAAATGCGCTTCCAGGTCCTCCGCGTCGAGCGCGACCGCACGGCTCAAGGCGGCCCCAGCCTCGGTGATTTCGCCGATCCGGATCAGCGCGGTGCCCAGGTTCCGATAGGCCGCCGGCTGGCCGCCGCCCAGTTCGACCGCCTCCTCCGAACGGCCCTGCTCGTGCAGCGCCATACCCAGCAGGTGAAGCGCATCGGGGTCGTTGGGCCGCTGCGCGAGAATCTGCTCGAACATGCGCCCCGCATCGCTGAAGCGCCTGGCCTTCATATGGTCGAGCCCGAGGCGCACCGCTTCGCTCAAGGTCCAGGTTTCGGTCCCGGAGCGACGCTGTTCGCCGGACGGGCCGGCTTGGCCAGGACGCCCTAGGGGCGTGAAGGGCGCGCGCTGATCGCTCAGCTTTCCTCCTCCTCCTCCCGCAAGGAAAGCAGCGACGCGTTGCCGCCCTGGGCCGTCGTGTTGATGGAGATCACCCGCTCGATCGCGAAGCGGTGCAAATAGCGCGGCCCGCCGGCCTTGGGACCGGTGCCGGACAGGCCCTCGCCGCCGAAGGGCTGAACCCCGACCACGGCACCGATCATGTTCCGGTTCACATAGGCATTGCCGACATTCACGCGCGAGCAGAGATACTCGACTGTCTCGTCGATCCGGCTGTGGACGCCGAAAGTCAGGCCATAGCCGGTGCGGTTGATCGCATCGACCACCTTGTCCATCCGGTCGGCGCGGAAACGCACGACATGGAGGATCGGGCCGAAGACCTCGCGTTCCAGCCGGTCGATGGAATCGATCTCGAAAGCCGCCGGCGCGACGAAGGTGCCGTGCTCGGTTTCGGAGGTCAGCGGCGCGCGATGAAGCAGCTTCGCTTCGCAGGTCATCCGCTCGACATGGGCCTCCAGCATGGTCCGCGCATCTTCGTCGATCACCGGGCCGACATCCGTGCGCAACAGGCCCGGATCGCCGACGACCAACTCGTCCATCGCACCCTTGAGCATGGTGATGACCCGGTCGGCCACATCCTGCTGGACGAACATCACGCGCAGGGCCGAACAGCGCTGTCCCGCGCTCTGGAAGGACGAGACCACGGCATCCTGCACGACCTGTTCCGGCAGGGCCGAGGAATCGACGATCATCGCGTTCTGGCCACCGGTTTCGGCGATCAGCGGGATGATCGGCCCGTCGCGCCCGGCCAGGATGCGGTTGATCAACCGCGCTGTCTCGGTCGAACCTGTGAAGGCGACGCCGCCGATCCGCGGATCGGCGACAAGCTTGGCGCCGACCGTCTCGCCCCGCCCGGGCAGAAGCTGAACGACGTCTTTCGGCACCCCCGCCTCGTGCAGCAATTGCACCGCCCGATGGGCGATCAGGGGCGTCTGCTCGGCCGGTTTCGAGATGACCGCGTTGCCCGCCGCGAGAGCCGCCGTGATCTGGCCGCAATAGATGGCGAGCGGGAAGTTCCACGGGCTGATACAGACGAAAACGCCGCGGCCATGCAGGGCAATCTGGTTATGCTCGCCCGTCGGCCCGGGCAGCACCTCGGGCTCGGCGAAATCCGCACGGGCACGCAGGGCGTAGTAGCGGCAGAAATCGACCGCCTCGCGAATCTCGGCGATGCCGTCGCGCACGGACTTGCCCGCCTCGCGCGTACACATCGCCATCAGTTCGGCCGTATGGGCCTCCATCAGATCGGCCATCCGTTCTAGGCAGGCCGCCCGCTCATCCGCCGGGGTGGCGTTCCAGCGCGGCGCGGCGGCGACCGCCGCGGTCAGTGCGGCATCGACATCCGCCTCCGTCGCCTCCCGCAGGGTGCCGATCGCCCGCCGCCGGTCCGACGGATCGAAGACCGTCTCGCCGCCCTTGCCAGCAGTCCCTCCGGCGATCAGAGGCGCCGCGCTCCAGCTCGCTTGTGTCGCCTTCTCCATGGCTTCCCCCAGGGGGATGAGCGCCGCCGGGTCCGACAGATCAATGCCGTTGGCGTTCTTGCGCGCCGCGCCGAACATGTCGATCGGCAGGGAAATGCGCGGATGGGGCTTGGACGACAGGGCGCGCACGGTCTCGACCGGATCGTCAAGCAGCGCGTCGAGCGGCATGTTATCGTCGACGATGCGGTTGACGAAGGACGTGTTGGCGCCGTTTTCGAGCAGGCGCCGCACCAGATAGGGTAGCAGATCCTCATGGCTGCCCGTCGGCGCGTAGATGCGGCAAGGCACCCCGTCCGCGCCCGGCGAAACGACCTGATCGTAGAGCGACTCGCCCATGCCGTGCAGGCGCTGGAACTCGAAGGCGCGGCTGTTGCCGGCGATTTCCTGCACAGTGGCCAAGGTCACCGCGTTATGGGTCGCGAATTGCGGATAGATCGCCGCGGGCGTCGCGAACATGCGCTTGGCGCAGGCGACATAGGAGACATCGGTCGAGGCCTTGCGCGTGAAGACCGGATAATCGTCGAGCCCCTCGAGCTGGGCCAGCTTGATCTCGGTGTCCCAATAGGCGCCCTTCACCAGACGCACGTTGAGGCGCCGGCCGTGGCGGCTGCCCATATCGGCGACCCAGTCGATCAGCGCGGGGCAGCGCTTCTGATAGGCCTGGACGGCGAGGCCGAGCCCGTCCCAGTCCTTGAGCGAGAGATCGGCCGAAGCGCGGTCGAGAATATCGAGGGACATTTCCAGCCGGTTAGCCTCTTCCGCGTCCACGGTCAGGCCAATGCCGACCTCCTTGGCGCGGCGGCACAGCGCCGTCAGGCGGTCCGCCAGTTCAGGCACGCAGACCGCCTTCTGGGCGAACTCGTAACGGGGATGCAGGGCCGAAATCTTGACCGAAATGCTGGCCCGGGCATGGACGTCGCCGGGACCGGCGCTGGCGCCGATCCGGCCGATGGCCTTCTCATAGGCCTCGAAATAGCGCTGGGCATCGGCCGCCGTATGGGCGCCCTCCCCCAGCATGTCGAAGGAATGGCGATAGCCCTTGGCGATGTCGGGCTTGGCGCGATCCAAAGCCTCGTCGATAGTCCGGCCCATCACGAACTGGCGGCCCAGAATGCGCATCGCCTGGCGCACCGCCTGGCGAATCACCGGCTCGCCGCTCTGCGCCACCAGGCGGCGCAGCACCTTGCCGACGCTTTGGCCCTCGTAGTCGTTGAGGCGGATCACCCGGCCGGTCAGCATCAGAGCCCAGGTCGAAGCGTTGACAAAAATCGACTCGCTGCACCCCAGGTGGCTCTCCCAATCGGCCGCCATGATCTTGTCGCGGATCAGGCGATCGGCCGTCTCGGCGTCCGGAATACGCAGCAGAGCCTCGGCCAGGCACATCAGAACGACGCCTTCCTGGGTGGAAAGCTGGTACTCGCTCATGAAGGATTCGATACCGCCTTCCTTCGGGCGATTCCGGCGCAATACCTCGGTCAGAGCCCGCGCCTTGGCCAGGACCCGCCCGCGCGCCTCGGCGTCGAGCGACGCCATCTCGACCAGATCGGTCACGACCCGGTTTTCGTCCGCCCGATACAATTGGGTCAATGCCGCGCTGAGCGGCCCCTCGTCCTTGGGCCGCGTGTCGAAGATCATCGGCGGCGGGTTCTGCACCAGGTCTCACTCCTGAAGATCGCTGAAGGGCATGACGGGGCCGCACTCTAGCCGCCGCCATGGCCAGCGCCAACCGGCGGTATGGATGCCCACCGAACGCCGAATGGGCCCCCTTCGCCCTTCAGATCAGACCCAGGGCGCGCAGTTCGGCGGCCATCTCCGGCGGCGGCTCGCCGCTTCCTTCGGCGAGGCTGTCCAGATCGGGCGGCGCGTCCTCCGGGTCCAGATAGCGCCAGCCCTGAAACGGCCGGCGCGGATGCGGCACGACCCGGATCAGTTCGGGCCCGTATTGAATTTCGCAGAATGGCCGCTCGTCCGCGTCGACCTTGGCCACCAGCGCCCGGATCGGGTTGCGGCACAGCAACACGCCCTTGACCACCCAATAGATCGAGCCGCCGTCCAGCACCTCGTCGCGGCGCCGGGGCATGCTGCGCGTGCGGTGGAACGACCAGGGCGGCAGCCCGGCCTTGCGCGCCGCCTCGATACGTTGCGCCTGATAGGCCTGCATGGACTCGAAATTCTCGCTGCCGACACTAAGTTTGATGAGATTAACCGTCATACCGTCCTTGCCGACGGCTCCGCCAGGAACGGGGCCATGCTACCGGAGGGTCCGGTCCGTCGCCACCGACCCTGTCTCACAGATACCCTAGCGCACGCCACCAGAAATAGTTGGCGGGCAGGACGAGCAGCAGCGTTATCGCCGCCAGGGGCAGGGTGAGGCGCGCGCCCTCGTGCATCGAGACGCCGCCCAATTGCATGCCGACCACGAGGGGCGGCAGCTGGTAGGGCAGGATGATCGTGGAAAACCCCAACACCTGGGTCATCAGCACGGTCATGAGCGGCAGTTCGCCGGCGCGCGCCATTTCCCCGGCCAGCGGCGTCATGATCGCCGGCACGCCGCCGATCGTCGCGGCCATGCCGACCAGGGTGGAAAGGCCGAAAAGGCTGGCGTAATTGCGCACCGGCGTGTCGGGTGCCAAGGCGCCGGACTCGATGACCCACTGGGCGAGGGTCGTGCCCAGGCCGGAATGAGCGACCACGGCGGCCACACCCAGGATCCCGCCGACATAGATCAGCGGGCCAACATGCATGCCCTGCTCGAACTCCTTGGGCGGCACCAGCCGCACCCCGGGCAGCAGGCAGACGAAACCCGCCGCCAGGGCGACCCAGGCCGGCGAGATATGGTGCAGGAAATCGGTCACCCAGAAGGCCAGCGCGACGGCCAGGATCGCCGCCAGAACCTTCTCGTCGCGACTCAGGGGCTTGTGGGCCTCCGCCTCTTCCGCCACCGGACGGGTTTCCTCGCCGAACAGGCGCACGGTCAGGATGACGATGAAGACGGCCTTCAGCAGGCCGAGAATCGGGAAATGCAGCGCCAGATACTGGAAATAGGTGATGGTCACGCCATGCACCGTCTCCGCCGCGCCCAGCAGCACCATATTGGCGAGGTTCGAGGGCAGAATGCCGGCCGCCGGCATGAAGGTGCCCAGGCACATCGCCAGCACCATCCCGGCCCGGCCGCGACCGCCCGGCTCCAGCCCCAGCCGGTCCGCCATCGCCATGACCACCGGTGTCAGCATGACAATGCGGCCCATCGTCGAGGGCATGACGAAGGACAGGGCGATGCCTCCGGCGACCAGCCCCGCGATCACCCGCCAGTAATCCGTGCCGAAAACGCCGACCATGGCGCGGGCGAGCCGCCCGCCAAGCCCGGTGCGCTGGACCGCGATGCCGATCGCGAGACCGCCGAAGACCAGCCAGAAGGCCGTCGATTCGAAGCCCGCGAAGACGATCGACGCCGGCACCGCCGTGAACAGGATCGCGATCAGGAAGAAGCCGAGGGCGGTGGTGTGGTTGGGCAGCGCGCCGGTCGCCCAGAAGGTCACCGTGAACAGGGTCAGAGCGGCCGCTTCGGCGATCGCCCGCCCGGCCGGATCCCCAGGCGCAGTCAGCAGCAGAATTGCCGTGCCGACAAGGGCGAGAAGGGCAATGGCCCGGGACAAATATTCGGTCATGGCGAACTCCTCCCGTCAGGAAACGGGTCCGGGGCGCCAGGAATAGGCGCCGGACGAACCCCTCGGCCGAGCGTGCAGCGACGCGAGGAAGCGGCTGGATGATAGCGGAAAACTTTGACCGCGCCAGAGCGGACAATGGCGCGGTTCATCTCGGATACCGGCCGATGCAAAATTCTCGCTTTCCTCATCCTGAGCCTGTCGAAGGGAGAGGACGGCAAAGCGCGAATTCGTGCCACGGCCTCATACGTCGGCAAGCTCAGCATGAGGCCCCATCGAGGGACGGTCGGCGCCCTACACCTTTGCGCGCAGGGCGAGGGAGACTCGGGAGACGGGATCGCGGCCCAGGGCGTCGGAAATGAACCAGCCGGCCTCCGCCAGGGCGGCCAGGTCGATGCCCGTCTCGATGCCCAAGCCGTTCAGCATATAGACGACATCCTCGGTCGCGACATTGCCGCTGGCGCCCTTGGCATAGGGGCAGCCGCCGAGCCCGGCGCTGGCGCTGTCCACCACCGCAACCCCCAGCTCCAGGCAGGCGAGAATATTGGCCAGGGCCTGGCCATAAGTGTCGTGGAAATGCAGGGCCAGCCGTCGGATCGACACCTCGTCGGCCACGGCTTGGACCATCGCGCGGGCCTTGGCTGGGGTGCCGGTCCCGATCGTGTCGCCCAGGGAAATCTCATAGCAGCCCATGGCGCGCAGTTCGGCCGCCACCCCCGCCACCGCGCCCGGCTCGATTTCGCCCTCATAGGGGCAGCCCAAGCAGCAGGAGACATAGCCGCGCACCAGGATACCGCGCTCGCTCGCCGCCTCGCAGACCGGGCGAAACCGCGCCAGGCTCTCCTGAATCGAACAATTGATGTTCTTCTGGCTGAAGCTTTCGGAGGCCGCGCCGAAGACCGCGATCTCCTCCACCCCGCATTCGACCGCGCGTTCGAAGCCCTTCATGTTCGGCACCAGGATGGGATAGCGCAGGCCCGGTCGGCGCGGCAGCCCGGCCAGCACCTCGGCCGAATCGGCCATCTGCGGCACCCATTTGGGTGAGACGAAAGCCCCTGCCTCGATGGCTCTCAAACCGGCATCGGCCAGCTTCTCGATGAAGGCGATCTTGACGCTGGTAGGCACCGTCTCCGCCTCGTTCTGCAGCCCATCGCGCGGGCCGACCTCGACGACACGCACCGCTTTAGGAAGGGTCATGGTCTGCTCGGTTGATTCCCGACGCGGATCGACTCCGCTCCGGCTCGATGGAGTGCGGGTGGCGACTCGAATGCGCCTGCCCACGAGGCTTCATAGAATATTCTTCGGGCGGCAGGATCAAATCGTATCATGATGCTGCCATCGGCAATCCGGGAACGAAGCCGGTCATCCATGCGCGGCACCCCCTTAGCGACCGGGCTCGACCCCCAGACTACAAGAGTATTGGTTCTGTAAAATTCTTGAATTCACAAAATATAGAATCTTTTTTCTACATATTTTTCGACTTCTGGATTGTAGAAATAAATCCTAAAATCATTGAAAATAGCTGGTTTACACACGACGTAACAAAGAGTGGTAAATAATTGTCGCTCTGGAGAAGAGGTTTTTCTCAACGTCTTTCAAGAAATTTTCCACCGATCAAGACGCCGCGAAACAAGACCGCGCCGACGAGAAGCCGACGGCGGATTCTGGCAAGACACCGGCCGAAGCCAAGCCAACCCCCAAATCCTAGCCGGTCGGGGCGGTCGGCACGGAGGTTCGAGCCGGTCTCGAGTCTCCGACGATCGAATGCCCCGCCTCAAATCGGCGGCGGCCCCAGAACCAAAGCCCGGAAGGATCGCCGTATGAGCGGGAAATGGCGTCGTCTCACTCCCTTTTTCATGACAGTCAAAGCGGCGGTCTTGTCGCTGCTGATATTCGCCGGCATGGGGATCGTATCTGCCGATGCCGCTTCTCCCGCCATCCCGGGGAATGACCGGGCTAAGGGCTACGGAACCGGTTGGGACTGCAGCCGGGGTTAT
>CAUZWC010000133.1:0-8320 GCA_963583595.1 Alphaproteobacteria bacterium | reverse complement strand
GGCAGCGGCAGCGGCAGCGGGTGCAGGCGCTGGCTTCGGCGGAGCGGCAGGCGCGGGCTTCGCGGCGGCCTGGGTCGCGGGCTTGGGCTTGGCCGCCGTCGGCGAGCGCAGAGTCACAGGGGATCGCGCGGCCGCGGCTGCGGCGGGACGCAGGGGAATGACCGCGCCTTGGGATGATGTGATCGGCAACATGAGTTCAGGCATTCTTGGCGGCGGGCCGAGCGCGTCGATGACGCTCATATCCACGGTGACGCTGGGATCGTCCTTGCCGATATAGAGCGTGTCCTGGGCCGTCGCGGAACCCCCACCCAGCGCTGAAAGGGCGCAGGCCAAGGCCAGTGCCATCGCGGGTAGGGCGGCCTGACTGCGGTGCCCGAATCTATTGCCTGCGGATGTCATTCGAATCCGCCTCCCAGGTTTGTGCGGGAGCTGTGCCCCGTTCGTTCCGTGGCGGGAACAATAGCCCAGCGGGGAATCGCCGACAACCGGTTTGGCCAGGGGGGCAGCGTGGTCCATTCAAGCATTGCGGAGGGTTTTCATCAACTCGCCGTGCAGCTTGGCGTTGGCGGCCAGCACGTTTCCGGACTTCAACATGCCGTTGCGTCCGTCCATTTCGCTGACGAAACCGCCGGATTCGCGCACGATCAGGATGCCGGCGGCGATGTCCCAGATGGACAGCCCGGTTTCCCAGAAGCCCTCGTAACGGCCGGCCGCGACATAGGCCAGATCGAGCGCGGCCGAGCCATAGCGACGGATCCCCGCAACCAGGGGCATCAGGGCGGCTATCTGGGCGAGATAGGGGGCGTGCCCCGCGCGACCCATGAAGGGAACGCCCGTCGCGATGATCGATTCGTCGAGACGCCTGCGCTCGGACACGCGCAGGCGCTTGTCATTGAGAAAGGCGCCCGCGCCCTTTTCGGCCCAGAAGGTTTCGTACCGAATCGGATCGTGAATCAAGCCGGCCACGATATCGCCGTCGCGTTCCAGCCCGATCGAGATCGCGAAATGGGGCAGGCCGTGCAGGAAGTTGAGGGTGCCGTCGAGGGGATCGACGATCCAGCGATTACGCCCGTCGCCTTCGATCTCGCCGCCTTCCACGAGCAGGAAGCCGTAATCGGGGCGCGCCTTGGACAGTTCCCGCCGCAGGGTCTTTTCGGCCTTGAGTTCGGCCGCGCTGACGAAATCGGCCGGTCCCTTGCGCGAAACCTGAAGCTGCTCGACCTCGCCGAAATCGCGAACCAGCGCGCGCGAGGCCTTGAGCGCTGCTTCCGCCATCACATTGATCGTGGGGGAACGAACGGGCATGACTTGGGCTAGTCCTTGGCGCGTTCGACGTAGGTCCGGTCCACCGTGTTGACGACGATGCGGTCGCCGACTCCGACGAAGGGCGGGACCGATACGCGAACGCCGTTTTCGAGCAGGGCCGGCTTGTAGGATGCGGCGGCCGTCTGCCCTTTGACGACGGGATCGGCCTCGGCCACTTCGAGGATCACGCTGGCCGGAATTTCGGCGCTGATCGGCCGTTCCTCGTGACTCATCACGGTGATTGCCATGCCGTCCTGCAGGAAGACTGCCTCGTCGCCGAACAGCACGCCGTTCACCATGATCTGGTCGTAAGTCTCGGTGTCCATCAGGGTGTGCAGATCGCCCTCGGCATAGAGGTACTGATATTCCTTCTCGTCGAGCCGCACGCGCTCGACCGATTCGGCAGCGCGGAAGCGCTCGTTGAGCTTGGTGCCATCTTCGAGATTGCGCAGTTCGACCTGCATATAGGCCCCGCCCTTGCCGGGCTGGGTATGGGCGATCTTGACCGCGCGCCAGAGCTTGCCGTGGTGTTCGATCACCATGCCGGGCCGGATTGTGTTGCCGTCGATTTTCATGGGCGTTCTTTGGAATCGGGGGAGCCGGGCAGTGAGGCCCGGCAAGGCGCGCGGAAGCTATCAGCTTTGGCGGGGGCGGCGCAATGCGCCCCGGCGCACCGAACCCTAGTCCCGCGCCCCGCGAAGGTCGCCGTCGAGATCGTGCAGCACGCCGTTCTTCTCAAAGGCGAAGAAGACGAAAGCGAAGACGAGATCGTAGCGTATATCTTCAAGCGCGCCGGTTTCGGTCCGGCGCTGGACAACGACATTGCCGATGTCGCGCCCTTCCGGGATGGCGCTCTTGTCCAGTGCCGAGGCTTGGCCTGCCGTTCCAACTCAGGATCACGTCGCCGGCTTTCAAGCGGCCCTTCGCGCGCAGCAGCGGCAGGCTCCAGGCCTCGCCGCCGACCGCCGCCACCCGCATCATGGGCGGGACGCCCTCGAGCATTTCGCCGTCGAAGAACATGGGGTGGGGGCGACCGTCCAGATCGTCGTACGGGACATAGGGGTTGCGGCCATAGCGTCGAAAATCATCCGGTGTCATGACCGTGCCATGGGGCGCGCGGGCGATGAACTTCCCGAAGGATTCGAGCCTTGCGGGCAGCATCGTCAGCCTATCGCCCGTCCGCGCGCCGAGGATACCCTCGCCTGTGAACTGCTGCCACCGTGTCTCAGTCAGGCGGTCATACATGACAAGGTCGGAGTTGCGGAGCCGTCCGGTCGTGCCGAATTCGACCGCCTGGCCGCCGAGCATCCGTTCGAAGACGATGGCCGCGTTGCAGAGCGGGCAATAGGTCACGGCGACCGGCACGCCGCCCCGGGTGTCGTTGGCGATCTCGTGGAACATCAGATAGCGCAGCGGATAGGCGCGCGCCTATCCGCCGAGCGTCAGGCCGATCACCGGCTCGGTCGGCGACAGATACGGTCGAAGACCGGCGGCCGGATGGAAAGGCGGATCGTCCAGAGAGCGGATACCGTCGCGTTGCGGCCCGCTCGATTTGATCTCGTCGAGGGGCACCGCACGGGTTTCGAAATCCGTCTTCGGGAATTCCCGCCGGGCCGCGTCGATATCCAGGGCAAGGGCCGCCCCCGGCCAATACAGGCCTAGCGTGAGGGCGGCGGGAATGGCGACGAAGGTCAAGTTGCGCATGATGCCCTCAGCCTAGGGCATTCGCGCGATCACGGGCGGTCACAAGGCGGCGAGCGCCGCCGCGATCTCCACGTTGAAGGCGTCCACCGCCGCGCCCGGACCCTCGGGATAGCTCCAGACGCCGGAGACGACGGCCAGGAAATTGGCCCCGGCTTTAACCAGGGGCGCGCAATTGCCGACCGTGATACCGCCGATGGCGACGCAGGGCACGGTCATCAACTCGCTCCACCAGCGCAGGATATCTGTATCGGCCGCCGTCTTGGCCTCTTTGGTCTCGGTCGGGAAGAAGGCGCCGAAAGCGACGTAATTGGCCCCGGCCTCCGCCGCCTCCATCGCGAAATGCCTCGAGTCGTGGCAGGTCACGCCGACGATCCGGTCCTCGCCGAGCAGCGCGCGGGCCTCGCCATAGGCGGTGTCCTCCTGCCCGACATGGACCCCGTCCGCCTCCAACTGGGCCGCCAGATCGGGCCGGTCGTTGACGATGAAGGCCACGTCGCGGGCATGGCAGATAGGCATCAGGGTCCGTGCCGCATCGCGCACCGCGCCGTCCGGCACGTCCTTGAGGCGAAGCTGCACGCAGGCCACGTCGCCGCCGTCCAGCGCCTCGGCCAGCCGCAGCGCGAAGGCGTCCAGTTCGAAAGCCGGCGGGGTGACGAGATACAGCCGGCAATCAGGTTCGCTGGACGCGGCCATGCCGATCAGGCCTTGCCGCGATAGATATCGATGATCGTGTCGAGCATCTTCAGAGCTTCGTCGCGCGGGCGCTGGAAGGTGTTGCGGCCGATGATCGAGCCGCTGGCGCCGCCGTCGCGCAACCCGCGGACCTCGTTGAAGAATTCGTCCAGGCTCTTGGGGTTGCCGCCCGAGAAGACGACGAGGCGGCGGCCGTTGAAGGACGACTGCATGACATGGGCGACGCGCTTGGCGAGGGTCGAGATGTCGATTTTCTGCGCCTCGTAGACCTTCTTGGCCTCGGGCAGTTCGAGATGGGCGGTCGGCGGCTTCACCTTGATGATATGGGCGCCCAGCAGGGCCGCCATATGGGCGGCATAGGCGCAGATATCGACCGCCGTCTCGCCTTCCTGGGTCAGGTCGCCGCCGCGCGGATAGGACCAGACCACGACGGCGAGGCCGAGGGCCTTGGCCTCCTCGGCCATCTCGCGGATCTCTTCCATCATCGAGAACTGGTCGTCGGAGGCGGGATAGATCGTGAAGCCGATGGCGGCGCAGCCCAGGCGCAGGGCATCGCCGACCGAGGCGGTGATCGCCTGGTCCTTCAGGCGGGACAGGCTGTTCGCGCTGTTGACCTTGAGGATGGTTGGGATGGCCCCGGCGAAGGTATCGGCCCCGGCCTCCAGCATGCCCAACGGCGCGGCGTAGGCGTTGAGCCCGGCATCGATGGCGAGCTGGTAGTGGTAATGCGGATCGTAGGCCGGCGGGTTGGGCGCGAAGCTGCGCGCCGGGCCGTGCTCGAAGCCCTGATCGACCGGCAGGATGACCATGCGCCCGGTGCCGCCCAGGCGGCCATGGGACAGGATGCGGGCGAGGTTCGCCTTGCTGCCCGGCGTGTCGCTTTCGTAGTTGCTGAGAATGCGTCGAACACGCTGGCTGATGCGCATGGCGGTGAACCCCTTCGGACGATCGATCGGATGGCTGAATTTCGCGAATTGATTAACCCGGCCTTGCGCCCTTTTCAATGTTGCGTGCGCCCTCCTGCGCGAAATGTTCGCGCGCGGCGGCCAAAGGATCGCGATGCTCGGCCAGATCGCAGGCCGGTCCTGTCTCCGGATTGACCGTCGCGCCGAGGGCTTCGGCCATCGCTGCGATCTTCGCGACGGTCCCGGCGTGGCTGTCGAGGCGCAGGGCCGTCACCCCGGCGCGCAGGGCTGCGAGGGCATCGCCTGCCGAGTCGCCGCAATCGAGCAGGGCGAGGAACTGGGTCTCCGGAAACTCTCGGCGCCATAGTTCTTCCAGCGCCCGCCAGGTCCCGGCCCCGAGATAGCCGGCCGCGCCGGGCGCGCTGGCTAAGACGGGGCCGAGACCGGCCTCGGAGGCGGCGCTCAGCGCGGCGCGGCCCTGGGCCAGATCGTGGATTATGAAGCAGGGGCGCGGCATGGCGCCATTTTGCGCGTGAGCCGGACAAAGAGAAAGCCATGGCTTGGCGGCCATGGCTTTTCTCTTCTCCGACAGCTTGGCTGCCTCGCCCAGGCCGGGTGCGATAGCCTAGAAACTGCTCTTGTCGTGTTCGTCGAGCAGCCAGCGGCCGACCGCGCCGCCGATGGCCGCGCCGCAGGCGATGCAACCACCCGTGATAAGCGTGCCCGCCGCGCCCACGCCGCGCCCACGCCGGCGCCGATGGCGCCGTCGCTGAGGACGCGCTGCTCGGTGTTGCCCATACCGGAGCAGGCGGTGGTGGCAAGCAACAGGGCGCCCGCGACCGGAAATGCCAAGCGTCTGATGATCTATTTCCTCAGTCTGTTTCGATATCGAAATGTGACCGCGGGGAGGGTGAGTCCGGTCCGAGTCGGGGCGGGAATGTGGTCATTTCAAGGCATAAATTTTCCATAATCCTGCACCCGGTATAAAAATCAGGCGACCGGGGTGGGCCGCCTGACTGGGCTTTCTGACACTAGTGCCGGACTTAGCCGAGCTTGCCGACCGCGACCGCCGAATCGAGCATCCGGTTGGAGAAGCCCCACTCGTTGTCGTACCAGCTCATCACCCGGCCCAGCTTGCCTTCGATGGCTTGGGTCTGGGTCACATCGACGGTCGAACTGGCGGGGTTGTGGTTCAGGTCGACGCTGACCAGCGGCTCGTCCGTCGTCGCCAGGATGCCCTTGAGCGGGCCCTTGGCCGCCTTTTCGATGGCGGCGTTGATTGCCTCGACCGAGACGGTCTTGGACGGCACGAACTTGAAGTCGATCAGCGAGACATTCGGCGTCGGGACGCGGATCGCGGTGCCGTCCAGCTTGCCGGCGAGTTCGGGCAGGACCAGACCCACGGCGCGCGCTGCGCCTGTCGAGGTCGGGATCATCGAGACCGCCGCCGCGCGTGCCCGGCGCGGGTCGCTATGCAGGGTATCGACGGTCCGCTGGTCGCCGGTATAGGCGTGGATCGTCGTCATATAGCCCTGCTCGATGCCGAAGGCCTTGTTCAGCACGAAGGCCAGAGGAGCCAGGCAGTTGGTCGTGCAGGAGGCGTTTGAGACGATGCGATGCGACTTGCGCAGCTTCTTATGATTCACGCCGTAGCAGATCGTGATATCGGCGCCCGAGGCCGGGGCCGAGACCAGGACGCGCTTGGCGCCCGCATCGAGATGCAGACCGGCCTTGGCCTTGTCGGTGAAGATGCCCGTGCATTCGAGAGCAACGTCGATGCCTAGGTTGTCCCAGGGCAGCTTGGCCGGATCGCGCTCGGACAGGACCTTGATCACACCGGAGCCGAGATTGATGCCCGTGGCGGTCGTCTTGACCGTGCCGGGGAAGCGGCCGTGGACCGAATCGTAGCGCAGCAGATGGGCGTTCGACTCGACATCGCCCAGGTCGTTGATGGCGACGATCTCGATGTCCTTGCGACCTGATTCGGCGGCGGCGCGCAGAACCAGACGGCCGATCCGGCCGAAGCCGTTGATAGCGACGCGAATAGGCATTCGAATACTCCGTATTGACTTAAACGATGAAACCCGAACTCAAAGCCGCGCCCGGGCGGCCTCGGCGACCGCCTCGGCGGTGATGCCGAAATGGCGGTAGAGATCGCCGGCCGGTGCGCTGGCGCCGAAGTCGGTCATGCCGATGAAAGCACCATCGGCCCCGGTGAAACGCTCCCAACCGAAGCCGATGGCGGCCTCGACCGCGATCCGGACCTGGCCGGGATCGACGATGCCGGCTTTGTAGTCCTCGTCCTGGACCTCGAACAACTCGCGGCTGGGAACCGAGACGACCCGGGTCGGGATCCCTTCGCCTTCCAGCAGCGTCTGGGCCTCGACCGCGAGGGAGACTTCGGAGCCGGTTGCGTAGAGAGTGACACGCGCCGGCCCACTTGCTTCGGCCAGCACATAGGCGCCCCTTGCGCAGAGATTCTCATCCGTATGGGTCTTGCGCAGGGTCGGCAGGCCCTGGCGGGTCAGGGCGAGGGTCGAGGGGCCGTCCTGGTGCGCCAGGGCGAGGGCCCAGCATTCCGCCGTCTCGACCGCATCGGCCGGACGGAACACCGCCATATTGGGCATGGTGCGTAGGCTGGCGAGTTGCTCGACCGGCTGATGGGTCGGGCCGTCCTCGCCCAGGCCGATCGAATCATGGGTCATGACATAGATCGTGCGGATGCCCATCAGGGCCGAAAGTCGCATCGCCGGGCGGGCATAATCGGTGAAGATCAGGAAGGTGCCGCCATAGGGAATCAAACCGCCATGCAGGGCCATGCCGTTCATGGCGGCGGCCATGCCGTGCTCGCGCACGCCGTAATGGATATAGCCTCCGGAAAAATCTTCCGGGCTGACGACGCCCTGGCTCTTGGCCTTGGTGTTGTTCGAGCCGGTGAGGTCGGCGGAGCCGCCGATCAGCTCGGGCAGATGCTCGGCCAGAACGTCCAAGGTGTCGCCCGAGGACTGGCGTGTGGCGCGCTTGGGCGCCTCTTCGCTCAGGCTCTTCTTATAGGCGCTGATAACGCCGTCCAGCCTTTCGGGCAGGCGCCCGGCGATGGTGCGCTCGAACAGGGCCTTGCGCTCGCCGGGCAGGGTGTCGCGCCGCTCGGCCCAGGCCGCGCGGCTTTCTGCACCCTTGGCGCCGATCGCGCGCCAGGCCGTCACAACGTCGGCCGGCAGGTCGAAGGGTTCGGCATCCCAGCCATAGGCGGCGCGCGCGCCGGCTATTTCCGCGGCGCCCAGGGGCGAGCCGTGAGAGCCAGCGCTGCCCGCCTTTTTTGGCGCGCCATAGCCGATGGTCGTTCGGCAGAGGATGAGCGAGGGGCGGTTGGTCTTCTTCGCTCGTGCGATCGCCGCTGAGACGGCGGCGGCGTCCTGACCGTCGACCGCTTGGGTGTCCCAGCCGCTGGCGGTGAAACGCGCGGCCTGATCGTCCGAGACGGAGAGATCGGTCGGGCCGTCGATCGAGATGCGGTTGTCGTCGAACAGCACGATCAGCTTGCTGAGCTTCAGATGCCCGGCGAGGGAGATCGCCTCATGGCTGATGCCTTCCATCAGGCAGCCGTCGCCCGCGATGGCATAGGTGTGGTGATCGACGACGTCATCGCCGAAGCGCGCCGCCATCAGGCGCTCGGCCATCGCCATGCCGACGGCATTGGCGAGGCCTTGGCC
>CAUZWC010000132.1:0-8322 GCA_963583595.1 Alphaproteobacteria bacterium | reverse complement strand
CTCGCCCGGCACGAAGCCGTCGGCACCGTTGTCGAAAGTGCGGCAACGCCCGGTCGGCGACAGCATCCCGGCGCGCGACAGGGTCAGGTGGGTATGCGGCGTCGCCATCAGAGCCACGGCCCCGGCAACGGCCGTGTCGCATTCGCCGGAGCGCAGGGATTCGCAGGCCAGATGCAGCGCGACCAGGGCCGAGGAACAGGCCGTGTCCACGGTCAGAGTCGGTCCCGTCGTGTTCAGGTGATAAGCGAGGCGCGCCGGCAGGATGGCGGTGGCATTGCCGGTGAAGGCCTGGGCATTGCGGTCCTCCGAGCCCAGGTTGCGGAAATAGTCGCCCGCCTTGCAGCCGACGAAGATGCCCAGCGGCGCGCCGTCCAGCGCGGCGCGAGTCAGGCCCGCATCCTCCAGCGCCCTTACCGCTTCCATCAGGAACAACCGGTGCTGCGGATCGGTCAGTTCCGCCTCGCGCGGCGACATGCGGAAATAGGCCGGATCGAAAGCGTCGATGCGCGACAGGAAGCCGCCCCATTTTCCAGTGCTGCGCTCGGGCGCCGCCGGATCGGAATCGTAAAACCCGTCGAGGAGCCAGCGCGACGCGGGAATTTCCCGGACCGCGTCATGGCCGCTTTCGAGATTGCGCAGGAATGCATCCAGATCGTCGGCATCGGGGAAGCGCGCGCTCATCCCGGTGACGGCGATGGGCGCGAAAGCGTCGCGCGCCGGACCGCTCCGCGACCCGCCCGATCGTGCGACGGCAACGATTGCAGGCGGCTCGGGATCGACTCCGGGAACCGCGGGCGATTCAGAGGCCGAACGCTCCGACACCGCATCGCCCAGGCATCGGGGAAAGGCTTCGGCGAGATGCGCGGCCAGCCGCCGGGCGTCGGGGTAGTTGAACAGATCCGTCGCGCGCAGGGTCACGCCCAGCCGGTCGTTGAGATGGCGCACCACCGCCACGGCCAGGATGCTGTCGATCCCCAGGCTGGCGAAAGGCAGGGCCGCGTCGAAGGCGGCATCCGGCAGTTCGACCGCCGTCGCGACCTCGGCAATGACCTGCCGCTCCAGGGCCGCGATGCGATCCCTGTCGTCTTCGATCCGCGGATTGGTCGGGCGGGCCGCCGGAGTCGCCACCGCAGGCCGTACAACAGGCGGTTGCGCCGCCTCCCGCTTCACATTCTCGATAAGAGCGAGACCCGCACTCTCCGCCACGATCACCCGCATGCCGTCGACCGCCGGTTCCGAGGCCGGGCCGGGCAGCACCCGGGCCGGCCCAAAACCGGCATCAACCAATGCGCCGAGCCAGCCATCGGCCCAAAGCAGCGGCGCATGGGGCAGACGCAGGTCGTCTTCCGCCAACCACCAGCCGTCGAGCAGGCCGAAGGTGAAATTCGTGAAGGGTTCGGCCGCCACCGCCTCGTTCACGACCAGCCAGCCGCGCGGACGCAGCAGACGGGCGGCATGGCCCAGGCTGCGCGCCATGCGACGGGTGGCATGGAGGACATTGGCGGCAAGGATCAGATCGGCGGCGCCCGTTGCGAAGCCCTGCCCGGCCGGATCGTCCTCGATATCGAGCGTCCTGGTCTTGAACCACGGCCTGCCGTCACCGAAACGCCGCGCCGCCGCCTTCACGAAGCCCGGCGACAGATCGGTGAAGGTGTAATCGAGCCGCAACCGATTGGCGAAGGGCGAAAGGGCGGCCAGGACCGCCTCGGTCGTGCCGCCGCTGCCCGCGCCGATCTCGACGATCCGCAGGGACTTTTCACCCGCGTCGAGCGCCGCCTGGGCGCGCGCGGCCACCGCCGATGCCGCCTGGGCGTTGAACCAATCGGAAACCGGATTGCCGCGATAGACCTTCTGGATCGACTCCGGCGAGCCGTCGGGGAACAGCACTTCCGTCGCTTCGAGTTTCCCCGTCAGGACGGCGGGCAAGTCGTCGAGGCAGCGATCCAGCAACGCCGCTTCCGCGCCCATCGCACCCGCATCGGCGGAACGCGCGCCGACCGCCGGCGCATCGGAAACACCCCTGACTGACTGCCAGACGCCCTCGCCTTGCGGAGCGATTCGTCCCGCCGCCGCGAGATGCGCGAGAGCGGCATCCAGAAAGCGCCGATGGCGCGGCACGACACCAAAGGCCGCTACGATTTCATGATCCTCATGCCGGATACCCGGATCGCGGAACAGGCCCCGCTCGCGCAGCAGATCGTGGAACCGCGCGACGGCATGGCAATTGACCGCCTCGAAATCGGTGCGCGCCCGCGCGACCGCTCCCTCTCCGTCCGGCGCGGCAGTGAGAGCGCGGACGGCATTGAAACAGGACGGTGCGGCCAGGCCGGTCGCCTCGAAACCCGCACCGTCCTCGATCCCGGCGAAAGGCCACATGGCTGGATCGAGCCGCAGGGCAGCGACCTGGAACGCCGGTCCCGCCACGATCCGCGCCAGGGCTTCGGCCCCATCCGCGACCGACAGGCCGGTGGCACCCTGTTTACGCAGCGCCGCACGAACCGCCTCGGTCGCGAGTTCGCCGACATCCCAGAAGCCCCAATCGATCACCCGCACCGGCCAGGGCGCATCCGCCGCGATCCGATTGGCGCAGGCCACTGCGGCGGCGCAGGAGGCGGCGTAATGGGCGCGTCCGGTATTGCCCGCATAGATCTGCGCCGAGGAGAAGACGACGAAGGCGTCGAGTGGCCGGTCGCGCACAGCCTCCACCAGGATCTCGAGCCCCTCGACCTTCGGCTCCCAGGTCGCGGCCAGATCGCCCTCCGAAAGGTCCGACAACGCCCGCTCGCCATAGGAGACCGCGCCGTGGATGACGAGATCGAGGCCGCCGAAAAACCGGACCGCCTCGGCCACGGCCTTGCGGATCGAACCCGCGTCGGTCACGTCGCCGCGCAGATAGACCGCCTCGCCGCCCGCATCGGCGGCAGCCTGGATCGTACCGGCGATGGTCGCATCCGCCGCTCGCCGGCCGACCAGCGCCACGCGGGCATGCGCGCTGCGCGCCAGTTCGACCGCCAATTCCCTGCCGACCTGCCCACCGCCTCCTGCGATCAACACGCGCAGCCCATCGCGCAACCCGCCGGCCTCGAGCGAAAAGGTAAGCGGATGAAGCACGCGCCGGAATCCGGCACCGCCGCGCAGAGCGAAGTCGGGAACAGGACTGGCGCAGGGCGCGGCAAGAACGCCCGCGACATCCTCGTCCGAGTCCAGATCGATGCAAACAGCTTCCGCCCCGGGCCATTCATGCAGGGCCGATCGCAGGAAGGCGCTCAAGCCCGCCTGAACCGTTTCGATTTCCTCGCCCGGCAACACGGCATGCCCGCGCCGGGTGACGAGGCGCAGGCGCAAGCCCCCCATCGCCTCGCCGCGTGCGCGGCCCAGGCTTTGGAGCAGCCGCATCAGATCCGACAATGCATTCGCGCCACCGGGCAGCAGAACGATTTCGTCCGGCGCATCCGCCGCTGCCACGATCGCTTCACCCCAGGACAAGACCCGCGCCACCCGGCTTCCCGCCAGCAGCTCGGCCGCGCCCTTGCGCGACGCATCGGCCACGACCCAAGCAAGGCCGGCGCGTTCCTCCACGACTGCATGCAGCGGTATCCGCCGCCAGCGCGGGAGAAACAGAAAATCGCCCGTATCGCCAGCTCCGGCGGCATCCGGCGCCACCGCCATGGGCAAGGGCGCCTGCATCGATCTGTCGAAGACGATCGGCGTGACCCAATAGCTCTGCCGCTCGAAGGGATAGGTCGGCAATCCATGCAGCCGTCTCGGCGGCGGCGTCTTTCGCAACGCTCGCCAATCGACGGACTCGCCAGCGAGGAACCATTCCGCTGCCGCGCTGAGGTCGGCGGGACCTTCGACCGGCAAGGTCTCGCCCGCAAGGAAGGCCGAAAGGCCCTCCGCCACCGCGCCGAGATCGTTGGCGATGACGGCGAATCGTTCCATAAATACCGTCCGCCCGACCTGAAGCGTATGCGCGAGGGCCGCGATTTCACCCGCCGGCGATCCGGCCCCGCCCTCGCTCCCGGCCAGGTCACGCGCCAGGGCCTCGATGGTGCCGCTCCGCCCGATCAGGTCGTTTGCCAGCGGCCGATCGAGTCGGGATTCGATATCGGCCTGCCAAGCGGCCAGCCGCGCGCCGGAGAGGCCAAGGCCCTCCCAGTCCTCTTCGACATCGATCGCCTCCACCCCGACACCGAGAATCCGCCCCGCTCCCTCGGTCAATATCGCAACCAACTCCGCGAACTGAGAGGCGCCCGCCACCACCGCGCCATCCCGTGTTTCGATCCATTGCCTGAGGTCGCGGGCGCGTTGCCTGAGGGCGTCCTTGGAGCGCGCGGAGAGCACGATCAGTTCCGGCCCGGTGCTGGCGCTCGGCGCGTCGTTGCGCCGCGGCGCTTCCGCGGCCAGCAGATGCGCATTCGTGCCCCCCGCCCCGAAGGAGGACAGACCCCCGATCCGCCGCGATGCGGTCGTCGTCCAGTCGCTTCGTCGGGTCTGCACCCGGAACGGCGTGCCCTCGATCGCAAGATGACGGTTCAAGGGCTCCGCATGCAGGCTCGGCACCAGTTCCTGGGCTTCGAGCTGCAGCAGCAGCTTCGTCAGCCCCGCGATCCCCGCCGCCGATTCAAGATGCCCGATATTCGATTTCACAGAGCCCAGCGCGCACCAGGGGGTCTGTGCCTCTTTCCCGAAGGCCGCCTTCAGGCCCTCGACCTCGATCGGATCGCCCAGCGCCGTCCCCGTCCCATGCGCCTCCACATAGCTCACCTCTTCGGGTGCGATCCCCGCTTCCGCCAGCACGCTTTGGATCAACTCCGCCTGGCGCTCCGCCGAGGGCACCGTGTAGCCCGCCGTCTTCCCCCCATGGCTCACCCCGCTGCCCAGGATCACACCCCGGATCGGAT
The DNA here is from genome assembly GCA_963583595.1 of Alphaproteobacteria bacterium. Lineage (GTDB taxonomy): Bacteria > Pseudomonadota > Alphaproteobacteria > CADEGL01 > CADEGL01 > JABIRQ01. Next base: position 3,418 of record CAUZWC010000132.1, on the reverse strand, counting down.
CGCCGTCCTCCAGCGCCTTGTTCAGCGGTTTCAGCAGCGCGACGCCCACGCCCTCTCCGGGCACATAGCCGTCGCCCCCGTCCCCGAAGGCACGGCACTTGCCGTCCCGCGACAGCATCCTGCCCTGCCCCAGGAACTGGTACTTCGAGGGATGCAGGGTCAGGTTCACCCCGCCCGCGAAGGCCAGCTCGCATTCCCCCCGCCTCAGGCTCTCGATCGCCAGATGCAGCGCCGTCAGCGAGGACGAACACGCCGTGTCCAGGCTCAGGCTCGGCCCGTGCAGGTCCAGCACATGGCTCAGCCGGTTCGCCACCGAAGAGTTGAACGACATCGGCTGCAGCCAGCTCCCCGCCTGCGCCGCCGCCAGCCCGTAGAGCTGGTACTGGCTCCACATCACCCCGGCATAGACCCCGACCTTCCTTCCCTTCACCGAATCCCGCGACAGCGCCCCGTCCTCCAGCGCCGCCCAGGCCGTCTCCAGGAACAGCCGTTCCTGCGGGTCCATCACCTTCGCTTCCCTGGGCGAGATCCCGAAGAACAGCGGATCGAACAGATCGATCCCCTCCAGGAAGCCGCCCCAGCGCGACCAGCTCGTCCCCGGCATCTCTCCTTCCGCATCGAAGTAGGCCCGGTGGTCCCACCGCTCCGGTGGCACCTCTCCTACCCCGTCCACACCCTCGGCCAGGTTCCGCCAGAAGGCCCGCAGATCCACCGCCCCCGGATAACGCCCCGCCAGCCCGATCACCGCGATTGCACCTGCGGTGGGCGTGACGGCGCCTGCAGCGGGCTTTACCGGTTCGGGGTAGGAGCGCGGTGTTGTGGTGGGAGCCTCCAACTCCAGCGCCGATCGCAGGCGTTCCGCTTCCCCGTGAAGCACCACCAGATGCGGCGCGTCCTGGCCCAGACTCGCCACGAAGGCTGCCAGGCCCGCTTCCGCGTCCAGCGGCACCAAGCCGAGGCGCGCGCGAAGGTTCTCGGCATCCTCAGCACTATCCGCCGCCATGCCCCTTTCCCAGAGCGGCCAGCCCAGGGTCAGGCTGCGCCCCGGTCCCGTCCGCTCCGCCGCGAAGCCGGCCAGCCAGCCATTGGCGTAGCCATAGGCGCCCTGACCCGCATTCCCCAGGCTCCCTGTCGCCGAGCCGAACAACACGAACCAGTCCAGCGGGTCGTCCCGGGTCAGTTCGTCCAGATGCCGTGCGCCCGCGATCTTGGGCGCCAGGACCACCTCGACCTCCGCCGCGCTCGTCCTGCCCGCCAGACCGTCGCGCAGAACCCCGGCCGCGTGGATTACCCCCGTCAGCGGGCCGATCTTGGCTCGGACCGCCTCCAGGGCTGGCTTCAGAGACTCCCGTTCCGTCACGTCGCCCTGCGCGAAGACGATGCCGTCGGCTTCCAGGTCCTTCGACAAATCGGGATCGGGAGCGCTGCGCCCGATCAGGCCGACCTTGGCGCCCCGCGCCGCCAGAGCTCTGGCGAAAGTCAGGCCCAGACCGCCCAGACCGCCCGTGATCGCCCAGGCGCCGCCTTCGGGCAGGGCATGAGGTTCCGCCACTGCCTCGACGAAGCCCGCTTCCTCGCGCACCCCGTCGCGGTAGCGCACGGACCGGAAGCCCGCCGCCGCCCGACGCAGTTCCGCGATTGCCTGTTCCAGCCTCGCCCCTTCCAGCGCGACCAGCCGCATGCCCGGCCGTTCCCGCGCCACGCTCGCCAGCAGGCCCGCGAGACCCAGGCCCTCGGCCCCGCCGCCATGGGTCGTGACCAGCGTCGCTTCGCGCGGCAACGCACCGGCAAGGGACAGAAGATCGGCGGCATCCGTCTCGCCCTGCCAGGCAAACAACGCCGCGGAGGCCTCATCGGGTATCTCCGTCCGCTCGCCCGGCCACGACGATGCGACCGCATCGGCCCCCGCGCCCCGCGCCAGCAGCGCACCCGCCGCCGCCGCCTCCGCGCCCAGCGCCGCCTCCTGCCAGACCGGGCGTAGGTACAGCGTCTCTGCCGGAGAATGCGCGGCTGGCGCACCGGGTGCCCGCTCCGATACTGCGCCGCCCGACGCGAGCAACCCGTTCACCCCCGCCCGGTGCTCCTCCCACAGATACCCAGCAAGCCCCCGCACCGTGCTCCGCTCAAACAGCAAGGTCGGATAGAGCTCCGACCCCAACCCGCGCTCCAGATAGCGCACAGCCTCCAAAAGGTCGGTGCTGTCCAGGCCAAGATCGTAAAAACCGGTTTCGAGGTCCTCGCCACCGATCGTTTGGCCCGTGACCGAGCCGAAATAGGATGAAAGGAATGTTTCGACGGCGACCTGGCTTGGGATCGGCGCACCGTCCCCGGTTGGCGCGGGTGATGCGGGCATCGCGGGCCGCGCGGTCTTCCCAGTCATGGGACGCTTCGCGGCCGGCGACAGGCCTTCGGCGGTCCGAATCTGTTTGGCGCAGAGCCGCTCGACCCGGACGAGGGTGCGGCCCGCCGGATCGCACAGCGTGTAGTCGTGGAAGAGGAGATCGCCGCCTGCGTCATTCGCGGGATCGTGGGTCACGCGCACCAGAACGGGGCCGTCGACTGGACCCGCCAGGGTCACCCGTTCGATGGAAAGCGGGATATAGGGTTTGGTGATCCGCGCCGAATCGCGGAAGACGAAGGGCACGAGGGTCGCCGTGTCGAGCACCGCCGGATGGACGATGTAATCGGTTTCGTATTCGGCCGCTTCCGGCGTCAGGACAAGGCTGGCTTCGGCGGCACTCGCGGCCTTGCGGATTTCTCCCGTCATCCGCATCCGCGCCGCGTGGTCGATCACGACCGCGCGGGCACGGGCATAGACCTCATCCATCGCCAGCACGGCCGCACCCGTCGCATCGAACGGCGTCGAACCTGCCGCCTCGTCACCCGCCCATCCGAAATGGACACGGCAACGGAAATTCTCGCTCCACGCGGCTCCGCTGCGATCCTCGATCCGGCTGCGCGCGACCACCTCCCAGACATCGCCGCTTGCAGCCGCCTCGATGACGATACGCCGGGCCTCGCCCTCGGCCAGGGCGACCGCCTCGGAGAAGAGCACGTCGCGGATCTCGACCCGGGTCGGGTCGTAGCCTTTGGCTTCCAGCAACCGCCAGACCATGTCGAGGAAGGCGACCCCCGGCATGATCCGCACGCCGTGCACCCGGTGATCGGCGACCACGAAGTCATCGGCCTGGAGTCGCGTCGAGAAGCGAAGAACTTCGGTCATTCCGCCGCCTCCGCCGGAATTTCCTCGAGCGCCAGCACGGCCCGCCTCACCCCTGCCACCGCGTCATCGCCCCATAGGGTCGGCGGGCCGAAGTCACCGCGATCTATCCAGTAGGGTTTTCTATCGAAGCGTTGCGGCGGGAGGGCCTGTCTCGCGACGGCTTCGCGGTCGATGCCCGCGTCGCCGACCACCAGA
>CAUZWC010000131.1:0-8341 GCA_963583595.1 Alphaproteobacteria bacterium | reverse complement strand
CAGCCACATGACGTCCCAGGCGCCGATTGCCATGGTCCATTGCGACATGAACCAGGACGATAGCGCCAGGGTGCCCATCCCGAAGGCGATCATATAGCGCGGGTCGACGCGTTTGATGACCTGAGCAGCCAGGAACATGCCGGCCATCACCCCGAGTCCACGCGGCGACATGATGATCCCGATGGTCATGACCGGCATGCCACGCAGCTCCTGCAGCAGCAGCGCGGTCAAAACCAGCGGACCGTGCAGGGTGAAGCCCCAGATCACGGTGATCGCCAGGCCGGTCGCCGCGTTGCGGTCGCGGAAAATGCCCGGTTCGATGAAAGGGTTACGCGCCGTCAGGGTCTGGACGACCAGGATGTAGAAGAAGAAGGCCGCCGCCGCAACCTCGAGGATGATCTCGGTCGAGGCAAACCAGTCCAGCCGTTCCCCCCGGTTGAGGGCGAGCTGCGCGGCGATCACCGCGAGGATCAGGGCGGTGAAGCCGATCAGGTCGAAGGCCCGCTCCGGCCGTCCCTCGGTCTTGGGCACGAAGATCCAGCACAGCGCCGTCGCCACACCCGCCGCCGGCAGACAGGCGTAGAAGATCCAATGCCACTCCCAATGTTGGGTGATGAAGCCGCCGAAGGTCGGCCCGAGGGCCGGGCCCATCATCACGCCGATGCCCCAGATGGCGTTGGCGAAGCCATGCTGGCGGCGCGGGAAGGAGTCGAGCACGAGCGCCTGGCTGAGCGGCATCAACGGACCGCCCCAGAACCCTTGACCGAAACGCCAGGCCACTTCCGACCCGAGCGTGTCGGAGGCACCGCACATGAAGGTCGCGACGACGAAGCCGAGATTGGCCAGCATGAAGACCTGCTTCCGACCGAACCGGTCTGCGGCCCAGCCCGACCAGGCGAAGCCCACGATCATGCCGACGAAAAAGGCGGTGACGACCCAGCTCACCTGGTCCTGAGTCGCGCTGAAGGCGCCCTGCATATGGGGCAGGACGACCGAGATATTGGTCAGGTTCAGTTCGAACACGGCCGCCGCCAGAACGGAGGCGCTCAGCACCATGACGCGCCGGAGCCGCGAGGGGGCGGAGGAGGCGGAGATCTTGACGGTCATGGTTGTCGCTTGGCCCAGGGAGCGGCGCTGGGCAATGGGACGGCGTTGCATCGGTCGTCCGCGACCTTGCCTTCGGCCTCATGCTGAGCCTGTCGAAGTATGGGGCCGTTGCACGGATCGGCCGCCGTGCAATCCTCAGGCTTTGGCAGGCTCGGGATGAGGGCGGTCAATGACATCGGAGTCTCTAACAGATCCCGCCATTCACATGGATGGTCTGATTGGTGACGTAGCTCGCATCCGGGCTCGCCAGGAAGGCGACCATGGCGGCGACCTCGTCAGTCCTCCCCAAGCGGCCGAAGGGGACATGGGCAAGCAACGGCTCGTACGCCGCCGGATCGTAGAACTGGATCGTGTCGGAATCTTTTTCGATGATTCCGGGCGCCACGCAATTGACGCAGACCCCGAAGGGCGAGAGATGCATCGCCAGGGTCTTGGTCAGGGCTTCCAGCCCGGCCTTCGCGGCGGCCGAGGCGGGATACATCGGATAGGTATGGCGGTGGACATGGACATTCAGGGTGCTGATCGTCACGACGCGGCCGTCCTTGGCTTTCTTCAGATGGGGGATGGCCTGTTCGGCCATTTCCCAGAAGCCCAGGGTCACGACCTTATGGACATTCTCCATCGCTTCGCGGTCGAGTTCCTCCCAGATCCGCAACTCTGGAAAGCCGGCATTGGCGACCAGCACGTCAAGCCCGCCATAGGCCTCGGCCGAGCGATCGACGAGTTCGCGGGCGAAGGCCCCGTCAGCCAGGTCGCCCAAGACGATCTGGGTCTCGGCGCCCTTGGCCTCGACCTCGCGCTTGGTGCGCTCGCAGCCCTCCTTGTTCGTGAGCGCGTGGATCGTCATGCCGACGCCCGGCGCGGCCAGGCGGCGTGCGATGGCCAACCCGATCCCGCTGCCCGATCCTGTGATGAGAATTGAGCGCAGCCCCATCTTGTCAATCATAATTCTGATTCCCCCATATCCGAACGGCGGGAAGCTTAACCGCCGCTTGGGAAGTGCGGAAGCGGTGCGATACGGCCGGACCTCTTCTCACCCTCACCCCGACCCTCGTCCATCCAGGGGGAGGGAGTAACAGTCCGCGCCTCGGCGCATAGCAGCTCCTCCCCCCTTGATGGGGGGAGGTTGGGAGGGGGGTGAGAAGAGGCTCGATCTTGCCTCGCCTCAACAAATCCCCCCGTTTACATGGATCATCTGATTGGTGACGTGGCTCGCATCCGGGCCAGCCAGAAAGGCGATCATCGCTGGGACTTCGTCGGTGGTGCCGAGACGCCCCAGCGGCAGATGGAGCATCACCTCCTCGAAAGCATCAGGTCCGTCCGACCCGTTCCGGATCAGGCCGGGCGCGACGGCAATTGACGCAGACGCCGTAGGGCGCAAGGTGGATCGCCAGGGTTCTGGTCAGGTCTTCCAGCCGCGCCTTGGCCGTGGCCGAAGTCGGAAAGCGTAGAAAGCCGGGGCGGTGGACATGGACGTTCAGGGTGCTGATTGTCACCACACGCCCGTCCTCGGCGCGCTTGAGATGGGGGGAGCCTGCTCGGCCATCTCCCAGATATCCAGGTGTCACGGCCTTATGGGCATAATCCATCGTCTCCCGGTGCAACCCCTCCCAGCCGCGTTACACGGGAAACGCGGCATTGGCAATCAGCACGTCGAGACCGCCGAAAGCCTCGGCCGTGCGGTCGACGAGGTCGCGTGCGAAGGCGCCATCGGCCAGGTCGCCAGCACGATCAAGGCCTCGCCGCCCCTTGCCTCGACTTCGCGCTTGGCATGCTCGCACCCCGAGCGGTTGGTCCGTGCATGGATCGTCATGCCGACCCCCGGCGCGGCCAGCAGCCGCGCGATGGCGCGGCCGATGCCCGATCTGGTGACGAGGATGGATCGTTGTTTCCTGCCATCGGGCACGGGTTCGGCCTGTTGTCTGCGAGCCGCTATCGGGCCGACAGCGCCTAGCGGATGCGCGATTGCCCCAGTACGGCGACCAGTTCGAGCATGTCGTTGGTGGTGACGATACCGCGCGCCTTGAGGTCGGCGGTCACATCGCGCGGCAGTTCGGAGTTCGAGCCCCCTTGCCCGTGTCCTCATTCAGCACGCCGCCCATCACGAGAGCGACCCCTTTTGGCCCCGCGCCGGGGACGTGCGGCGGCGAGGCGGTCGCTGAAGTTGAGGGCCCAGCCGTTATGGGTGGTAGCGACCACCGCCGTGCAGCCCGCTGCGAGCGCCCGGTCGAGCAGGATTTCCGGGTCCACGGCCAGGCCGCCGTCTAGGATGCGCGCGCCGCGCTCTTCCAGCACCCCTTCGATGAACTGCGTGGCGAAATGGTGAACGTCGGTCGAGGCCACGGCCACCACGATCCCGCCGAGTCGCGCCGCACCGAATTCGGCGATCCGCGCGATCTCCCGGTCGCGGGTCTCCAGGGTTTGGCGCGTCAGTTCCGTCGAATGGTGACCGGTCCCTTATGGGTCCCGGCCGATGCGCTGGATCGCGAAAGCTCCCATGCGGCGGGTCGCCAGCATGAGTTCGATCGGATAACCGAGGTCGATACCGATCCCGGGGAGATGTTCCTTCACGTGGCCAAACCAGGGGCGCGCACCTTGGGCGATCTCCTCGCCCAAGACCTCGGTTCCGGGCCTGTCGAAATGAGACGCCAGCGCCCGCGCCCGGGGCTCCATCGCGCGCGCCAGGCGGTGAACCTCCAGAATATACTCGGTCTCCGGCACCCGCTCACGCTCGGTCAGCGGCGTCGGCAGATAGGCGGCGCCCCAACCGAACTGGGCATCCGCCGCCATGCTGACCGTGCCGTCGTTGACGAACAGGGCCAGGTTGCCGTCCGCCGACCGACCCAACATGGCCGACGGTATCGCCGTGATAGTAGGTATCGAGCAAGCCATCGGCCGGGCCGGTCAGCTCGAGGGCGCGGAAGACGGCGGCGCGCAGGAAGGGGTCGGATTTCAGCCCGCCGAAGCCTGGCGTATAGGCGGCGCCGCAGAGACCTTCGACCAGATGGCGTTCCAGCATTGCCCAACCGACGATCGAGCGGAAATCGGCGAAGATTCCAGAATGGCCGTCCTCCAGATAGGAATCGGTGACCACCCCGGCCCGGCGATGCGCCGCCACCGTGCCGAGCGGGCGGACGACGCTGGCGATCTGTCCAGCCTCGTCGTCCCAATAGGGGTAGTGATTCACGAAGTTGGAGAAATTTCCATCGCTTCGAGCCCGGCGGCGAGGCCGAGATGGGCGTTATCGAAACTCGCGGGCGAGCCGATGAGGGGGGCCTGGGGCTGGATCGGCACTGTCTGGCCGAAGTTCGATCCAATCGCTCTCGGTCCAGAGCGCGGGTTCGGTTTCCTGGGGCGCCGTTTCGCGCATTTTCGCCGGCAGTCCCATGCGCCGTTCGAGGATGGGGTCGTAGGAATCGGGCGGTGTCAACTCGGCTTCCTCGAAGCGAAACCAAATTTCGTGCAGTGCGGCCTTGGTCAAGGTCCAGTCGGGCATACCGATATTAACCATGAACAGGCTCCGCCCGGCCGCCCGACGGCCGAGCGCCCAATCGTGCTGCGAGGCAACGCCGCGAAGGCGATGGAAGGCGGTGCGTCGGCGCTTCACCGCGCGCCCGACGGCCATTCCCTCGCCCAGTACTTCGCGCCAGTCCAGGAGGCCCGGCGGCGGCAGTTCGTCTCGGCTGAGGGCGGATATCACTGGCCTGTCCCCGTTAGGCTCGCGCTCATTCCTGTCCGGTGCCGGGTCAAAGAGGTCAGGTCAGCCGAAGGCCTTGAAGCAGATTGTGGTGAAGGTGTCCTTCACACCGGGCAAGCGCTGGATCGACTCGGTTACGAAATGGCCGATATCGACCTCGTCGTCGAGATAGCATTTCATCAAGAGATCGAATTGTCCGGAGACGGAATAGACCTCCGAGATCTGGTCGACATTCAGGGCGTCGTCGTTCGCGACCTCATAGGCCCGATCCAACTCGCATTTCACATGAATGAATATGGTTTGAATGGCGGCGATCCAATCCGATCCCGCCAGTCCGATGCGATTCCTTAATCGGAAGGCATTTGGATTGCCCGTCGACCGGCCCACGATCCTGTCGGAGAACGGGGCCGGTCAAGAGATATCAGGTGAGGAAGGGGCGGCGCCGACAAGCTTTGGCGCCGATTTTCCTAGAGGCGGGGGCCGCGGAGCAGGAAGGCGGGCGTTTCCTCGCGGCTGCCGAAACCGGCGGCCTTGTTGTCGTCGCGATCCTCGTTGCGCTCGCGCCGCTCGCCCTGGTCGCGGACGGGACTATCGCCGCGCTCGGGCCGGTCGGCGCTTTCGCGGGACCGGCCATTTTCCGCCCGTCCGCTTTCCGATCTTCCACGTCCGCCCCGGCTGCGGCGCGTCCGGCCGCCGCTCTTTTCGTCGTCCCCGGCATCGCTCTGCTCAGGGCGATCCTCGCTCGGCTCCGCCGCCTGGCTGCGCGAAGGACGCGACTCAGCTTGCTCTTCCGCCTCGGCCTCGGCCTGCTCTACGGTTTCTTCGCGGGGCTTGCTGGCGCGGCTCCGTCGCGGCCGCGGGCTGCGTTCGGTCTTTTCCTGGCCCTCGGCTCCCGGCTCGGCCGAAACTTCCGGCTCGGTGCTGGCCGTTTCGGGCTCGGCACTGGCGGCTTTAGGCGCCGGGCGCGGGGGCCGCGCGGATTTGCGTGCGCCACCGCGGCGCCCACCACGGCGCTCGTCGCCGTCATCGGCCTCGACATTGGCGGATTCGTCCGACTGAACACGGGGTATGTCGCGGCCGATCAGGCGGGTAATGCCATCGATATACCGGCCGTCGGAGGCTGTCGCGATAGTGAAGGCCCGGCCTTCGCGCCCGGCCCGGCCGGTCCGGCCGATACGGTGGACATAGTCTTCGGCGGTCTGCGGCACGTCGAAATTAAAGACATGGCTCAAGCCCGCGATATCGAGGCCGCGCGCCGCGACGTCGCTGGCCACCAGAATACGCAGCTCGCCGGCGCGAAAACGGTCGAGCACCTCGGTCCGCTGGGATTGGTGCAGATCGCCATGGATCGCGGCGGTGTCGTAGCCATGCCCCTTGAGGAAGGTGGTCAGCCCGTCGATATCGCGCTTACGATTGCAGAAGATGAGGGCGTTGGTGACGTCCTCGCGCTCCAGCAGCTCGTGCAGCACGCGGCGCTTGTCGCGGTCGCCGACGATGACGATGTGATCCTTGACCGTCGCCGAGGGCGAAGCCGGAGGGGCCACCGTGATGGCCTTGGGATTCATCAGGAAGGCGTCGGCCAGCTTGCGAATCTCCGGCGGCATTGTGGCCGAGAAGAACAGGGTCTGGCGGATCGTCGGGATCATGGAGACGATCTTTTCGACATCGGGCACGAAGCCCATGTCGAGCATCCGGTCGGCCTCGTCGATCACCATGATCTTGACGCCGGTCATCAGCACCTTGCCGCGCTCGATCATGTCGAGCAGGCGACCCGGCGTGGCGATCAGGACATCGATGTCCTTTTCCAACCTGCGCGCCTGGTCGCCCATCGAGGTGCCGCCAATCAGCAGCGCACTCTCGAAGCTATGGTACTTGCCGTATTGGATGAACGCCTCGTCCACCTGGGTGGCGAGTTCCCGCGTCGGCTCGATGATGAGGACACGGGGCATACGCGCCCGCGCCCTGCTCGAGTCGAGGATGTCCAGCATGGGCAGGACGAAAGACGCCGTTTTGCCGGTGCCTGTTTGGGCGCAGCCCAGCACATCCCGTCCCATGAGGACGTAGGGAATGGCTTGTTCCTGAATGGGTGTGGGCTGTGTGTAGCCCGCTTCGTGCACTGCACGAAGGGTGGCCTCTGAAAGGCCGAGATCTTCGAAATTCATACCGCTCGTGGCTTGATTTACGGACTCCGGTCATTCGGAGTCGTCGCTCCCGGCAGCTCCGAGGCTCCGCTTTGTCTCAGAGACGCGCTAGAAAAGCAAGGAATCAAGCGATATGGAGCGAAGATATCATGAAAATGCCATGGAGCGCCGAATGCCCGGCGGGTTGATCGAAGCGGGAAGAGCGGCCCTCGTCCTGGTCGATATGCAGGAAAAACTGCTGCCCGCCATGGCTGATGTCGAGGCGGCGATCGAAAACTGCGCCATTCTCCAGCGGGCTGCCGACCCGCTGGATGTACGGCTGATCGTCTCCGAACAATATCCCAAGGGTCTGGGATCGACCGTCCCGCGGCTCGACGCGCTGATCCCGGAAGGGGCCAAATCGGCCAAGACCCATTTCTCCTGCGCCGCCGATCCCAGTCTTTCGGCGCGTTTCGTCGCGCTCGACCGGCGCCAGCTCGTGATCGCCGGGATTGAGGCCCATGTCTGCGTGCTCCAGACGGCCATGGCTCTCGTCGCGCGCGGATTCGAAGTGTTTGTCGCCGCCGATGCCACGACCACGTACCGGATCGAGAACAAGGCCCTGGCCCTCGACCGCATGCACGCCGCCGGCATTCAAATCGTGGCGACGGAGATGGGCCTCTTTGAATGGATGGGCCGGGCCGGCACCCCCGTCTTCAGGGACCTGAGCGGCCTTATCAAATGAGCGCGCCTCATGCCTTACCGAAACCTGCTGCTGATTCCCGGCACGCTCTACGATGCCGAACTCTGGCGCCATCAGATCGACCATCTGGGCGATGTCGCGAATCTCCATGTCGGCCGGCACAGTATGGACGACACGGTCGATGTGATCGCCCACCGCCTGCTGGACGAGATGCCGCCCGGCCACTTCGGCATGGCCGGCCTGTCCATGGGCGGCTATCTGGCCCTGGCGGTCATGCGCCTGGCGCCGGACCGGGTGAACCGGCTGTGCCTGCTCGACACCTCGGCCCGCGCCGACACGCCGGACCAGGCGCAGCGCCGCGCGGATCTCGTCGCCCTGGCTCAGAAGGGCGATTTCCAGGGCAGAACCCAGCGCATGCTGCCGGTCTTCATCCATCCTGACCGGCTGAACGAGGAGCCCCTGCGTTCCGATGTCATGGCGATGAACAAGCGGTTCGGGCTGGAAGCCTATCTGCGCCAGCAAAGCGCCAACGCCTCGCGCATCGACGCGCGGCCCCATCTCGGCGAGATCCGCTGTCCGACCCTGGTGATCTGCGGCCGGCAGGACATCCTGCTGCCGCCTGAACATAGCGAGGAACTGACCGCCGGCATCCCCGGCGCCACCCTCGTCTATATCGAGGATTGCGCCCACCTGCCGACCATGGAACGCCCCAAG
>CAUZWC010000130.1:0-8368 GCA_963583595.1 Alphaproteobacteria bacterium | reverse complement strand
ATGAACCACCCCCGCACTCGGCACGTTTCACATGAGGGGCATGCATTGCGATCAGCACGCCCTATCCGAATGGTTAGGGCACAAGTCTTAACATCGGCTTTAGGAATGGGGCTTTCCGGGTGGGCGCGCGGCCCCACGAACGCCCCTAACGCGCGGCCTTGCAGCGACCGATGGAGCCCTCGGCGCAGATCCGCGACCCGTCTATCCAGGTGGCGCCGGACAGATCGGCGTTCAGGAAATCGGCGCCGCGCATCTCCACCCCGGTCAGGTCCGCCCCGCGCAGCTTCGCGTCGAACAGCTTGGCGCGCTGGAGATTGGCGCGCTTCAGGGAGGCGCCGGTGAGGTCCGCCTTGGTCAGATCGGCCTCGGCCAAGCGCGCGCCGTCGAGGATGGCGCCGGTCATATTCGTGCTGATGAACTTGGCGCGGAAGGCATCGGCATCGCTGAGATCGCTGTTCGAGAGATCGGCCCGTAGGAAACTGGTGTTGCGCAGATGGGCCCCGGCGAGGTCGATTTCGGTCAGGTCTCGCCGATCCATGCGGCAGCCCTTCCAATCGACCCCCGGCTCGGGCAGATCGGTGCAATCGGCGCGCGCTGGCGCGGCGCCGAGGAGCAGCAGCGCGGCAAGCGCCCCTACCATTACGCCGATGCTCCGCTGCCTGCCGATTTTCGTTCGCCGTTGATACATGGCCGCGAGGATAGTGGATCGCGCCGCTCAACGATACCGGATCGCGGTTCGCCCGTTGCGGTTGCGGCGGCTTGACACCCCGTCCCATGCAGCGCTGTCATCGCCCGGATGTGGATCGATTGGGGAGAATCGAGATGGCTGCAAAAATGGGGCAGGAACTGCCCTTCACGGAAGCCGAGCACAATCGCCGGATTGCCCGCGCCCGCGCCGCGATGGCCGAAGCCGGCATCGACGCGGCCCTGCTGTTCGATCCCGAGAACATTTTCTATCTGACCGGCTATCAGTCGATCGGCTATTTCACCTTCCAGGCCATGCTGATCCCGCCCAAGGGCAAGCCCGTCCTGATCTCGCGGGTGGTCAACAAATACATGGCCGCGATCACCCCGACCCTGGGGGATTTCGTCGAGATCGTCGACACAGCCGATCCGGTCGAGGTCACTCTGGCCGCCATCGCCGATCACACGACGAGCGGCGTCCTCGGTCTCGAAATGGCGGCCTGGTACATGACCGCCAATGTCTATGAAGCGATCAAATCGCGCGCCGGGCGCGAGACCCGCGACTGGTCCGGTGTGATCGAGAGCCATCGCATCATCAAGGGTCCCGAGGAACTGGACCGCATGCGCCAAGCAGCGCGCGCCTGCGAGGCCGGGATGCATGCCGCCCTGGAAGCGACCCGGGTGGGCGCTACCGAAAACGATATCGCGGCCGAAATGCACCGGGCCAGCATTGCCGCCGGCAGCGAATATCTGGGCCATGCCCCGCTCGCCGTCTCGGGCGAGCGCTCGGCCGTCTGCTTCACCATGTGGCGCCGCCGGGTGCTGGAGGCGGGCGACTGCGTGCTGATCGAGAACGGCGCCTGCATCGACCGCTACCACGCCCTGCAGGCGCGGGTCGCCGTGCTGGGCGAGCCGAGCGACGAGATCAAGCGCGTCTCCGACGCCATCCTGGCCGGGCTCAACGCCCTGCTCGAGACCGTGCGCGCCGGGATCACCAGCGGCGAGGCCGATGCCGCCTGCCGCCGCGAGATCGCCAAGGCGGGCTTCGGCGACCGCTTCATCCACCGGGTCGCCTATAGCGTCGGCATCGGCTTTCCGCCCAACTGGTCGGAAGGCAAGACCCTGTCCCTGCGCCCGGACGACCCCACGCCGCTCCAGGCCGGCATGACCTTCCACAGCGTGCCCAGCATCTTCGGCGGCGATTTCGGCATGGTCTTCAGCGAGACATTCCATGTCACCGAGACCGGCTGCGAAGTCCTGACCGAATTTCCGCGCAAGCTCCTCGTGCAGTGACAGGAGACGCCGCCCCCGCCCCGCCGGCGGCCGGCGGGCGGCCGAACATGCGCCTCTATGTCATGATGGGCAGTCTTTGCGCCGTCTTCATGATCGGCCAGCTCTATCGGTACGCCACGGCCGTCGTCGCGCCCGATATTGCGCGCGAGATGAATCTGGCGCCGGAGGTCCTCGGCGCGATCAGCGGCACCCTGTTCTTCTCCTTCGCAGTGATGCAGATCCCCGTCGGCATCCTGGTCGACCGGTTCGGCGCGCGCTGGACCATCGCCGGCTTCCAGCTCCTCGCCCTTGCCGGCCCTCTCGTCGTCTCCCAGGCGCAGAACGCGCGCGACCTGATCATCGGCGCGGCGCTGATGGGGGTCGGCGCAGGCGCCAATCTGATGGCGCCCCTCGTCGCCTATGCCCGCTGGTTCCCGCCCGCGCGCTACGCCACCCTGGTCGCCATCACCATCGGCGGCGGCGGTGGGCTCGGCCAGATCATCGCCAGTTCGCCCCTCGCCCGCTTTGCCGAAGCCTATGGCTGGCGCGCCAGCTATGTCGCCATCTCGGTCCTGGTTGCGATCGTCGCCAGCATCGCGGTCGCCCTGGTGCGCGACGATCCGCCCGGCGTGGGCCGCCGCATCGAAGGCGCGCCCGAGACCCTCGGCGGGGCGATCCGCGGCATGGGCGAAGTGCTGTCCACGGCCAATATCTGGCGCATGGCCGGTGCCTCGGCCATGGGCGCGTCCTTGATGTTCGCCTTCCGGACGATGTGGGCAGGGCCCTATCTGGCCGAGATCCACGGTCTCGACACGGTCGCCCGGGGCGACGCCCTGCTGCTCATCACCCTGGCCATGCTGGCCGGCACCCTGCTCTACGGCCCGCTCGACCGACTCTTCGACCGGCGCAAGGCCATCGTCATGACCGGCCTGTCGGCGACCGTGACGATCTTCGCCCTGCTGGCGATCCTGCCGGCGCCGCCGACCTGGCTGGCCCTCTCCCTTCTCGTCATCCTGGGCGCGGTCGGGACCTTCGATGTGGTCCTGCTGGCCCATGAGCGGGCGCTCTTCCCGCACCGCCTGGCCGGGCGCGGGCTGACCACCATCAACACCTTCCACTTTTCGGGTATCGCGTCCTTGCAGCTCGGCACCGGGCTGGTCGTCGGCGCCCTGGCCGCGATCGCCGTGCCAACCGACGCCTACCGCCTGTGCTTCGCCCTCTTCGCTGGGCTAGGGATCGTCGCCCTGCTGCTCTACCGCAAGGTCCCCGACCGCCGCCCGAGCGCAGGATTTCAAAGCTGACTCGCAGCGTTCATCCCGCCCTTTTCGTGCGCGATGGAGGGCGCGGGCCGCGGGAGGCCGCGGGCTCAACCATGCGCGCCAGGACTATGATAGTTATCGCGCAAGATACCATTGGCGGATAATAGGTTGGCACAAGCCCCGACCCATGCCGTTCCGGATCCCTTGCCCCAATGCACAGGAACCCAATGCGAGATATTGCCGCGGTTACCCTCTTCGCTTTTGCCGCTGCGCTGAGCACGGCGCTCCCCGGCCAGGATGCTTTGGGCAGCGAACCAACGCACAACAACACGGGCTACACCAAGTTCGCTTCGTTGTGCCGCGACGAGGCCGGGTATCGGCATTTCGGCGTTCAGGAGGATGTCGACGGGTTTCTCATCGTCGACGAGGTCGTGGACACCCATAGAGGCCAGCACGGATGCGATATGATTTGCGCCTCGGATCTGCTGACGGACGGGTATAAATTCGTCGAAATGCATGTAAACATCTCGGACAGGCAGTGTCTGACCGAAGTAATTGGAAATTACAGATTTTCAATTCAGAAAAAAGGCGATGAGCGCTATTTTTTATATGATATATTTCTATCAATTACTATAAATTTCACCTTAATAACTTCCCGTACGCCGTGGGAAATTGCATCTCATCGGAACTAGTCGAGGATTTCACATCACGCGCAGTCCAAAACATAAAATACAGAATAATCTTCGAGTCCGACCGAGAAAAAGTTTTCAAATATACAGACACGAAATCCTATGACGGCAAGATCCTGGATCAGGTAACGCTGTTTTTCTATAAACTGCGAAGCAATACCGCTTACAAGCAGTGCAACAGGTTGCTCGGCGTCAAATCAAGCGGCAAAAGAATTTCCGATATTTTCCTCGTCCCCAAGGACTAGGACCGCGCGCCTCCCCCGACGCGTCAGTATCAGTACATGTACTCACGGAACAGCGGGTCGACACTTTCGCCCCAGCGGTCGCGATAGGCTTCCAGCGCGCGTTCGGCCGGGGTGATGCCGGACTCGGCGATCTCGTCCAGCGCGCTCAGGAAATGCGTTTCGTCATCGCCGAACTCGTCGAGAACCGCGCGGTTCTTGAGGCCCGTCCGGGCGATCTTGAGGATCTGGATGGCCAGGTCCTGGACCGTGCCGCCCCGGAACGGCGTCTTCAACGCGCTGCGGGGCACTTCGTTGCGCAGGAATTCGCGCTCCTCGTGGCTCCAGTCCTTGACCATGTCCCAGGCGGCGTCGAGCGCCTCGCCGTCATAGAGCAGACCGACCCAGAGCGCGGGCAGCGCGCAGAGCCGGCGCCAGGGCCCGCCATCGGCCCCGCGCATCTCCATGTAGCGCTTGAGCCGGACCTCCGGGAAGGGCGTGGTCATGTGGTCTTCCCAGTCGCTCATCGTGGGGAACTGCCCCTCGAAGCCCTGGAGCTTGCCGGCCATGAAGTCGCGGAAGGAGCGGCCGGACACGTCGTGATAGGTGCCGTCGCGATAGACGAAATACATCGGCACATCGAGGACGTAATCAACCCAGCGCTCGTAGCCCATAACCTCGTCGAAGACGAGGGGCAGCATGCCGCTGCGGTCCGGGTCCGTGTCGGTCCAGATATGGCTGCGATAGCTGAGATAGCCGTTCGGCTTGCCCTCGGTGAAGGGTGAATTGGCGAAGAGCGCGGTGGCGATCGGCTGCAGGGCGAAGCTGACCCGCAGCTTCTTGACCATGGCCGCCTCGCTCTCGAAATCAAGATTCACCTGCACGGTGCAGGTGCGCAGCATCATGTCGAGGCCCAGCTTGCCCTTCTTGGGCATGTAGTCCCGCATGATCTTGTAGCGGCCCTTGGGCATCCAATGGATGTCGGCGCGCACCCATTTCGGATCGAAGCCGAGGCCCAGGAAACCGATGCCCAGTTCCTCGCCCACCTGCTTGACCTGGTCGAGATGCTGGTTCACCTCGCGGCAGGTCTCGTGGACGGTGCGCAGCGGCGCGCCCGAGAGTTCGAACTGCCCGCCCGGCTCGAGGGAGATGTTGCAGCCATCCCCGTCGGTCAGGGCGATGACATTGCCGCACTCCTCGACGCGCTGCCAGCCGAAGCGGGTCATGCCGTCGAGCACGGCGCGGATGCCGACATCGCCCTCGTAGGGCAGGCGGCGCAGATCGTCGAGCCGGAAGACAAACTTCTCGTGCTCGGTGCCGATGCGCCAATCCTCGGGCGGCTTGGCGCCGCCTTCCATGTACTCGACGAGCTGGCGCTTGTCGCGAAGCGTCGCGCCGGCGCTCTTGGTTGGTGCTGACATGGGCCGGACCGACCTCCCGTTATCGTTCAACTTCTGGGACGTCAGCGCGTCAGTCCGCCCTGCCAGTCCCCCAGGGCGGACTGCCAGAGGGCGAGCACGGCAACCGCCGCCGTCTCCGCGCGCAGGATGCGCGGACCCAACGTAACGGAGGTAACAAATTCGAGTTTCCGCAGGCCGTCAAGCTCGCCCTTCGCAAAGCCCCCTTCCGGACCGATCATCAATGCCGCCGGCCGACCGGGTTCCAAGGTGCCGAATGCCTCGGCGGCGGGCGGCCCCTGGCCCGTTTCGTCGCACAGGATCAGGCGCCGATCGGCCGGCCAATCGCCGAGCAACGCATCGAGCGGCCGCGGCGCCGCCACGCTCGGCACGCTCAATCTTTCGCATTGCTCCGCCGCTTCCATGGCGATCGCCGCGAGACGATCCGTGTTGACGCGCTGGGCATCGGTGCGCGCGGTGAAGACCGGGAGAAGGACCGAGACCCCCATTTCCGTCGCCTTCTGGGCGATCAGACCCGTGGCCGTGCGCTTGAGCGGGGCGAAGACCAGCCAGAGGTCTGGCTCCACCGCTTGGGGCCGCAGCAGAGCCTCGGCCCGCGCCACCGCGCGGCGCTTGCCCAGCTCGCTCAGAACAGCGCGCCATTCCCCGTCGCGGCCGTTGAACAGGGAAAGGCCGTCGCCGACCGACCGGCGCATGACCGCGCGCAGGTAATGGGCCTGGCCTTCGACGAGCGGGATATCAGCCCCGGCCGCCAGATCCGCCGCGACGAACAGGCGCGGGCCGGGCCGGCCGGTCGCCGCCTCGGCATCGGGGCTGGGTTCGAATGCGGAAGTGCTGTCGCTGGCCATGCGCGCTATATCTCGTTGCCGTATGTCTCGTTCCTGAGGGCGGAGCGGGCTATGCTTATAGCGCCATGAACGACACCTCCAAAACCGCCGCCGGATCCTCCGGCGGCTTCCAGGACAGCGCCTCGCCGGTCGATATCCGCCCGGACGCGCCGGTCATGCGGATTCTCCCCGCCGCCGCGCGGCCCTATGCCGAGCTGATGCGGCTCGACAGACCGATCGGCACTTGGCTGCTGCTGCTGCCCGGCTGGTGGAGCATCGCCATGGCGGTGGGGGCGGCCGGGGCATCCGGCGAGGCCAGCCCGGATTTCTGGACCGTCGCCTGGTATGTCCTGGCCTTTGGGATCGGCGCGGTGCTGATGCGCGGCGCGGGCTGCACCTGGAACGACATCACCGACCAGGATTTCGACGCCCAGGTCGCACGCACCGCGACCCGGCCCATCGCCAGCGGCCAGATTTCGGTCAAGAAGGCCCTGCTCTTCCTCGGCGCGCAGATGCTGATCGCCCTGGCGATCCTGCTGAGCTTCAACGGTTTCGCCGTGCTGCTGGGTGCGGGCTCCCTGCTCCTCGTCTTCCTCTATCCCCTGGCCAAGCGGGTGACCCATTGGCCCCAGGCTGTGCTCGGCCTGACCTTCAACTGGGGCGCGCTGCTGGGCTGGGCGGCGGTGATGGGCGAGCTGGCCGCGGCTCCCGTCCTGCTCTACGCCGCCGGCTTCTTCTGGACCCTGGGCTACGACACGATCTACGCCCATCAGGACAAGAAGGACGACGCCATCGTCGGGGTGAAATCCTCGGCCCTGGCCCTGGGCGAACGGACCAAGCCCTTCCTCTGGGTCTTCTACGGCATCGCCCTGACCCTGATGACGGCTTCGCTGATCGCTCTGGAGCCCGCCTGGCCGGCCTATCTCGGCCTGCTGATCGGTGCGGGTCATCTCGGCTGGCAGGCCGCGACGGTCGATATCCACGACCCGGCCGATTGCCTGGCCAAGTTCCGCTCCAACCGGGTGTTCGGCTGGATCCTGCTGGCCGGCCTCGCCGCCAGCGGCCTACTGCCCGCCGTTTGACCGGCGCGCTCGACCCCAAGGACGCCTTCATCAGGGAGAACACGGCGGTCGCGCGTCCGCCCCTGGTGCCAGAGATCGCGCTCCATCAGGCGACCGAGATCACGCCGATATGGCATGCGACGGAGAGCTTCCTGGAGGAACTCGGCCTGGAGCCGCCCTTCTGGGCCTTCGCCTGGGCCGGGGGGCAAGCCCTCGCGCGCCATCTGCTGGACCATCCGGACCTGGTGCAGGGCAAGCGGGTGCTGGACTTCGCCGCCGGCTCGGGCCTCGCGGGCATCGCCGCTCTGATGGCCGGTGCGGCGCAGGTCGAGGCGGTCGAGATCGACGCCTATGCCGCGGCGGCGATCCGCCTCAACGCCGCCCTGAACGGGGTCACGCTGGAGGTCAGCCTCGACGATATCGTGGACGCACCGAACCCTGGTTGGGATGTCGTGCTGGCCGGCGATGTCTGCTACGAGCGGACCATGGCCGGGCGTGTCTTCCCCTGGCTGCGCCGCCTCGCCGGCAGCGGCGCCCTGGTCCTGATGGGAGATCCCAAGCGGAGCTATCTGCCCAAGGAGGGCCTGACCTGGATCGCCCGCTACGCCGTCGAGACGACCCGCGCGATCGAGGACACGGATCTGCGCAACGCCGTGGTCTGGCGGATCGAGCCGGAATAGGTCGATTTCGCGCGGAATCGTGCCGCATAGGGCGGGAATTGCCGCGAACCCGACCGAATTGACGCTTATCAAACGGTCGTTTTTAATAGAAAATTTCGAACGATCAATGACTTGCATCGAAACAACTTTCGATTCTTGGCATTTCTTGACATCGACTCGGGCGAATGCCCGGGCGGATCGATGTTCATTATATGTTTCGACTGTGCGGTAGTCCCATACAATTCCGACGCCGCAGCCACCTGGATGCCCCGAGCTTC
>CAUZWC010000129.1:0-8384 GCA_963583595.1 Alphaproteobacteria bacterium | reverse complement strand
GCCATATGCTCGGCGGCATGAACGGTGTTGCGAATCGCCGTCTCGGCGGCCTCCATGTCGACGATCGCGCCGTTGCGCACACCGCGCGACATCTGATGGCCGATCCCGACGACGCGAATCGACCCGTCGTCGTCCGCACGGGCGACGAAGCAGCACATTTTCGTGCTGCCGACGTCGAGCGCCGCGATCAATCCGCTTCGAGTCCTGCTCATTCCCCCTGATTCCTTTGCATCAACACGGTCAGGTCTCATGCGCGACGGTTGTCGCGACTCCCCCACCGTCGGGTGGGGTGGTTTCGCGTTTGGGCGCGATGTTCTCCGGCACGCGGACGATCAATCGGTCGGGCAGTCGCAGATCGATGCTGACGACGTCGCGCGCCAGCAGCGCCGATTCGCGATCCATCGCAGCAAGGCGTGCCCAGGTGGCGCCGGCATCCGTTTCCGGCAGCTTGACCACGACCGATCCGTCCAGGCGCAGGTCCCAGCGCCGTCCGCCGACCCGGACCGCCGCGGTCACGCGCGCGGCCAAGGCGGGCTCGGCCGAAAGCATCGTGACCAGTTTGGTGGCGTGATGCGCCGCGTCGACGCCCACGATCAGCGGCAGATCGACATGGCGATCGACGCGTGCGCCGATGATCTCGTCGCCCTGGGAATCGATCAGGACGAAGCCGCCGTCCCGCTGCCAGATGGCGAAGGGGGCGCGCTCGACCAGGCGAATCCGGATCGTGTCCGGCAGCAGGCGCGACACGGTCGCTTTCTGCACCCAGCCCAGGGCCTCGAGCTTGATACGGGCGGCCTCGGGGCTGAAGGCGAGGATGGGCTGGCCGCGGTTCAGGTCCAGCTGCTCGACGATCACGGCGCGCGGCGTGTATTCGCGGCCCTCCAGGTAGACCTCGCCGACATACAGCCCGGCATCGGCGGTCGCCGCATAGAGGCCGTCCCGCGTTTGCGTCAACAGGGCTGGCAACGGGCCGGCGAGCCAGAGCCATGCCGTGCCCGCGACGGCGACCAGGAGCGGCGTCGCCCAGAGCGCGGGCCGGACCAGCGCGCGCAGGCGGGCAGGCTTGCGGCGACTCTTGGAGCGGCGCTTGCCCGGGCGCAGCCCAGGAAGGCGCAAGGCGCTCAGCCCTCGCATGATGCGTTCTCCACCATCCAGGACACCAGCTCCGGGAACGAAATCCCGGCATAGGCTGCCTGTTCCGGGACCAGGGACAGGGGCGTCATGCCGGGCTGGGTGTTGATCTCGAGCAGGAACATTTCGCCCGGTTCGCCGGCCCGGTCATCGTAGCGTAGATCGGCACGGGTCACGCCGCGGCACCCGAGGGTGCGGTGGGCGCGCAGGGCGATATCCATCGCCTGTTCGTAGGCGTCCGGATGGATCGGCGCCGGGATCAGATGATGGGTCCGGCCCTCGGTGTATTTCGCCGCGTAGTCGTAGAATCCCTCGTTCGTGCGCAGCTCGGTCACACCCAGCGGCCGGTCGCCCATCACCGCGATGGTGATCTCCCGGCCTGGGATATAGCGCTCGACCATGACCTCATCGCCGAAGGCCCAATTGGCCAGATCCATAGGCGGCGCGTTCTGCCCTTCCAGCACGATATGGACGCCGAGGCTCGACCCTTCCTCGACCGGTTTGACGACATAGGGCTGTTCCATCACGTCGCCGGCGAGCAAAGCGTCGCGACAGACGACTTCGCCCACCGGACAGGGAATATCGGCGTCGGCGAAGAGCCGTTTGGCGACTTCTTTGTTCATCGCCAGGGCCGAGGCAAGTGCGCCGGAATGGGTGTAGGGCACGCCGAGGATATCCAGGAGGCCCTGCATGCGGCCGTCTTCGCCGAAGCGGCCATGAAGGGCGTTGAACACCGCATAGGGACGCGGGTCGAGGACATCGAGCAGGTCGCGCATATCGCGCGTGACGTCGAATTCCACGACCTCGTAACCCGCATCCCGCAAAGCGGGGGTGCAAGCGGCGGCACTGACGAGGGAAACCTCGCGTTCGGCCGACCAGCCGCCCTTGAGCAGGACCACGCGCTTCATTGTCCGGCTCCGGGTTCGGGACTGCGGCCGGGCCGGGCTTCGCCCATGCGCTGGATCTCCCATTCCAGTTCGATGCCGGTCTCATCGTGCACGCGGCGGCGGACCTCCTCGCCCAGGCGCTCGATATCGCAGGCCGTGGCGCTACCCGTGTTGATCAGGAAGTTGCAATGCTTCTCCGACACTCTCGCGTCGCCGCGCCGCATGCTCCGGCAGCCCGCGCGCTCGATCAGAGCCCAGGCCTTTTCGCCTGGTGGATTCTTGAAGGTGCTGCCGCCGGTCCGGCCCCGCGTCGGCTGGGTGCTTTCGCGCGCGGCCTGGATTTCCGCGATACGCGCGGCGATCGCGGCAGGGTCACCCGCCTCGCCGCGCAGAACCGCGCCCAGGAAAATCCAGTTCTTCGACACGCCGCAGGCGCGATAGACGAAGCCCATCGCTTCGTTCGTCAGGCGGTGCAGCTCACCGGTTTCGTCGAGCGCTTCGACGGCGATCACCACATCGCTCATCTCAGGGCCATAGGCGCCGGCATTCATGCGCAGTGCGCCGCCGATCATGCCCGGAATGCCGCTCAGGAATTCGAGGCCGGCGAGCCCGGTGTCCCGGCAGGCATTGGCGACGGAGAGGTCCTGGGCGCCCGCGCCGACGGTGACCTGGCCGTCCTCGATCGTGATGCCGGCGAAGGCCGAGCCGAGGCGAATCACCACCCCGCGGATGCCGCCGTCGCGCACTAGGACGTTCGACCCGACGCCCAGCACGGTTACCGGCACGCCGGTGGGCCGGGCGCGCAAGAAAGCGGCCAAATCCTCGGCATCCTTCGGGCGATAGACGACATCCGCCGGACCTCCGGTGCGGAACCAGGTGTATTTGCTGAGCACCGCCTCGACGGCATAACTGCCGCGCACTTCGGGCAGGCGATCGACGAGATGGGTGGTTGGGCGGTCGAGCGCGATCATCGGGCGCCCCCCGCTTCGGCGCCATCGGTCGCCGCATCGGCAAGTTCGGCGGGCAGGGCATTGGCCCAGGCTGTGATATCCCCTGCGCCGAGGCAGATGACGTAGTCGCCGTCGCGCGCGATCTCGCGCGTCATGGCGGCGAGATCGGCGCGCCCGTCCAAGGCCAGGACGTGCTTGTGCCCGCGCGAGCGCAGGCCTTCGACCAGGGCGTCACGGTCTATGCCCGGAATCGGCGCCTCGCCGGCAGCATAGACATGGGCGACGATCACCGTGTCGGCATCGTTGAAACAGGTGCAGAAATCGTCGAAGAGATCGCGCAGCCGCGTGAAGCGATGGGGCTGGACGACCGCGATCACGTTGCGCCGGGTCGCCGTGCGCGCGGCCGACAGCACGGCATGAATTTCGACGGGATGATGGCCGTAGTCGTCGATCACCGTGACGCCGCTGGTCTCGCCCGTCCGGGTGAAGCGGCGCTTGACCCCGGAAAAGCCCGCGAGCGCCGCGCGCAGGGTTTCATCCTCGATGCCCATCTCATGGCCGACGGCAATCGCCGCCAGGGCGTTCTGCACGTTGTGGCGGCCGAACATGGGCAGGCGCATCGCCTCCAGAAGACGCGGCTCTCCGGTGACGCGATCGGTGATCGTCACGTCGAACTGGGCGCCGTCCGGATAGGCGTCGATCTTGGTCGCGCGGATATCGGCCTGAGGGCTCATCCCATAAGTCACGACGCGCCGGTCGGAGACCCGGGGAATCAGCGCCTGGACCTCGGCATGGTCGATACACAGGGCCGCGAAACCATAGAAGGGGATGTTGGAGACGAAGTCGTAGAAGGCTTGGCGCACGCCTTCGAAATCGCCATAGAAGTCCAGGTGTTCCGGATCGATGTTGGTGACGATGGTGATGGTGGCGGGCAGTTTGACGAAGGAGCCGTCGGACTCGTCCGCCTCGACCACCATCCAGTCGCCCGCGCCCAGGCGCGCATTCGTGCCATAGGCATTGATGATGCCGCCGTTGATCACGGTCGGGTCGAGGTCGGCCGTCTCCAGAATCGCGGCGACCATGGAGGTGGTCGTCGTCTTGCCATGGGTGCCGCCGACCGCGATCGACCATTTCAGGCGCATCAATTCGGCCAGCATCTCGGCCCGGCGGACCACGGGCAGCAGGCGCGACCGCGCGGCCTTGACCTCGGGATTGTCGGCCGGCACGGCGGAGGACACGACGACGACTTCGGAATCGCCGAGGTTTTCGGCCCGGTGGCCGATATGAACCGTGATGCCCAGCGCTGCCAGGCGGCGGACATTGGCGTTCTCCGCGATATCGCTGCCCTGCACCCGATAGCCGAGATTTCGTAGAATCTCGGCGATTCCACTCATCCCAATGCCGCCGATGCCGACGAAATGGATGGTCCCGATGTTGAGCGGCAGGGCTCTCATGCGGCGGCCTCTCTGGTCGTGCACGCCGCGATCTCGTCGCGGTTGCCGTTGCAGGGCAGAAGCGAGGCGGCCAGTTCGGCGAGCTGGCGGGCCGCATCTGGCCGACCGGCCGCACGGGCGCACATCGCGGCGGTGCCGAGCATCACGGGATGGGCCAGCAGATCGTAAAGCTGGTCGACTAGCGCTTCCGGATTGAACAGGCCTTCCGGCATGAGCCAGGCGCCGCCGCCGGACTCGAGGGCTTGGGCATTTGCGGTCTGATGATCTTCGGTCGCATAAGGATAGGGCACGAGGATGGCGGGACGGCCGGCGGCCGCGAGTTCGGCAACGGTCGAGGCGCCGGCCCGCGCGATCACCAGATGGGCATTGCGCAGGCGTCGCGGCATGTCCTCGAAAAAGGTCGAGACACAGGCGCGCACGCCCATGCCGCCATAGGCGCAGGCGATATGCGCCGCGTCGTCCTTGCGGCATTGCTGACTGATCCGGATGCGCGCCCGCATCGCTTCGGGCAGGCGGGCGATCGCGGCGGGCACGACACGCCCGAAAACCGAAGCGCCCTGGCTGCCGCCGATGACGAGGATGCTTCTTTCGCCTTCCGGATGGAGGGAGGGCAGGGGAACGTCGCGCAGGGCGGCGATCTCCGGCCGCACGGGATTGCCGGTCAGGCGCACCTTGGCCTCCTGCTCGGGCCGAAGGCCGCGGATCGGTTCGAACGAGGTGGCGATGCGCGACACATGTCCGGCAAGCAGGCGGTTCGCCCGGCCGATCACGGCATTCTGTTCGTGGATCAGGGTCGGAATGCCCCGACGCAGGGCGGCCAGCATGGTCGGCACGGAAGGATAGCCGCCGAATCCGATAGCCGCCGCGGGACGCAGACGCTGCAGCAGGCGTTCGGCTTCGATCGTCCCCAGGGCGAGTTCGGCCATGCCGCGCAGGCGCCCCAAGGCACTCCCGCCGGCAAGTCCGCCGGCATGGATGCGGTGGACCGGGATGCCTTCGAAGGCTGCTTCGTAGCCCAGCCCCCGGCGGTCCGTCACCAGCACGGGCTTGAATCCGGAATCCAGCAGGGCGCGGGCCAGGGCCTGGGCCGGGAAGACATGGCCGCCGGTGCCGCCCGCGGCGAGGACGAGGGTGTTGGACGAGACGGTCATGCCATCCCCCCCGCGCCGTAGCGCCGCCGCGTCAGGGCCAGCATCATGCCCATGCCCAGGGCAAGGGCGAGGAGCGAGGAGCCGCCATAGCTGATGAAGGGTAGGGTCATGCCCTTGGCCGGCATGAGCCGCAGGTTCGAGCCCATGTTGATGAGTGCCTGGAGGCCGAACTGGGCGAGCAGGCCGACCGAGGCCAGGACGACGAAGAGGTCGCGTTCCTGCAGCATGCGGGCGAAGCCGCGCAGGACGACGAAGGCGAAGAGCATCACGATGCCGAGACAGGCGATCAGGCCGAATTCCTCGCCCGCGACGGCGAAGATGAAATCGGCATGGGCATCGGGCAGGTGATCCTTGACCCGGCCTTCGCCCGGGCCGACGCCGAAGAGCCCGCCATTCATGAAGGCCTCGAGCGCGGTAGAGACCTGATAGGTGTCGCCCGAAGACGGGTCGAGGAACCGGTCGACCCGGCTGGCGACATGGGGCAGCAGCAGATAGCCGCCGATCATCATGCCGATGCCCAGTCCGCAGAGCCCGACGACGTAGAACATGGGCAGGCCGGCCATGAAGAACTGGGTGAACCAGACCGCGGTCACAACCAGGGTCATGCCGAAATCCGGCTGCAGGAGTAGCAAGCCCACGACCAGGCCGAAGAGGCCGATGGCGATGATATTGCCGGGAAAGGTCTCGTTCCCGCGCTGTTCGGCGAACATCCAGGCGGCGACGACGGCAAAGGTCGGCTTGACGAATTCCGACGGCTGCAGGGACAGCGGGCCGAGAGCCAGCCAGCGGCGTGCGCCCTTGATCTCTGCCCCGAGCCAGGGCGTGACGGCAAGCAGCAGAATGCTTGCCAGGAAGCCCAAGACGGCGAGGCGGCGAACATCGCGCGGCGACAGCAGAGAGACGGAGAACATGACGACCAGCGCGATGGGCAGATAGATCGCCTGGCGCTGAATGAAATAGAAGGAGTTGGTCCCGATCCGTTCGGCCACCGCGGGGCTGGCGGCGAGCACGAGCAGGATGCCGACGCCGATCAACAGGGCGAGCGCGGCCAGACTCCAGCGGTCCACGGTCCACCACCAGCGGCCGACGACACTCGTATCGGTGCGCGCAAAGCTGCTCATGCCGAGGCCTTCGCGGAGGTTTGCGGCAGGGCTGCGACGGCGGCGCGGAACGCTTCGCCGCGCATTTCGAAATTCGCGAACTGGTCGAAGGAGGCGCCGGCCGGGGATAGCAGGACGACGGCGCGATCCAGTCCCTCGCGAGCGGCCATGGCATGGGCGTCGCGCACGGCAGAATCGAGGTCGCTGCAGACCGTGCAGGCGACCTGGCCGTCCAGGCGCCGGGCGAAGGTCTCCGCCGCGCCGCCGATCAGGAAGGCATGGACGATGCGCGCGAAATAGGGCGCGACCGCTTCGATCCCGCCGGCCTTGGCCTGACCGCCGGCGATCCAGTAGATGGCGTCGTAGGAGGACACGGCTCTGGCCGCCGATTCGCCGTTGGTCGCTTTCGAATCGTTGATAAAGCGGATGCCGTCCAGGGTCCCGACCAATTCCTGGCGATGGGGCAGGCCAGGGAAGACACGGATGGCATCGGCGATGGCCGCGCGCGGGACGCCGAGACGGCGCGCGGCGGCATAGGCGGCGGCGGCGTTCTGGTCATTGTGCCCTCCCGGCAGGGCCTGGGCCTCGTCCAGATCCACGACCGGCACGGCCTCGCCTTCGAGATCGTCGATCAGGCGGCGGCCCTCGGCATAGACCCCGCCCGGCACGGCCTGTTCTGCGCTGATCGACAGCACGGCAGGGCCGCCGGCCCGCCCGCAGAGCCGGTCGCGGAGGTCGGGAGAGGTCGGGTCATCCGTGCCGAGGATGGCCGTGTCGGCCTCGGTCTGACCGTCGAAGATGTGTTCCTTTGCGGCGAGATAGCCTTTGAAGCCACCATGGCGTTCGAGGTGGTCCTCGCTGAGGTTGAGGAGCACGGCGATGTCGCAATGTAGGCCCGGCGTCAGTTCGAGCTGATAGGACGACAATTCGAGAACGTAGACTCCCTCGCCGCTCAATCCTGGCAGGGACAGGGCGGGGATGCCGATATTGCCGCCGACGGCGTTTTCCTGCCGGGCATGGTCGAGGATATGGCCGATCAGGGCGGTGGTGGTCGATTTTCCGTTCGTGCCCGTGATGCCGACGAAGCGGCCGGGGGCGGAGCCGGCGAGCCGCGCGCGGACGAGCAGTTCCACGTCGCAGACGATGGAACAGCCCGCCCGCCGCGCACGCTCCGCCAGGGCATGGGGTTGGGGGTGGAGATGGGGAATGCCGGGACTCAGGACGAGCAGGTCCAGCCCGTCCCAATCGGCGGCGTAAAGATCGGTGACGGTGATCCCCGCGTGGCCGGCGGCTTCGCGCGCGTCTGCCGAATCGTCCCAGGCGAGAACCTCGGCGCCGGCCGTGGCGAGCGCGGTCGCGGTCGCGCGCCCGGACTTGCCGAGACCGAGCACGGCGATTCGCTGTCCGGAGAAGAGGGAAAGATCGATCATTTGCGCTCCCTCACCGCAGCTTGAGGGTGGCGAGCCCGGCCAGGGCCAGGATCGAGGCGATGATCCAGAAGCGGATCACGATGGTCGGCTCCTGCCAGCCTTTCTGCTCGAAATGATGGTGCAGCGGCGCCATGCGGAAGACGCGGCGTCCGGTGAGCTTGAAGGATACGACCTGGACGATGACGGAAATGGTTTCGAGCACGAACAACCCGCCGACGATGGCGAGCACCAGTTCGTGTTTGACCGCGACGCTGATCGCGCCCAGGGCGCCACCCATCGAG
>CAUZWC010000128.1:0-8400 GCA_963583595.1 Alphaproteobacteria bacterium | reverse complement strand
GAGGCTTGGCGCCGCACCACGATTCATAACTCCCTCTCCTTGGGGAGGGTGAGGGGAAAACGGTCGGCGGAGCCGCTAGCGCCGGCGCAGGTAGACGAACCAGTAGACCCCGGCGACCAGGACGCCGCCGCCGATGACATTGCCAAGGGTCACGGGGAGGAGATTGCCGAGAGCCGCGCTCCAGGTGAGCGCGGCGAAAGAGTCGGGCGTATGGGCGATCGCCATCCAGAAGCCGTCACCGGCGAAAGCCTTGATGAAGAGGGCGGTCGGGAAGAAATACATATTGGCGACGGAATGCTCGAACCCCGCCGCGACGAAGGCGGCGATGGGCGGCACGATGACCATGACCTTGCCCGTTACCGTGCGGGCCGAGAAGCTCAGCCAAACGGCGAGACAGACCAGGGTGTTGCAGAGCACGCCGCGCAGCAGCGCCGCGACCCAGCCGAGTTCGGTCTTGGCCTGGGCGACGGTCAGAGCGGCAAAGCCGACCGCGCCGTTCGCTATCTCGTGCTGGCCGCTGGCCACCACCAAGCCCGCCGTGGCCGCCGCGCCCACCAGATTGCCGGCATAGACCACGAGCCAGACCCGGAGCAGCGCGCCCAGGCCGATGCGCCGGCCGGCCCAGGCCATGACCATCAGATTGTCGCCGGTGAAGAGTTCCGCCCCGCCGATCACCACCAGGATCAGGCCGAGGGAGAAGGTGACGCCGGCCAGCAAGCGCAGGACCCCGAAGGGCAATTCGTTGCCGAAGCCGGCAACCGTGACGGTCGAGAAGACCGCGCCGATGCCGATGAAGGCGCCGCCGAGAATCGCCAGGACGAAGAGGGAAAGCACGTCGCGCCCCGCCTTCTCCGCGCCGAAGGCTTCGCATTTCAACGCCATCGCCTGGGGCAGCAGGGGATCGATGCCCCCCTGCTCCCCGGGTGGCGACGATGCATGCTGGTTGTCATTAGCCATGGCGGGCTCCTCCATCCGGTCGGCTTACGGCGCGGGCGGCAGCGACGCGCTTGGCAGGCTGTCGAAAAAGGAACGTCGTGCCAATCATCCTTCGAAACGCTCGCTTATGCGAGCTCCTCAGGATGAGGAAAAACAATGCCATAACCTAACCCTGAGGAGGCCCCGTTCGAGACGCGCGCTTGCGCGCGCTCTTCAGGGTCAGGGGCCGTCTCGAAGGGTCCGCCCGCTTTTTTCAACAGCCCGCTAGGGCTTCAACTCGCCGATCAGATCGGCGGCCGGCTTGGCCAGCTTGGCGCCCAGCAGATCGGTCTGGCCGTAGCTGTACCAGACCTTGAAGCCGAGCAGGTCGATCAGTTCGGGCGAGGCCTCGGCCAGGACTTCAGGCTTCGTGCCCAGGGTGAAATTCTGCATGGTCCGGATCTGGGGCGCGGTGAACAGAGTGACGAGGCCGAAACGCGAATCCGCGCTGGCGTTGCCGCCGACGGCATGCCAGGTCCGCCCCTCCCACAGGACCACGGTACCGGCCGGGCCGGCGGCGGGCACGCTGGGATAAGGATGGGGCACGGTGGGCTCGGGCTGGACGCCGGAAAGATGGCTATAGGGCGCCAGTCGGGTCGCGCCGTTCTCCTCGGTGAAATCGGCCACCATGGTCATGGCGTTGACCGCCATCGGCGGGTTGATCGGATGGTCCGCCGGCGCGGGCGGGCCGGTGACGGTCTTGGTCCGGGTGATATCGCCCGCCCGGCGATAATCCGCGCCCGGCATCTGGGGCACCGGCATCCACCACTGGTCGGTGTGGAAGGGCAGCAGCGAACTGCCCGGATGGGTGATGCTGGCGGAGATCTCGCTGAGGAAATAATCCGCGCCCAGGACGTGATCGACGACGCCCCGAATCAGCGGATGGAACAGGGCAGCCTGGAAGGCCATGCCCTTGTTGATCAGCATATTGACCCATTGGTTCAGGCCGGCGGCGTCCTGGACATAGGACATGGTGTGGTAGCCGCCCTTGCGCTCGGCCTCGGCCTGCTCTTCGAGCCGTTGGCGGATCGTGGCGATCTCGGCGGCGTCGAAGGCCCGCTCGATCAGGCAATAGCCGAAGGTGGTCATATCGGATTTGAGCCGCGCGGGATCCCGCGTCGGTTTGGGCAGGACTTCCGGGTCCCAGGGCAGATTGGTCATCGTCGCCTCCCTCTCATGGGGTGAGGGTAAGGAAATGGGGGCAGGGCTGTCGAGGGATGAGGTCGCTGGCACCGCTCAGGCTCAGGATGCAAGCTATCTTCGTCGCCCACCCTCACCCAGCTTCGGCTAGGCTCGGCGGTGCCTCGCCAAGCCTGCGCAACCCTCTCCCCTCGATCCCGAGTGGAGAGGGGGAAATAAGAGCTGCCATATCAGTGGAAATAGAACCCCAGCTCTTCCCCTCTCCCCCCGCCAGGGGGAGAAGGTTGCAGAGCCTTGGCGCATTGCCGCCCCTCACCCTGAGGAACCGCCGTAAGGCGGCGTCTCGAAGGAGGCAAAACTGGGTGAGGGGGATGCCGCCGGGGAGTCACGGTGTCGATGCGGCAAATAGAACTAGGAGAGGCTACCCCCGCAACGTCCCACCCGTGGCCTTCTCCACCGCCGCGACGATCTTCTTCGCCACCGCCTCGATTGCCTCGTCGGTCAGGGTCCCCTCGACCGGCTGGAGGGTGACCGCGATGGCCAGGGACTTCTTGCTCGCACCGAGATTCTCGCCGGCATAGACGTCGAAGACCTCGGCCCCTGTCACCAGGTCCTTGTCCGCGGTCCGGACCGCGCGCAGGGCCTTTTCGGCCGGGATATCGGCATCCATCACGAAGGCGAAATCGCGCACCAGCGGCTGGAAGGGCGAGGGGCGCAGGAGCGGGCGGGCCTTGCCCGAATCCTTGGCTGAATCCTTCGAGCGGGGCACCGGGACATTGTCGAGGAAGACCTCGAAGCCGGCGGCGGGGCCGCGCAGATCCATGTCGCGCAGGCTGCGCGGATGTATCTCGCCGAAGCTGGCGAGGAGGTTGGGGCCCAGGCGGAAACTGCCGGAGCGGCCCGGGTGATACCAGCCCGGCGCATCGCTCGCGATCTGGAGCTTGTCGACCGGCGCGCCAGCGGCATCGAGCGCGGCCAGAGCGGCCGCCTTGGCGTCGAAGGTGTCGGCCGGGCGGGCGGGCGCGGCCCAATGGCGCGGCCGGGCCTGGCCCGCGATCACCCCGGCGGCGACCCGGGACTGGCCCTCCGGGGTGGCATCGGCGTATTGCGGGCCGATCTCGAACAGAGCGATATTGCCATGGCCGCGCGCCGCGTTGCGCGCCGCCGCCGCCAGGAGATTGGGCAGGATCGAAGGGCGCATCTCGTCCAGATCGGCGCTGATCGGATTGGCAAGGGGCAAGGCCGCGCCGCCCTCGGCGCGGAAACCGGCGGCCTGGCCGGAGGGCATGAAGGACCAGGTCACCGCCTCGACCATGCCGCGCTGGACCAGGGCCCGGCGGGCACGCCGGGCGCGCTGGAGCGGCAGTTCGACGGCCAGGTCCGGCAATTCACCGTCCAGGGACAGGGAGACGGAGGGAATCGCGTTATAGCCCTCGATGCGAAGCACCTCCTCGACCAGATCGGCCTCGCCGCCGATATCCTGGCGCCAGCTCGGCACGGTCGCGCGGATCAAGCCATCGGCCTCTTCCGTGGCAAAGCCCAGGGCGTCGAGGATGCGCCGCTGATCGGCCAGGGGCAGGGCGACGCCGCCCAGACTCTCGACCCGGTCGGGGCGCAGATCGACGGTCTTGCGCGCCTCAGGCATCTCGCCCGCGATCGTGAGACCGCTGGCCTCGCCGCCGCAGATCTCCAGGATAAGCCGCGCCGCGACCTCGGCGCCCCAGACGGCGGAGCGCGAATCGACCCCGCGCTCGAAGCGGTAGCGGGCGTCGGATTCGATGCCCAGGGCTCGGCCGGTCGTGGCGGTGCGGATCGGGTCGAACAGGGCGACCTCGAGGAAGACCTCGGTCGTCGCCTCGGTCACCCCGGTCTCCTCGCCGCCCATGATGCCGCCGATGGCGCACACCGCGCCGGCTTCGCCGGCCTCGGCGATCACCGTCATCTCCGGGGTCAGGGCGTAGTCGCGGCCGTCCAGGGCCAGGATTTTTTCGCCCGTCCGCGCCATGCGCATGACCAGGGCATCGCCGATCCTGGCCCCGTCGAAGACATGGAGCGGACGCCCCAGATCCATCGTCACGTAATTGGTGATATCGACCAGGGCCGAGATCGGGCGCAAGCCGATGGCCCGCAGCCGCGCCTGCATCCAGTCGGGGCTGGGGCCGTTCCTCACGCCACGGAAGCTGCGCCCGACGACCAGCGGACAGGCCGCTTCAAGGCCGACGGGCAAGTCGCGGCGCCATTCGACCGGGCTGTCGAAACCACCCTCGATCAGGGAGTCGTCGAAGGGCTTCAGGGTGCCGGAACCGGCCGCGGCGAGGTCGCGGGCGATGCCGCGGACCCCGGTGCAGTCCTGGCGGTTAGGGGTGATGGCGATATCGATGACCGGATCGTCGAGCCTCGCGATGGCGGCGAAACTCGCGCCCACCGGCGCGTCTTCGGGCAGCTCGATAATACCGTCATGCTCGTCCGATAGGCCCATCTCGTGTTCGGAGCACAGCATGCCGTTGGACTCGACGCCACGGATTGCGGCGCTTTTCAGCTCGACCCCGGTGCCGGGCACGGTGACGCCCGAGGGGGCGAAGACGCCCTTCATGCCGGTGCGCGCATTGGGCGCGCCGCAGACCACCTGGACCTCGCCCTGAGCGGTCTCGACTCGGCAGACGCGGAGACGGTCGGCATCGGGATGGGGCTTGGCCTCGATCACATAGCCGACGGTGAAGGGCTCCAGCCCGGCGGCCTTGTCCTCGACCCCTTCGAGTTCCAGGCCGATGGCAGTGAGCGTGTCGCAAATCTCGTCAAGGCTCGCCTCGGTCTCGAGATGGTCCTTGAGCCAGGAGAGGGTGAACTTCATGCGCTCAGCCCCCCGATCAGGCTGGGCGTCTCCAACGGCACGAAACCGTAATGGCGCAGCCAGCGGATATCCGCCTCGAAGAAGGTGCGCAGATCGGGGATGCCGTATTTCAGCATGGCGATGCGCTCGATCCCCATGCCGAAGGCGAAGCCCTGCCAGCGCTCGGAATCGACGCCGCAATTGGCCAGGACCTTGGGATGGACCATGCCGCAACCCAGAATCTCGAGCCAGTCGTCGCCCGCGCCGATGCGCAACCCCCCGCCCTTGCGGCTGCAACCGATATCCATTTCGGCCGAGGGTTCGGTGAAAGGGAAATGACTGGGCCGAAAACGCACGGGCACGTCCGGCACCTCGAAATAGGCGCGGCAGAAATCGGTCAGGCAGCCCTTGAGATGGCCCATATGGATCGCCTCGCCGATCACCAGCCCCTCGACCTGATGGAACATCGGGGTATGGGTCATGTCGGAATCGGAGCGATAGGTGCGCCCCGGCACGATCAGGCGGAAGGGCGGCTCCGCCCCCTCCATCGCGCGGATCTGGACGGGCGAGGTATGGGTGCGCAGGACCAGCCGCTCGCCGGCCGCGTCGCGCTCCTCGACATAGAAGGTGTCGTGCATCTGGCGCGCCGGATGCTCGGGCGGAATGTTGAGGGCGGTGAAGTTGTGGAAATCGTCCTCGATATCCGGGCCTTCGGCGACGGTGAAGCCCATCTCGCCGAAGATCGCGACGATTTCGTCGATGGTCTGGCTAATCGGGTGGATACGGCCCTGGGATTCGGGCCGGATGGGCAGAGTGACATCGACCGTCTCGCCGTGCAGGCGAGCTTCGAGGGCGGCATCGCCCAGAGCCGCGGCGCGGGCCTCGATCAGACCGGCGATCTCGTCCTTCAGCGCGTTGAGGCCTTGGCCCAAGGCCTTGCGCTCGCCCGGCGCGGCCTTACCCAGCGCCTTCATCCGCTCGGTGATCTCGCCCTTCTTGCCCAGGGCGCCAACGCGCAGGGCCTCCAGCGCGTCGATATCCGCGGCGCCCTCGATCGCGCCGGTCAGCCGTGTTCTCAGATCGTCGAGATCCGTCATATCCATCCCCAGGCCCGTTCGCCGGGCCGCTCCCTCACGGAAACGGGGGCCGCCTCGCAGCGCGCCCCCGTCCCGATCCATCCTCTAACCTAAACCACCGAAGCGAGTCGGCGGCTATTCCTGGGCCGGAAGGGCGCCGCGCGCCTCTTCAACCAAGGCGGTAAAGGAATCCGGCTCGTTCACGGCCAGCTCGGCCAACACCTTGCGGTCGATCTCGATCCCGGCCTTCTTGATGCCGTTCATGAGCTGGGAATAGGTCAGGCCGTGCAGGCGGGCGCCGGCATTGATGCGCTGGATCCACAGGGCGCGGAAGGTTCGCTTCTTGTTGCGGCGATCGCGATAGGCGTATTGCAGCCCCTTTTCCGTCCGCTCGATGGCGATGCGGAAGTTGTTCTTGGCGCGGCCGCGATAACCGACGGCGCGGTCGAGAACTTTCTTGTGCCGGGCGCGGGATGCCGGGCTGTTCGTTGCGCGAGACATGGTTCGTGTTCCTCAGGTCGGAAGGGTCGGATGATCGGTCGGCCGAAACGGTCGAGGCGGCCAAGGCCGCCGGGATCGCCGTTCAGCGGCCAGCCGTCAACGGTAAGGCATGTAGGAGCGCACGATGCGCGCATCGACCTCTTTCAAGGTCGTCGTGCCGCGCGACTGACGCTTCATGTCCTTGGGCCGCCGGCGCAGCATGTGATTCTTGCAGGCCGGGTTCATCCGCACCTTGCCCGAGGCGGTGAAGCTAAAACGCTTCTTCGCACTGGACTTGGTCTTCATCTTGGGCATTTCGCGTTCCTTTTTGGATGACCGGCGGCCCAGGGGCCCCCGGTGTTCGGATGACCGCAACCCCAGAATCCGTTTCGGGACCTTAGGAGGACGCGGCGATCGCGTTCTGGGCGGCGGGGCATGCCCTTAACAAAGCCGTACCGCCCGTTTTCGAGACGCGGGGTTATAGCCGGAGGCAGCGAACAAGGCAAGCGTCCCACCGGAAGCTGGCCGCGAGAAGTTATCCTTCGAGCTGCGGGCGAGCCGCCGGCCGGAGTCGCCTATTTCGGCGCCACCACCATGACCACCTGGCGGCCTTCGAGACGCGGGAACTGCTCGACCTTGACCTTTTCGGCCAGATCGTCGCGCACCCGCTGAAGCACCTTCTGCCCCAGATCCTGATGCGCCATCTCGCGACCGCGGAAGCGCAGGGTTACCTTGACCTTGTCACCTTCGTCGAGGAAGCGGACCATCGACTTCATCTTCACGATGTAGTCGTGATCGTCGATGTTCGGGCGCATCTTGATTTCCTTGACCTCGATGGTCTTCTGCTTCTTGCGCGCCTCGTTGCGCTTCTTCTGCGCCTCGTATTTGAATTTTCCGAGATCGAGGATCTTGCACACCGGCGGATCGGCGCCCGGCGACACTTCCACGAGGTCTAGCCCCGCATCCATCGCCATCGCGATCGCGTCCCTGGTCGAAACGACGCCCCGGTTTTCGCCCTCCGCATCGATCAAGCGCACATTCGGCACATTGATCATTTCATTCGCCCGCGGTCCGTCCTTGACCGGATTCGGGTCAAAAGGTGGTCTGGCTATGTAAGCACCTCTTCGTTTTCGTTTATGGTTCGGATGCGGCGCGCTTCAAATGCACACGCCGCACAGCCCGCCCCTTGGGCCATCCCCCGGACGGAAATTCCACTTTCAGGACGCCTAACGGCGTACCCCGATTCACGCACCGGGGGCAGCGGCTTCCGCCCGCAGTCTATCGACGGCCTCCCCCAGCGCAAGGGTTTCCTGGCCCTGGGCGCCGAGCCGGCGGATCGCAACCGTCCGTTCCTCGACCTCGCGCTTGCCGATGGCGAGGATGGCGGGGACCTTCTGATGGCTGTGTTCGCGCACCTTGTAGCCGATTTTTTCATTGCGTCGGTCGAGTTCGACGCGCAGCCCGGCCGCCTTCAAAGCGGCCGCGACCTCCTCGGCATAGTCGTCGGCATCGTTGGTGATCGTGGCGACAATGGCCTGGACCGGGGCCAGCCAAAGCGGCATGGCGCCAGCGTAATGCTCGATCAGGATGCCGATGAAACGCTCGAAGGAGCCGAGAATCGCCCGGTGCAGCATGACCGGCCGGCGCTTGTCGCCCGCCTCGTCGATATAGTTCGCGTCCAGCCGCTCGGGCAGGACGAAATCGACCTGGAAAGTGCCGCATTGCCATTCGCGTCCGATCGCATCGCGCAGGATATATTCCAGCTTGGGCCCGTAGAAGGCACCCTCGCCCGGATTCATCACATAAGGCCGGCCCGTGGATTCGAGAGCGTCGCGCAGAGAGGCCTCGGCCTTGTCCCAGGTCTCATCCGTACCGGCGCGCACCGGCGGTCGATCGGCG
>CAUZWC010000127.1:0-8458 GCA_963583595.1 Alphaproteobacteria bacterium | reverse complement strand
TGGGCGCAGTGTTGCCGATCTCGATCGCGGGCTGGGGGGTGCGCGAGGCAGCGATGGTGCTGGCACTCGGCCAAATCGGCATTGCCCCGGTCGACGCCCTCTCAATCTCAATCGTGATGGGGTTGTCGCAGGTCGGCCTGGGGATTCCGGGCGGGCTGCTCTGGCTTATGGGGCAAGCACCGCGGCATCCGGCCGGTTTGGCGAGAACCGATACCGCCAACAGTTCAGAAGAGACGTGAGCGTGAGCGCCCAATAAACGGAATAGGGCAGGATGTTGGGCAAAATATAGCGGTCGTTGCCCAACCAGCCTCCGATGGCCGGGTAGTACAGGATCATCAGGGTCAGCAGCAGGTGCAGCCAGAGCGGAACCGGAAGCCGCGTCGTCCCCGGCCGGCGGGCATGCCACAGGGCCCGGGTCGCAATTACCCAGCCGACCAAAACGGGCACCAGCACCAGGAAAGAATAGACGCCGAGCCATGACAGATAGCTGTACCGCAGTTCCGTCTGCCGACGATCCAGCGCACCGTCCCCCGGCTTGTAGACCTGGTGGTAGAAGAAATAAAGCTGGAGCGGATTGACGTGACCCGTGGCGCGGAAGACGTGCCAGCCGATCACCTCGGCGGTCAGCCAAGGATGCTCGGCGAAAATCTTCAGGGCCAGAGACACGCTGACCGAATCGCGGAGCGCCGGGTCGCTTTCGCCCGTCGCAGGGTGGCGGGCCGCCTCGTCCAACTGCGCCCGCAGCTTGGCGCCCTGCTGGTCTACGGCAGGCGCGTCGTTCAAATCAGTCACCGACAGATTCGGATCCTCGGCGAGGGCCAGGACGCGCGGCGCGATATACTGCAGGGGATCGTTCGACGCCTGGCCCGGCGTCACGGCGAAATGCCCCGTCGCCGCCTGGTTGTGGAGTCCCAGCCCCGTCATTACGGCACCGTAGCCGAGGACGAGCACCGCCGAGAGCAATGCGGCGCGACCGAGTCCGCGACGGCCCAAAGCGGCCAAGGCCGCGAGGACGAAGGCCGTGGGTAGCAGGAGGGAAATCGGCCGCTGAAGATAGGCGACGCCGAGCAGCAGGCCGAGGCCGAACCATGCGAGCCAGTTCACCGGCACGCGCCGAGGATTGTTCGGATCGGCCTCCAGCCGCCCAACCAAGGCAACAAAGGCTGCCATCGCGCCCATTACGAAAGCGAAATACAGCGCCTCGCTGAACAATGCCCCAGCATATTGGGCGGTCGTCGGCTCAAGCGCGAGGAAAAGGCCGGAGGCGAGAGCCAGGCCAGGCGGCAAGGTTCTGCGAAAGGCGGCGTAAAGAGCGGCGACGCCAAGCGCACAGGCCAGAGCCTGGAAAGCGAAGAGCCATCCGACCATACCGGTCGGAAAGACCCGATCCGGCAGGAACCTGACCCGGTCGGTCAGGGCGCCGTAAAACGCGATCACCCGCCCATACAGGAATGGCCCATCGGCCATCTGAACTGCCCATGACCCGCCTTCCCGGTAGTGCTCGAGCAGGCCAACCCCTTCGCGGAAGAATTTTCCGGCATCCGATTTGACCATCGCATGAACGGCCGGACGACCCTCGGTCGGCGGCTCGTAGCGATCGTATTCGGCGACGAACACACCGACAAAGACGAGGCGAACCGCAAGCGCCGCCAGAAAGACGGCGAGGACCGATCGCCACTCCGCGCGGCGCGCCCCGGGCGAACGGTCTCGGTCATAACGGTCGTATGGGGCTGGTTTCATCACGCGGCAAAGAGAGTTGAGCGGGGGACGGGCGCCGGGTCTAGCACAAGAATCCCCGCGCGAAAGCAAAAATCAGCCTCGGACTCGGCCGGAAACGCCTTGTGCGCGCGGTCTCGCGATGCCAGTTTGCCCGCGCCGCAACCGCCAGCCTAGGCTCCATGGCCACGAGACTCGCAAACGCCGTCATCCTTCTATTCGTGGCCGCCAACCTGGCCATCATCGTGATATTCGAGCAACGCTACGGCGCTGCGCCGATCGGCCTCTGGCGTGGCCTGCTGTTCTATGGCGGACCGGCGGCCTTGGCCCTGATCGGCCTGGCCTCGTTCCGGGCTTCGAGAGCCTCCCGCCTCGCCCTCGCCATCTGCATCCTGGCAGCGCTGGCAGCGTTGTACGGCGCCGAAATCTATCTCGGCAGTCCTCGGTCCAAAGGTACCAACGCGACGGCCGCCTATGCTGCGCGGGCGGGCATCACCTTCGATTCCCGGACCATGGCCGAGGTCGTCGCCGATCTTCGCCGGGACGACAAGCCGGCCATGCCCGCCTTCTATCCGCGCGCCCTCATCCGCCAGCCCGCCGCGGCGGACGGCAGCACCCTCTACCCGCTGTCCAACCATGCGAACCGCCTGATCGTCCATTGCAACGAAGAGGGGCCTTGGCGCCTCTATACTACCGACGACCAGGGCTTCAACAATCCTCCCGGCCTGTGGGACGGCGCACCGATCGATCTGGCCCTGATCGGCGATTCCTTCGCCTGGGGCGTCTGCGTCCCGCGCGCGGATTCGATCGCCGACCGCCTGCGCGAACATGCGCCGCGCACCGTGACCCTGGGCATGAGCGCCGACGGGCCGCTCGCGGAACTCGCCACCCTGCGCGAATACCTGCCCGCCCTGGGGCCCCGGACCGTCCTGTGGATCTTCTACGAGAACGACCTGACCGACCTCGAGGCCGAGCGCACCAACCCCCTGCTCATGGCCTATCTGGACCCCGCGTTCCGCCAGAACCTTTACGAGAGGCGGCCGGAAATCGAAGCCTATCTCGACAGCTACATGGCGGAGCGGCTGGCCAAGATCGCCGCGGAGCCGCCGCGGGCGGAGGCCGGGGCCGCGCAAGAACGCAGCCTCGTGGGAATCCTGACCTTCGCGCGGCTGCGCCTGATGCTGGCAGGTATCATGGGGCGGACAAGCTTCGATTGGCCGCTTTACCGACGCATCCTCGAAGGCGCCCGGGACACGGTCGACGGATGGGGCGGCGAGATCGTTTTCGTCTATCTGCCCACGCCCAACCAACTGCTCGGCGTGCCCGACCTCACCAACTACCGCCAGGCAATCAAGGGTGAGTTGTTCGGCATCGCCGGGGATCTGGGCATCCTGGTCATCGACACGGAACCGGGATTGGAAGCGGTCGAGAACCCGCAGCGCCTGGCCCATTTCGCCGGCGGCCATTTCAGCAGCGAAGGCTACGCCATCGTGGCCCGGGAAATTCTTGCCGGCCTCAAAGCGGCGGGGCGCTTGCCCCCGCTCTAGAACGCCTTCAGCTTGCGGAAGGCGAAGACGACCATCTGCAGCAGCAGCCAGCCGTGGCGGAAGCGCGAGATCTGGGTCTCGCCGTAGCGCCGGCTGGCGTAACGGATAGGCACCTCGACGACCTTCAGGTTGAGCTTGGCGGCGCCGAAGATCAGGTCGAAATCGCCAAAGGGATCGAACTCGCCGAAATAGTGGCGGTTGTCCGCGATGCGCCGGTAATGGGCGCGGGTCAGCACCTTGGTGCCGCAGAGGGTATCGGTGAAGCGCTGATTCAGCAGGAAGCTGAAGAGAAGCGAGAAGATATGGTTGGCCAGGAGGTTCAGGAAGCGCATCGCCTGATCCTCCATCGGATAGACCAGACGCGTGCCGTTGATGTACTCGCCCTTGCCGGTCTGCAAGGCCAGGTGGAACTTGGCCATCTGTTCCGGCGGCACAGTCATGTCGGCATCGAGGATCATCAACACATCGCCGCGCGCCGCGTCGAAGCCCATGCGCACGGCGTCGCCCTTGCCGCGCCCAGGCTGGACCATGACCTTGATATCCCGGTCGGTATAGGCCGCGGCCACCCGCGCCATCTCTTCCAGGGTGCCGTCCTGGCTATGCCCCTCGACGAAGATGATTTCGATATCGGGACAGAATTGCGGCAGGCGCTGGACGAGCGGCTCGATATTGCCCTTCTCGTTGCGCGCCGGCACGACGACGGTGGCCGAGAGCGGCCTGTCGTAACCTGCCCGCCGGCTCGACCGCGCGACGACATAGTTGCGCAAGCAGAGTCCGCGAATCAGCGGCAGGGTGGCGATGAAACGGTTCACCAGCACGCCCAGCCCGGCAAGGCGCTTGGGCAGCAACTGGCGCCATTCGCGCTTGATGATCTCGAAATCGGCGAGCTGCAGCAGGCCGGAGATATCATCGAGCCGGAGATAGTTCTCGGGCGGCGTCGGGGATTTGAGGCCGACAGTTTCGGTCAGCTTCAGCAGCGGTTCCCAGAGGCGCGAGTGATAGGCGACGATGATGCGCGTATCCCTGTCGCACAGACCATGCAGAAGGCGGAAGGCTTCCTCCACGTCCTCCAGGACCCCGATCGTATCGGACAGGAGAATGACGTCGAAGGGCCCGTCGAGCCCGTCGATCAGCGCCGGGTCCTCGACATCGCCGGTCCGGAACTCGAGCGAGGGATGGCGCTCGCGCGCGATCTCGACCATGCGCTCCGACAGGTCGATGCCGACCCCGACCGACGGGCGCAGGGCGGCCAGGGTATCGCCGATGCCGCAGCCGAGATCGAGCACGCGCTGCCCCTCGGGCACGAGGAAGCGCAGATATGCCTCGTCTTCTTCATGGAAAAAGGCGTTGCGCGCGCGCCACTGCGGACGCTCGGGCGCCAAGCGGTCGAACAGGTCTCGGATCGCGCATTTGCGCTCGGACAGGCCGTCCGCCTGTGTAGTCTCGCGCGGATATAGGGCGGCCTCGGTCATGGCGAGGATCCTCGTGTCTGCTCGTCCGGCTGGATTCGGCGGCCACTCATAAGCCAAAGGACTCCGCCCGGCAAGCTGACCAGCGCCAGCAGCAGGCCGAACAGGAGGGAAGCGGCGAGCGCGTCGGCCTGGGCGATCCCGGCAAAGCCGAAGCCGACCACGACGGCGCCTTCGCGCAGGCCCCAGCCGGCGAGGGAAATCGGCAGGACGGAGATCGCGACGATCGGAGGCATCAGCAGCAGGCAATGGTCCAGGCCGAGATCGGTGCCGATGGCCCGGCCGGCGAGATAGAGAACCAAGGCGCTGAGCATGAGAAGCACCAGCGAAGCCGCCCCGACCGCCAGCCCGGCCTGGCGGCCGAGCAGGGCGCGCCCGGCATCGCGCACCACGATCATGATCGGCCGAGTCACGGCCCAGCGCTCGAAGATCCCGAAGAACGACAGGGGCAGGGCAAACAACGCGGCGAAAGCGGCCGATCCGCCGACCATCACGACGGCCATGCTCCAGCGCGCCAACGGATCGGTCAGCAGGGCGAAGAGCCACGGCAGGCTGGCCACCATCACCAGGACAATGACGAACAGCGCGGAGAGGCGGTCGACGAAGACGCCCGAGAAGGCCTCCCCCAGACCGCGCCCGTCGCGATGGGCGTACCAGACGCGAAAGGCATCGCCGCCGATGCTGGAGGGCAGGGTCTGATTGAAGAAGGCGCCGATCGTGAAGAACCGCAAGGCCAAGCGCACGGATAGCGGCGTGCCGATGGCCGCCGTCACCAGACGCCAGCGCAGGGCGGCGATCAGGAATTGGGCGAGCAGGGCAAGCACCGCAAGGCCGGCCCAACCGGTATCGATGCGCGCGAATCGCGCGGCCAAGGGGCCGATATCGACATGGTCGACCAGCCACCAGACGAGCCCGGCGGAGACCGCGAGTTTGGCGACGAGCAGAACGTGCCGAAGAGTCATCCCGACCGTCGCCTAGCGGCGCCAGCCGAGCGTTTCGATGAGGTCAGATACCCGGTGAGTCTGAATTAGATTCATCCGGTTTCCGGAGCGCGGATACCCGACTGCGGTCACAAGGATCATGTCGTCCTCGACCAATTCCGCCTTGTGCCACAACTGCTCAAGGCAGGTGACGATGTGGTCGGTGCTGGTCTTGGAGAACGGAACGTCGACCAACACGCCGCGCGTGCCCGGATAGATCGCGAAACTGCGCACGACACGCGGGTCATCCGTCACCGCAATAATCGGCTGGTAGGGGCGGCCCGCCGCCACCGTTCGCGCCGCATAGCCCGAACGGGTCACGACAACAATCTTTGTGATCGGCAGATTTCGGCATATCAATGCGATCGCCTGGCCGACCACCTCGGGTACCGGCGCGCCGTCGGCACGAAAGGGTTGGGACGCTTTCTCGCGTTCTTCCTGATACTGGATTGCTGCGTCGGCGATCTTGCGCATTACCGAAACCGCACCAACGGCGTAGGCGCCGATCGCCGTCTCGCCCGATAGCATGGTTGCCGCGCAGCGGTCGAGCACAGCGTTCGTGATGTCGCTGATCTCGGCCTTGGTCGGATGGGCA
Source organism: Alphaproteobacteria bacterium (assembly GCA_963583595.1). Lineage (GTDB taxonomy): Bacteria > Pseudomonadota > Alphaproteobacteria > CADEGL01 > CADEGL01 > JABIRQ01. The sequence continues at coordinate 2,151 of CAUZWC010000127.1, read as the reverse complement.
TGTTCGATCATCGAATGCAGCATCTCGGTCGCTACGATGACGGGCTTGTCCGCCGCCGCCGCAAACTCGAGAATCTGCTTCTGATAGAGCGACACCATTTCGTATGTCGTTTCGACCGAGAGATCGCCGCGGTCGATCATCACCGCATCGGTTGCAGCGATCACCGCCGCCATGTTTTCGACGCCGCGCCAGTTCTCTATTTTCGACACTATTCGCGGCACCGTTGCGTCAATCTGGGCACGGACCGCTTCGACATGCTCCGCCGATTCCACGAAGCTGATGCCAACGAAGTCGACTTCGTTGGCGCGCGCGAACTCGATCATTTCGCGGTCGCGATCGGTCACCAGCGGGGTGTGAAAGGCTATGCCGGGCACGTTGATGCCCTTGCGGCTACGCAACGTGCCGCGCGCCTCCGCCCGGCACAGGACATCGCCGCCATCGACCTCGATGACCGTGAAGCTGAGCGTTCCATCATCCGCGAGAATGATCTGGCCCGGCGTGACAGCATCCGGCAGACCGGTGAAATTTACGGGCACCTTATGGGTCCCATCATGGTTCAGATCGGTCGTAAGGGTGATGGTATCACCGACCTCGAATTTGGGCTCGTGCGCCAGCATAACCGTCCGGATCTTGCGCCCCGGAATGTCCAGAAGGATGGGAATTTCCGGTATGGTTTCGCGCACCAGTGCGATTGTCGCGGCATGCCAATCGAGATCAGCGTGAGAGCCGTTGAGGCGGACGATATCCATGCCCGCATCGCGCAGGGCCACCAGCATTTCGGTCGTGTTTGTCGCGGGTCCGATCGTGGCGACAATCTTGGTGCGGCTCATGGCTCGTTCGCCTCGACAAAGAGTGGAACACCGGACAGACTTTCAACTACCTCCGGGCGCATGATGCGCGCATCGGGCTCCGCGCCTCCCATCAGCACCGCCCGAATATCGGTCCCGGCGATCTCGTATATTCGGCTGGGATCCGTCGCCTTATGGCCACAGGTCCGTTCGGTGGCAATCCCACCGCATGCCGAGCAATGGAACGGTCCGGCGAGGCACATGATCTCTATACCGAGTTCGCCGACGAAACGCCGCACCATCTCATGGGCTTCGTACCGGCCGTAGTAGTTGCCGACGCCGGCATGGTCGCGGCCGACGATGAAATGGGTGCAGCCGTAGTTCCTGCGGACGATCGCATGAAACACCGCCTCGCGCGGGCCGGCATAGCGCATGGCCGTCGTCAGGATGCCCAGCACCACCCGATCGGCAGGATAGAAGCCGTCGATCAGGGCGCGATATCCGCGCAGGATGGCCTGCGGCGAATAGTCGCCCTGCTTGCGCCGGCCCACCAGCGGCTGGATGAAGAGTCCGTCGACATGCTCCAGCGCGACACGCTGGAGATATTCATGGGCGCGATGCGGCACGTTGCGGGTCTGAAAGCCGGCCACCGTGGTCCAACCACGCGCAGCGAAAAGCTCGCGAGTTTCCGCAGGTGTCATTTCGAACTCGGAGAGGTCGTGTTGCGCGCGACGATGAAGGGTGACGGGTCCACCCGCGAAGACCGCTCCCATTCGATAGAAATGTTCGACACCGGGATGAGCAGTCTCGTCGGTGCCGAAAACCTCGCGGGCAACTGCGAACTTGTCGCATTCGAAGAGGTCCGTGACCGTCATTTCGCCGACTGCTTGGCCTTCGAATGTCAACTCTAGGCACACGCCGGTCTCGAGCAGCGCGGCGAAGTCGCGGCCGAGATCGAGCACGACAGGCAGAGGAAAGACATCACCGGCAGGCAAGCGCATGCGATTCACGACACTGTGGAACTCGGCCTCGCCCATAAACCCGTGAAGAGGCGCGAATGCGCCGAGCGCGAGCTTTTCAAATTCGAGATATTGGGTGCGGTTGAGGTCGAGCGTCGTCATTCCTCGCTATGCCGCCGACAATTTCGGATGAAGTGCGACGACCCGGCGCGCCCATTCCTCCGCCGCGCACCGCTCGGCGGCGTCGAGCACCAGATCGGACGCAACAGGCTCGTGCCAGGGTATGTCATGGCCGACAACCTCAGATATCTCTCCGCGCGCGGCTTTGCTGTAGAGCCCTTTCGGATCGATCCCGCGTAGGAAGGACATATCCGCGCGCAAATAGACTTCGAGATAGTCGCAGA
>CAUZWC010000126.1:0-8496 GCA_963583595.1 Alphaproteobacteria bacterium | reverse complement strand
CGAGGGCTTCATCTCGATCGCGCCGCCGGCGAATATCTACGACTTTTCGTTTCTCGCGCCGTGCCCGGCCTCGGGCCTGATCCTGCATGGCGCCGAAGACCGCCTGGTGCCGCCGGAATCGGTCGTCACTCTGGTCGAGAAACTGTCGAAGCAACGCGGCATCGTCATCGACCACCGCGTGTTCGAAGGCGCCGATCATTTTTTCTCGTCCCAAACCGACAAGGTCGGGGAGACGGTCTCGTCCTACGTCGCCGCCGCAAGGGCCGCCGCCTCGGCCTCCTGACCCCAGTCTGGTGATCGGCGGTCAGGCAATCGGCGGCGTGTGAATACGGCCTCCCAGAGTAGGGCGGCCCACACCCGTCGTTTCTGGAATGCTCAACGGCAGCCCGCGCAGGGCACGAACGGCAAGAAAGGCGAAGGCCTGGGCCTCGAGCGCATCGCCATGCCAACCCACGGCTTCGGCCTGAACCACGGACGCCGATAGGCGCGTTTCCAGCGAACGCATGATCGCGCGATTGTGCCGCCCGCCCCCGCAGGCAATCCAGAGCGCGGGCGGGGCCGGCAGATGCGCCAAAGCCCGCACCACCGATGCCGCCGTGAAGGCCGCCAGGGTCGCGGCCCCATCGGCGTCCGAGAGCGTATCGAGCCCCCCGGTGCCGTCATCGATCTCCAGTCCTTCCAGGGGCGCGGCGTCGAAATCGCCCCGATCCAGGGATTTGGGCGGCAGCCGCCGGAAATAGGAATTGTCGAGAAGGGCGGTGAGGCGGCCTTCGTCAACCTGCCCCGACAGGGCGAGGCGGCCATCGGCGTCATAGGGCAAGCCCCGACGCGCCGCCATCCAATCGTCCAGCACCGCATTGGCCGGCCCGGTATCGAAAGCGATGAGAGACGAGTCCGCGCCGCGCGCCGGCTCGGCGATCCAGGTCACATTCGCCACACCGCCCAGATTGAGCACGGCGAGAGGCGCAGGCGCGTCCGACAGCCCGGCGGCCAGCGCCGCGTGAAACAACGGCGCCAAGGGCGCGCCCTCGCCGCCCGCGGCGACATCCGCGCTGCGGAAATCGTCCACCACCAGCAGCCCAGTGCGCGCCGCCAGAAGATCGCCATCGCCGATCTGAACCGTCCGGCCCTCGGCCGGCTCATGCAGGATGGTCTGGCCGTGAAAGCCCACGACCTCGACCGAGTCGCGCGCGATACCGTAATTATCGAGCAGCATCTCGACGGTTTCCGCATGGGCCAAGGTCAGTGCCTTTTCGGCCTCGACCACGGGGCCGCCGCCGCCATAGGTGCTGCGGACAAGATCGCGCAGGTGTTGATCGTATGGAATCGTGAGGTCGGGGCCGATTTCAAAGATCGTGTGGCCGTCCGTGCGCAGCAACGCCGCATCGACGCCGTCGAGGGAGGTCCCACTCATCAAGCCAAGAGCCCAGAACGGTTCCGTGGCTGCCATGTCACACCATTTCCGCTGTTCGCCGCGCCCGGGCCGGGGGGCTTCGTTGTTCGTTCGGGGCGATTGTGATAAACGGGCGCGCCTTCCCGCAAGGACCCTTCACCCCGCCGGAGCGAATGATGCCCGCCCTGAACTCGGACTTCATGCGCGAGGTCGAATCCCGCGGCTTCGTCCACCAATGCACGGACACCGCGGCTCTCGACACTCTTTGCGCAAGCGAAAGCATCGTTGCCTATATCGGCTTCGATTGCACGGCCGCCAGCCTGCATGTCGGGAGTCTGGTGCCGATCATGCTGCTGCGCATCCTCCAGCGCACCGGACACAAGCCGATCGTCCTCCTCGGCGGCGGCACGACGAAGGTGGGCGATCCTTCGGGCAAGGATGAAAGCCGCAGGCTGCTGTCCGACGACCAGATCGCGGAGAATGCCGCCGGCATAAAGCGGGTCTTCGAGCGTTTCATCACCTTCGGCGACGGCGAAACCGACGCCGTCATGGTCAACAATGCCGACTGGCTCGACGAACTTCGCTACATCCCGTTTCTGCGCGATTTCGGCCGCCATTTCTCGGTCAATCGCATGCTCGCCTTCGACAGCGTGAAACTGCGCCTCGAGCGCGAGCAGCCTCTGTCCTTCCTGGAATTCAACTACATGGTGCTCCAGGCCTACGATTTCGTGGAGCTGGCCCAGCGCCGGAACTGCGTGTTGCAGATGGGCGGTTCCGATCAATGGGGCAATATCGTCAACGGCATCGAACTGGGCCGCCGCGCGGCGCAGCGCCAGCTTTACGGCCTCACCTCCCCGCTGATCACCACCGCGTCCGGCTCGAAGATGGGCAAGACGGCCCAGGGCGCCGTCTGGCTCAACGACGACATGCTCTCCGCCTATGACTACTGGCAGTTCTGGCGCAACACGGAGGACGGCGATATCGGCCGGTTCATGCGCCTCTTCACCGATCTGCCCCTGGACGAGATCGCGCGCTACGAGGCGTTGGGTGGCGCCGAGATCAACGAAGCGAAGATCATCCTGGCCAACAAGGCGACGGCCCTCGCCCATGGCGACACCGCCGCCGAAGGCGCTACCGAGACCGCCCGCAAGACCTTTGCCGAGGGCGGCATCGGCGATTCGCTGCCCACCGTCACCGTCGCCCGCGACACCCTGACGAAAGGTCTGCCGCTCCTCGATCTTCTGGTTCAGGCCGAGCTATGCGCCAGCAAGTCCGAGGCCCGGCGGCTGGTTCGCGGCGGCGGCGCGCGGGTGAACGACGCGGCCGTCGATGACGAAGCCCGCGTCGTCGGCGCCGACGATCTAGACGCCGAGGGGGCGATCAAACTGTCGGCCGGACGCAAACGCCACGCCCTGATCCGCCTGTCCTGAACCCGCCTGCCCTGAACCGGCGGCTCCCCTAGCGGTTCCCCTTGTCCGGCGCCCCCGGCACGTTCCGCCCGCCTGGCGCATCGCCGGACGGTTTCCCGCTGCTGTCGAAGATATTGAATATGTTCCGCAGGAAGCCCGGGGTCAGCGCCGCCAGCGGATTGACCCCGATGTCGAGATCGTCCAGCGGGCCGTCGATGGAATAGGTCGCCGCGAAGATACCACCGCCCTTCTCCCCAACCAGAAGATCGCCCAGCAGCGGGATTCCCGCGAGGATCGAATTGATCGTATAGGCGGGTACTACGAGGCCATCCAGATCCGCCATGTCCGCATTGGTGTCGATCGTGCCCTTGAGGGTCAGGCCGATCTCCGACCCGCGCGACGTCCCTTCCTCGATCGTGATCACGCCCCGGTCATAAACGAAGGGAACATTGAACTGATCGAACTGGATGCCCTTCCCCGACAAGGTGTCGACCATGCCGAACAACGAGGCCAAGGTCAGAATCCGGGCCAAGGCCGGGGCGTCGACGATATGGTAGTTCTCGATCAGGACCTTGCCTTCCATCGGCACCTCCGGATCGGTTGAAGCCTTCTTTCCCGTGACCGCCATCGTGCCACCGATCATGTTCTCGAACAGATCGAAGGTGCGCAGCGCAGCCCCCGCATCGCCGGCGATGACTGTCAATTCCTGACCGTCCGGCGTCGGCGCGAACCTGGCCTCGAGCATCGCGCGCGCGCCCGGTTCCCTGCCGATCATCTCCGCCGCGACGATGATTTTCCGCCAGGCAATGGCGTCGCGCTCCAGCGTCGCGGTGGTCCGCCCCAAATTCCGCTCCGGGCCCAACGCCAGATGATCGACGGCGATATTGATGTTCATTGGCGGCAGGGCGCGCTCTTCACCCTCCTTGGCGCCCGCCCCGTCTTCTTCATCCCCGAAGAAGGGCGATGCGTCGAGACTTTCCCCACGGAGCCGGATCTCATAGCCGTCATCCACGATCCAGACGCTGCCGGAGAGGCGATTCTCGGCAAAGGACAGTTCCGTGAAGTTCGCGCCAGCGAAAGCGCTTTCAGTCGCGAAATCCAGGTCCCCGACAAGCCGCAACCCGCCGCCGACCACGGTCAGGTCGGGCAGATCGACGAGCGCACCATCCTTGATCGTCAACCGCGCCTCGGCGCTTCCGGCCACGCCTCTTTCCTTGATCCAGCCGAAATCGTCGAAAGCGAGGACGGCCTGGGTCAGATCGCCGCGAATATCGATCACCGCCCCGCCCTGCCCCGCGGAAGAGAGGTCGACTTCGATCGGAGTCGGCCCGGTCAGATACGGCGCGAAATCCATGCGAGCCTCGGCCCGACCCGCGTCACCCAACGTCGCCCGCAAGGACAGCTCGGTGGCGATCGGGGCGGAAGCCGGAAAATTCTCCTTCCAGCGAAGCTCCGCCGGCGTCATGCCCAGCCGCAACCGGCCATCGACCACCATCGCCTTGTTGTCGAGCACCATGTGAAGCTGACCTTCGGTGGCGTCGAGATCCAGCATGGCCTTGCGCCAGGAGACGTTCGCCAGATCGGCCACCACGCCGATCTGGATATCGTCCAGCAGCAGGTTCTGGTTCAGCGGGAAGCTCAGGGTCAGATCGAAACTGGCATCGCCTTGGACCTGGGAAGGCTCCACATCGAGCTTCTTGGCGTAGTTGAGCGGGGCGTGATCGATGACCCAGAGCGTATCCGTGATCGGCCCGGAGACGCGGAACGCGAAATCCCCGGCGGTCGCGGCGGACAGGTCCTTGAGATTGATCGTGCCCTCGTGAAGGGTCAGCTTCGACAGGCGCCCGGTATCGAGAAACAGATCGAAACTGTTCTCGTCGAACGCAGCGCTGCCATCGATTCCTTCAACCAACGGCAGTCCCTTGATGTATTGCACCGACAGGTTCTCGTAAGCCATCGAGCCTCTTGCGGACCCCACCTCGAAGCCCGTGTCTTCATCGATCCGCCCCTCCAGACTGACCTGGGTTTCGCGCAACATACCGATGGAAAGATTTGCCAACATCCAGTCGCGGGTGTTTTCGGCCAGGCCGTCGGGCCAATAGGCGCCGAGCCCATCCACGGGCATGTCGCGAACGGCGGCATGCGCGGAGATGTGCCGGATGCCCTCGACCGTCTCCAGGGACGCGGCGGCGCCGATGGTGGGACCGCCGAGATCGATGAAAAGATCGTCGATCCGCAACTCCGAAAAACCCGCCGAAGCCGACCCGCCAAGCGATAGGGATACAAAGGAAACCACGTCCGGTAGCACCCCCGGTTGCGCGAAAGTGCCTTCGCCCCCACGCAACTCGAAGGACAATTTATCGACCCTGCCGGAACCGTCGAGCATGACGGTTGCCCGGCCCGTTATCAGGGACGAAAGACCCGCAAGCGACGAGGATCTGTCCATCCGGCTGGCCAGACTGCCCGCGGGAATCTCGTCGAAGGCGAAGGACAGCGTGAGCCCGCCGCTCGATGTATCATAAGTGCCGTCGAGCGCCAGAAAATGATCCTGGCCGTCCAACGAAACCGACAGGACCCCCTCTCCCCGCAGGCCGGGCGCGACGCGCAGGAGAGAAAGTCGATCGATTCCCGCGGTCCAGGCCACGTCTTCGAGCGCATCGTCGACCTCCAGCGCGCCATCGACGATACCGACCCGCTCGAGATAGCCGAACGGCCCGTCACCGCCCGGCGTGCCCGTCAGCTGCGCGAGCAACTCGTCCAGCACCGCAGCGCGGTCGTCCTTGCCGGTCGCGCTCGGGGTTTGTCCTTTTAGCCACATGGAAAATTCACCGGTATCGTCCCGGGTGACCATCAGTCGCACCCCAAAAATATCGATGGCTTTGGGTGCGAGATTGCCGTTGAGCAACGCGCGCAGACTGAGGCGGACCAAAACCTCCGGCACCGTCACAACCGCTTCGCCGGCCTCGTTCAAGGCTCGCACTCCGGTCGCCCGGATATCGAAGGCCCGATCCCACCCCGCCCAGATCAGAATCGTATCCTCAATGCCGATGCTGAACGATCCGTCGTCCGGCGAGAGAGCCTCGACCACATGTTCGTTCAGAAAACTGAGAGAAACCGGGCCGGAGGACAGCCGCCAAGCAGCAAGCCCGGCAAGGATGGCCATGCCGACGACGATGCCCGCGACCAACTCGAGCAAAAGGATCGTGGTACGCTGAACCACGGGTCTAGGGGTTCCGCGACACAGCTTGACCGCTCACGACGCTTCGAACAGTGTGCGATAAAGTGACTCGCCCAACCATGCACCAGTCCCTGAACTTCGATTCGATCCGTCTACCGTTACCCGGGCGTCCCTCGGGTGTCGAGACTGGACTGTTGCGTTGGCGCGAAGCGGCGGAACGATTGGACGATTCGGCGCTCGCCCGATACCTGATCGACATATCCGAAGCGCCGGACGGGCGAGCGCTGCTATCGGCCCTCTTCGGCAACAGCCCCTTCCTCGGTCAATGCCTGTTGGTGGAACCGGACTTTGTCCGCACCGTCTTGGAAACCGGCTCGGCGGAAGCGGCCACGGCGACAATTGCGAGCCTGGACAGCCTGGCGCGCGAGTCCGGCGAAGACGCGATCGACACGGCCACGATGGGCAAAGCCCTGCGCGTGGCCCGGCGCAAGGTCGCCCTGTCAGTCGCGATCGGCGATATCGCCGCGGGTTGGCCCGTCGAGCAGGTGACCGCGATGCTGAGCGGTTTCGCCGATGCCGCAATCCGGGCGGCGACCCGCCATTTGCTTGCCCGGGCGGCGCGCGCGGGCGTCATCGAACTTCCCGATATGACCGATGCAGAACGCGGCTCTGGCTTCGTCGTCCTTGGCATGGGCAAGCTCGGCGCGGGCGAACTGAACTATTCCAGCGATATCGACCTGATCCTGCTTTTCGACCCGGACCGGGTTCGGACGGACCTGCCGTACAAACTGCAGCGCCGCTTTACCCGGCTTGCGCGCAACCTCTCCGGTCTGCTGGCGGAGCGCACGGTCGACGGTTACGTCTTCCGGACGGATCTTCGCCTGCGGCCCGATCCGGGCGCCACGCCCCCGGCCGTCTCGACCTATGCCGCCGAAATCTATTACGAAAGCATGGGGCAGAACTGGGAGCGAGCGGCTTATATCAAGGCGCGCACAGTCGCCGGCGACCTCGAAGCCGGCGCCATTTTTCTCGACCGGCTGCGCCCCTTCATCTGGCGCAAGCATCTCGACTTCGCCGCGATCCAGGACATCCATTCGATCAAGCGGCAGATCATCGCCCAGCGCGGCCATCGCGCGGTCCGGGTCGTCGGGCACAACATCAAACTCGGCAGGGGCGGTATCCGGGAGATCGAGTTTTTCGCCCAGACGCAGCAACTGATCCGCGGCGGCCGCGAACCGGGCCTGCGGCAATCCGGCACCTGCGCGGCGTTGCGCGCCCTGGCGCACCATGGCCACACCCCCGAGGAAACGGCAAACGACCTAATCGAGGCTTACAACTTCCTGCGAATGGTCGAGCACCGCCTGCAGATGGTCGACGATCAGCAGACCCAGACCCTGCCGGAGGACGAAGCCGATCTGGCGGCCGTCGCCGCCTTCTGCGGGTTCGAATCGATTGCCGCCTTCTCGGAAACCCTGCTCCGCTTTCTCCACTCCGTGGAAGGCCATTACGCCGATCTGTTCGAGCAATCCCCCGCCCTCGGCGGTCCCGGACGCCTGGCCTTCACTGGCAGCGAACACGACCCTGAAACCCTGAAGACGATCCGTGAACTCGGTTTCGCCGATCCCGAGCCGGTTTCCTCGCTGGTTCGCGCTTGGCATCACGGCCGCTACCGCGCGACGCGCAGCCAGCGGGCCCGCGAGCTGCTGACCGAGCTTACCCCCACCCTGCTGGAAGCCATGGCCAGGACAGCGAACCCGAACGTGGCTTTTGCCAAATTCGACGAATTCCTCTCGCGTCTGCCGGCGGGGGTGCAGCTTTTCTCGCTGTTCTACGCCAATCCGGACCTGCTTCGCCTCGTGACCGAAATCATGGGCGACGCCCCGCGCCTGGCCGATCATCTGAGTCAGAATGTGGCCGTGCTGGATGCCGTCCTGAGCGGCGAATTCTATGCCCCCCTGCCCGACCGGGCGGGCCTCGCGGCGGACCTGGAAGAAACCTTGAGTCAGGCCAGGGATTTTCAGGATGTACTGGATTTGACCCGGCGCTGGACCAACGACTTCAAATTCCGGGTCGGCGTGCAGATGATGCGCGCCCGCGTCGAGGCGGATGCGGCGGGCCGCGCGTTGAGCGATGTCGCCGATACGGTCTTGAGTGCCCTGCTGCCCCGTGTGGCCCAGGAATTCGCCGCCAGCCACGGCATGTTTCCCGACGGCGGCATCTCGGTCGTCGCGATGGGACGGCTGGGCAGCCGCGAGATGACGATGACCTCCGATCTCGACCTGCTATTCATCTATGACGCGCCGGAGGACGACGAAACTTCGGATGGCCCGAAACCGCTGACCCCCGCCCATTATTACGCGCGGTTGAGCCAGCGTTTCCTCAACGCCGTGACCGCGCTCACCGGCGAAGGGCGTCTCTACGAGGTGGACATGCGCCTGCGGCCCTCGGGCAATAAGGGGCCGATCGCGTCAAGTCTCGGCGCCTTCACGCGCTATCATCGCGAATCGGCCTGGACC
>CAUZWC010000125.1:0-8511 GCA_963583595.1 Alphaproteobacteria bacterium | reverse complement strand
GATCGAAATTTATTTTATCGGACCCTGAATTCGACCGCTTGAGACATTCCTGCGGCTCGCCCCATAATACGGATCACAAATTTGTGACAAGGCCCCGTCAACGGGTCGAAGATGGACGGGCGCAGGGGAGGGGCAGCCGCATGATGGGCCGGCCCAAGCCGAGGCGTTTGACGGAAACCCAGGCCGTCGCCTTTCGCGAGGAAGGCTTCGTGGCGCCGGTGCCCATGCTCGACCCGGTCGAGGTTTCGCATTGCCTGGCTTACCTCGCGGCTTTTGAAACCCGCCACGGCCGCGTCGATCGGCACAAGCTGCGCACCAAGGCCCATCTGCTAGCACCCTGGATCAATGCGCAGATTCGGGGTGACTTCGTCTACCGCTGTGCTTTAATGATGCGTCCGCCCAGTGCTGACCGTCTTTGAGGAAGGATGTCCATGACCAAGGCGCTTACGGTCGCCCAACTCGCCTTCTGGCGAGACCACGGTTTTCACCCCGGTAGCCGGGTTATCGCCGCCCTGGAGGCCGCCGCCGCCCTGGCTGAAATCGACGACTGGTCGATGCGCACCGGCCGCTCGTCCAAGACCCTGCGCGGCAAGGCGCATCTTCTCCTTAAGGTGCTGTCCGACCTGGTGCGCCATCCCGCCGTGCTCGACGTGATCGAGGATGTGATCGGCCCGGATATCCTGTGCCTGGAGAGCGGCTTCTTCTGGAAGGAAGCGCGCGACCCGAGCTGGGTCTCCTGGCACCAGGACAACACCTATCTGAAGCTCGACCCGCCCATCTCGGTCGCCAACTGGCTCGCCCTGACCGACAGCCATGCGGATAACGGCGCGCTCCGCGTGATCCCGGGCACCCACACGCTCGGCACCCTGCCGGTCAAGCTCTTCGCCCATGCCGACAACATGCTCAAGATCAGCCGCGAGGTCGATCCGGCCAGCATCGGCAAGACGGTCGATTTCGGAAGCGCGGTTAGCATCGAACTGGAGCCGGGCGAGATGAGCCTCCATTCCAACTGCATCGTCCATGGTAGCCAGCCCAACAACAGCGACCGCCGCCGCATCGGCTGGGCCTGCGTCTATGCCCCGCCCCACGTAAAGAGCCTGGCCGAAGGCCCGTCCCTCGCCACGCTCTGCCGGGGCGAGGACAGATTCGGGCATTTCGAGCACGAGCCCGAACCCCGAGAGGATTTCGACCCCCTCGCCGTGGTCGCCTATGACAAGGCGATGTCGGGCGCGATGGGGATTTACAAGGCGTCTTAGCAGGCTGTTGAAAAAGGTACATTGTGCCAACCATCCTGAGACGCTCGCTGCCGCGAGCGTCTCAGGATGAGGAAAATCAATACATTAGCCTCATCCTGAGGAGGCCCGTAGGGCCGTCTCGAAGGGTCGGCCGACCTATTTCAACGGCCTGCTAACCCCATCCAGGTTGTCGTTCCGGGACGACGGCGGTGTGTTCGGAACGGCCACCGAATAATGCGCGAATGCCGCGACTCTCCCCAAAGAGACGGCCTTCTTCTCCCTCTCTCACCGGGAGAGGGAGGGGTGAGGGGATAATAGGCTTCCAGGATCAGGAAGTTTCGCCGGTCTCCGGCGCATCCACTCGCCGATCCAAAATGGCGGACCCCACCGACGCGGGCGACCACAGCCCGCTCAGCCGCTCGAAGAAGGGCATTGGATCGAGCACCGCTTCGGGCGGATGCACGCCCGGTGGCATGGTGGTCAGGATTCCGTCCAGCATCATCGCGGCGCAGGTCGCCAGTGGGCCGGCGGTGTAGCAGCCGGCCGGTTCCGGTTCGGCGTCATAGCGACCGGCGAGGGTTGCGGTGACGGTGGTGCGCTCGCCGTCGATCAGGCCGGTCATCACGGTGAAGGGCACGATCTTCTTCATCTCGCGCGCGTCGCCGAGCCAATGCTCCGGGTCCGCGACGATGGTCTCCAGAAAGGTCCGGGCGGCCTCCTCGCGGCTCGCCAGGCCCGCCGCGATACGTGTGGCCTGGGCGCGGAAGAGAGGGGTCAGGCGGTCGGGCTGGAAGGCGGCGCGGCAGGTCACCCCGCTCAGTCCTGGGATCGAGCGGGGCAGGGTCATCGGCTCCGATCCGCCATAGGGGATCGCCGTGACCGTGCCGCCCTGGGGCAGGGCTAGGGTCATGGCCTCGCCCGGCCCGTCGATCGTCGTCAGGTCGCCATCCCGGAACACGGGCACGCGCCCGCTGGCCCCTTTCAGGATATCAGCGACCGTGGCGGCCGAACCCGCGCCGATCTTGCCGCCGGCCGTGAGAATCGGGTCGATCCAGTGCAGCACCCCCTGCACGAAGCAGGACTGCACCGTCTCCACCGCCTCGAACCGCGCCGCGAGATGTTTCGCCATTAGATTGGTGCCGCCGGGATTGGCGCCGATGCCGATCACCGCTCGCACCCCCGCTGCCCGCGCCGCCGCGTCCTGTTCCAGCAGGGGCGCGCAGAACTGGCCCCCCGAGGTGTCGCAGTAATCCACTCCCGCGCGGATCGCCGCCGCCAGGGTGCCGGCGATGAGATCCGCCGTGCCGCCGGTCGTGTTCATCACCAGGTCGTGCTCGGCCATGAGCGGGAGGAGGGACTCGGGATCGCCCGCCTCCACCGCCACGGCCCGTGTCTTGCCTTGGGCCTCGACGCCCAGACCGACGGCGAACGCGGCCGCCCGGTCGAAATTCCGTCCGGCGACGGTCAGCGACCGCACCACCGCGCTGCGCGCCAAAAACCGCGCTGCGGGCCGTCCGACATAGCCCGTCCCGCCGAGCAGGAGCACGCGGCCGGTCATCGCGGACTCGGGGTCATGGTGCCCGACCCACACCTCACCCTGACCCTCTCCTCCCCCGGGGGAGGAGAGGGAGAGAAGCATGGCGGGGCCTCTCCACCCCATCGGAATGGAGAGGAAGATGAAGGCGCCAAGCCCTCTCCGCCCCATAGGAGGGGAGAGGGAGGGGCCCGCCGCGCAGCGGTGGGAGGGTGAGGTGGGGGTGTGGCACAATTCTGCGCTCGTTCGCCAATATCCTGACTGGCGCGGCCGAGTAGCTTAACGATCACCGCCATGCTCGCCCTCGCCCTTCGCCCCCGGAGTTTGCCGCGGGCAGCATCGCCGCACCTTGCTGGCGGTATCGAAATAGCTGAAACCGGTGCCGTCCGCTCGCCGCCCCTTCATCACCAGACCGAGGCCGATCGCCCGGGCCTGTGCCTCCGCCGCCTCGATATCCTCGACCTCGAAGCTGATATGGAACAGCCCTTCGCCTCGGGATTCGAGGACCCGGCGCTGGGTGCTGTCGCCCGGCCCCTTTTCCACATCTTCGGCGATTGTCCGCGCTCTATTTCTGGTACTCCGGGCTCCGGCGGATCGACAGGGTCACGCCGCCCTTCTCCGCCGTCTTAAAATAAGTGAAGCCGCTGCCGTCGTCCCGGCGGCCGCGCATGGCGATGTCCAGGCTGCGCTTCTGGCCCTCGGCCTCGCCCGCCTCGACGTCCTCGACCACGAAGCCGATATGGTAGACGCCCTCGCCCTTCTCATCGAGGAACTTGCGGTAGGAGGTTTGGTCGTTCCCCGGTTCGATGAGCTGGAGCTGCATCTTGTCGTTCAGGAAGGCGATCTTCATTTTGATCTTTTTGAAGTTCTCGACATCGGGCACTTCCAATGTCGTGAAGTCCTCCCGCGCCGGATAGTCCTGCCAGGGTCCGATGCCGATGCTCTCATAGAATTTCATGGCCTTCTCGACGTCGTGCACGACGATGGAAACGTGGTGCAGCTTGTGGAACGGCCCAGTCTTCGCCAGATCCTCGGCCAGGTTTTCCTCGGTCATGTTTTCCTCCCTCTCACGCTTTACTCATAGGGCGCAAATTGCGCCGACAGATGGGCCAGGGCTGGGCCCAGGCCCTGTTCGACCCGAATCTTGTTGAAGGCTGCGTATTCCGGCGTGTTGCTGGCATCCATGATGACGCAGGCCTCCAGCCCGTAGGCCAGGGCCGATTTGATGCCCATGGTCTCATAGGCCTGGTTGATCGCCCGCTTGTTCCAGCGCAGGCAGTCGAGCGCCACGCGGCTCATCCGCTTGGCGATCTTCATGGTCTCGGCTTCCAGGTCGGCCTTCGGGAAAACCCGGTTCACGACGCCGAATTCCTTGGCTTCGGCCGCGCCGAAGCGGTCGCCGGTATAGATCATCTCGCGGCTCAACTGGCCCACGACCCAGGGCGCGATCATGCAGAGGATGCCGTTGGAAAAGCGCGTCTCGACCACACCGAAGGTCGAATCGTCGCTGCAATAGCGGATGTCGCAGCACAGCGCGACCTCCATCGCCCCGGCCAGGCAATAGCCCTCGATCATCGCGATCACCGGCTTGGCGCAGTCCCAGGGCGCGGTGCAGAAGCGCATCTCCTCGCCCAGGATTTCGCGCCATTCCTCGACGCCCTTGGACTGGCCGGTCGCCGTCTCCTTGATGTCGTAGCCCGCACTCCAGGCCTTGCCGCCCGCACCCTTGATGACCACGACCCGAACCTCGGAATCGGCATCGGCCTGGCGGATCGCCTCCTGGAACTCGGCGCGCAGGACCGCGCCGAAAGCGTTCATCCGGTCCGGCCGGTTGAGGGTGAGCACCGCGACCCGGTCCTCGACCGCGTAGAGAATGTCCCGGAACGCCGCCATTGTCGTCTCCTCCAACTCTTTTACCGCCAGTCCTGGCGCCGATCCTGCCGCCAGGCGGGGAAGGTCGCAAGCGCCGGGCGATGATCTGGATCAAGCCGCAGGTCGTCGCGCGCCCTATACTCGGGCCCCATGACAGCACCGTTTCCCAAGATGCTCGGCCGCCTTCTGCACGGCCTCGCCCTGCTGGCCGCCGCGCCGGCTGCGGCTCAGACCGAATCGCCCGGCGCCCGCTAGGAATTGCGCGAGGGCGGCAAGATCGATTTGAACGTCGATCTCGATTCCGTGCAGGTCGGGGCCGGCGCATTGATCTATGCCGAAAAGTGCAGCTTCTGCCACGGCCTTGACCTCGCCGGCAGCACACGCCAGATCAAGGACCGGGTCAGGCCCGTCGTCGTCGTTCCGCCTCTCGGCCTGAGCACCAATGCCTGGCGCTATCCCGAGTCGCTGCTCCGCAACTTCGTCCGCTTCGGCGAGAAGGTTTTCATGCAGCACCGCTCGCCCGCAACCATGCCGGCCCATCGGGACGTCCTGAAGCCGGCCGAGATCGAATCGGTGCTGGCCTTCATCAAGGCCAACTGGACGCCGGAAATGCGTGTCCGTCAGGCCGCGATCACCGCCCGCGCCGAGGAGACGGAGCGCCGCCTCGATCAGGGCCTGCGCCTGTTGCCGGATCGTCGAAATGGGGAATAGTCGGGTCGGAACTTGCCTGTGCATCGCCTGCGATTTCTCCGTTCGAGGGTCTTCGCGCAGGGTGCCGTCATGGGCTATAGACGGGCCCGCGACCGGAGGGAGAAAGCATGGAGCACGTGACCGAAGTTTCGCTGATCGAACGAATTCTGAATCTCGACCGCGAGCGCAAGCGGGAAGAGGCGGCGGGCGAGCACCGCGAGCCGGTCGCCGGGTATCTCGATCCGGCGCGCCACGAGGTCGAGATCTCGGCGCTGTTCCGCCGCCATCCCTTGGTCCTGGGCCAGGGCGCCGAATTAGCGGCGCCGGGCAGCTTCGTGACCCATGACCTGACCGGCCTGCCCATCCTGCTGCTGCGCGACGGCCAGGGGCGGTTTCGCGCCTTCCTCAATGTCTGCCGCCATCGTGGCGCGCGGATCGAGACCGAACCATGCGGCGCGGGGCGGCGCGGCTTCGTCTGCCCCTATCACGGCTGGCGCTACGGCCTCAACGGTGCGGTGACGATCGGCGATGCCAAGGGGTTCGCCGGTCTCGATCCCACCGCGCACGGCCTGGTCGAACTGCCTTCCGCCGAGGCCTACGGCCTGCTCTGGGTTCGCCCTGCGATACCGGCGGCGGGCGAGTCCCTGACCCTCGACATCGCCGGCTATCTGGGCCCCCTGGCCGAGGATTTCGCCGCCTGGGGCCTCGAAGCGACCCATCCGGATTTCCTGACCCATCTGCCCGAGGCGATCGACTGGAAGGTCATGGTTGATACCTTCCTCGAGGATTATCACTTCCGCTTCGTCCACGGCAAAAGCGTCCATCGCCTTTATCTCGACGACCGCACGGTCTACGACCGTTTCGGCCCGCATATCCGCTACGTTATCCCCAAGCGCAGCATCCGCGACCTGGCGGACACCGACCCGGCATCCTGGCGCCTGCGCGATCATTCCAACGTGCTCTATCTGCTGTTTCCCAACACCGTGCTGGTCTTCGTCGGGGATCATGCGGCGATCTTTGCCATGTTCCCGGACGGCCCCGGCCGCTCGGTCATGCGGCTGAGCTTCTGCCTGGACGAAGAGCCCTCGGGCGAGTCGCGACTCTATTGGGACAAGCAGATTGCCCTGATCAAGGCCGCCCTGGCCGAGGATTTCGCCGTCGCCCGTGGGGTGCAGAAGAACTTTGCCTCCGGCGCGAACGGCCATCTCACTTTCGGGCGCTACGAAAAGGGCCTGGCCTATTTCCACCAGGCCATCGCCGAGGCCTTGGCCGAGGCGGAATAGGGCGGCCGCCGCCTAATCGTCGTCGTGCGGCAGGACGCGGCGAATCTGGTTCTTGTTGACCAGTTCGATACGGCCTTTGACGGCGACCGGAATGAACAGCCGCTCGTCGTTCAGGATATCCTGGATCCGCCCGGTGGCGCTCATATAGAGGTGGGTGTCGAAGCTCGTCCCGTCGACGAATTCGATCAGGCCGCGAGTCTGCACCATCGGAATGCGCATGCGGCGGCCTCTTGGCAGGTTGGGCGGCGGCTCCGGCCACGGAGCGGTCTTCTCTATGTATCTGACTTTGCGCGCCTCGCGCAATCGCCCGGCTTAGGTCTCCACCATCCGGTTCAGCCGGGGAACCATGGCCGCCATCCAGAGCGCGGCGACGGCGCAATAGACCGCCATGACGGCCAGCTGGCCCTGCAGTGTGATGCCGCCATCCATCAGCAGGCCCATCAGGCCGGGGGACAGCGCCGTGGCGAAGACCATGGCGGCCATCCCCAGGCCGCGAATCGCGCCCAGATGGTCCGTGCCGTAGATCTCCGCCCAGAGTGCGCTCTGGACCGTCGAGGCGCTGCCATGGGACATGCCGATCAGAATCATGAAGACCGGCACAACATAGGGGCCGGGCACCAGCACCAGCAGGACGGTGGCGACGCCCAGCGGGATTTGCACCAGGGGCAGCAGGCGGCGCGCGCCGACCCGGTCGACCAGCCACCCGGCGCCCAGGGAGGTCAGGACATTGGCCGCGGCCAGGATCGGGAAGCAGGCGGCGAACCAGGTCAGATCCCAGCCCCGCCATTCTACGATCTCGACTTGGTTGAAAAACATGCCGGTCTGGATGAAGGGCGGGCCGAGCAGGCCGGGCAACAGGGCATAGAAAAGCGGACTGCGCAGCACCTCGCCCCGCGTCCAATGGCGGCGCGAGATGGGTGGACCCGTTCCGTCAAGCGCGGCCGGACCGGTGGTCGGGACGCGTTCGCGCTTGAGGAGGAAGGTCATGATCAGGACGGGCACGGTGGCGAGCAGCACCGCCGCCGCGACCCAGGTCATGCGCCAACCGATCAGGCCGATGGACGCGACCACGATCAGCGGCAGCACGGCCTCTCCGGTCGGGAAGCCGAGCCCGGCGATGGCCACGGCGCGGCCTCTCTTGCGGTTGAACCACCGCCCCATGGCGGTCATCGCCACATGGCCCATCATGCCCTGGCCGAGAAAGCGCAGGCCGAACAGCGCGAGGCCGAGCGACCACACCGATTCGACGGCCGACATGCCCAGCGCCGTGACCGCCAGCCCGACCATCACGCCGATCCCGAGCCAGCGGATAGGGAACCGGTCCGCCAGTTTTCCGACCACTATCAGCATCGTCGCGCTGCCCAGGGTGCCGATCGTATAGAGGCTGCCGAACAAGCCGTCCGACAGGCCCAGATCGGCTTTCAGATGCCCGGCGAAGAGGGCGATGAAATAGGTTTGGCCGAAGCTCGAGCAGAGCGTCAGGAGGAAGCCGCTCGAAAGCCAAGGGGCTTCCGAACGCAGGTCGGATGAGGCCATGAACGGAGTCTCGCGCGGTTGGGCGGCTTCGGATGACCCATCACTAGCAGGCCGCGCTCGCGAACCCAAAGCCTGCAGTCCCATTCCCAGGTCAAGGGCCGAGCCCGAGCATGATGGCCGTATCGGCGGCCGTTTATCGTCTGCCGATACAGGAATGCGAAAGGGAGATATTGCACGACCGATCGCCAAGTTATCGAGACAAGCGACGAGAATCTGTCCGATGAGGCCCTGGACCGCGCGCCGGAAGTGCGCGGCAGAGGCACGATGTTGAGTTCGAATAACTGTATGTCCAAGCGTTAGGCTGAAGGACTAGCGGTTTGAGGCGGCCCGCCATCCCTTGATCGGGGTGGCGGGCCGGTCG
>CAUZWC010000124.1:0-8662 GCA_963583595.1 Alphaproteobacteria bacterium | reverse complement strand
TTGTTTGATTTTCTTCGGGCTTTTCGTGAATCGCCGAGGGATCGGCGGTTAAGATCGGATTCCCAAGTCGCCGCTGACTTGCGGAACCAGGGCACTGCGCAGCTTGTCCAGCGCGATGGCCTCCAACTGGCGCACCCGCTCCTTGGACAGGCCGAGTTCGGCGGCCAGGGCCGCGAAGGTAGTCTTGGCATCGTCCGTATAGCGGCGCCGGATGATAACCTGTTCGCGCGGGTCCAGTGCCTCCATGGCCCGGGCAATGGAGGTGCGGAAGAAATGCGCCTCGCTTGCCTGGGCGACCACTTCCTCGGGATTGGGGCGGTTGTCGCGCACCCGTTCCAGCCATTCCTCATTCGTGCCGTCGCCACGCGTGCCCGCCGGCGTGTTGAGCGACCAGTCGGACCGGGCCACGCGTCCTGCCATGGAAAGGACGTCGCGCAGCGGCAGGCCGAAATGGCGCGACATGTTCTGAGCAACCTCGTCGCCCAGGGCGTCCGCCCCGTCGGCGAGATCGGCGCGGAACTTGCGCAGATGCAGGAACAGGGCCTTCTGGGCCGCCGTCGTGCTGACCCGCACGGCCGACCAGGAACGGACGACATGCTCCTGGATCGAGGCGCGGATCCACCACATGGCATAGGTCGAGAGTCTGGTGTCGCGCTCCGGATTGAAACGGCGCACGGCCTGGATCAGGCCGACCGTGCCCGCCTGAACCAGATCGGCCATGGGCAGGCCGAAGCTGCGATAGGTGCGCGCGATCTTGATGACGAAGCGCAGATGGCTGAGGACAAGACGGTTGGATGCGGCATCGTCGCCCGCGCGGCTGCGCGCGGCGAGGGCCTGTTCTTCCTCACGGCTCAACATCGGCTGGCGGCGCACTTCGCGAATGAAGTTCGCGGCCAAGCTGAAGCGGCTTTCTCGCCCCTTGTTCGCGCGAACTTGTCCAGAGTACTGAATCACAGCGTTACCGCGTGGGTTCCATGGTGTTTTCAAGACGGCGAAGCATCGCACAGGCTCCAGACGAGGCCAATGGGTTCGTGGCGCCCGCCGGCGGGGCTCTCTTGTTCGGCCTATGTCGCGGACCTACTTCATAGAAAGTGGACAGCGTGAAGGGGGTCGAATGATGGCGGCCGAAAACTCGACCGAAGACCGCATCATCGACGCGGCGCTAGACCTCGCCGCCCTCAATGGATGGCGCGGCTTGGGCCTGCGCGAAATCGCGGGCGCGGCCGGTATCGGCCTGGCCGACTTTTACGACGCCTTTCCGGGCAAGGATGCGATCCTCGCCGGCTACGCGCGCAGGCTCGACTGCGCGACATTGTTAGACGTAGAGGCGGGCGAGGGGGTAGATGTCGAAGGCGAATCCGCGCGCGACCGCCTGTTCGATGCCGTCATGCGCCGGTTGGATCTCATGGAGCCGCATAAGGCGGCGATCGCGGCCATCCTGCATGACGTGACCCGTGACCCGCTCTGGGCCGTCTGCCACGCCCCGGGCTTTCTGCGCTCGATCGACTGGCTGCTCGAGGTCACGGATCTAAGCGCTTCGCACCTGCGGGGCGCGCTCCGGCGGACCGGCCTCGCCGCCATCTATCTCGATGTGTTGCGGGTCTGGCTGCGCGATGATAGCCCGGATTTGGCTCGCACCATGGCGGCCCTCGATCGCCGCCTGCGCCAGGCCGACGGCGCGATGCGCTTCATCGCCCGGGGGCCGTGCCGCTCCTATCGCCGTCCTGCCGAGACCGGATCGGACGAACCCGGCTCCGCAGAGGCCGAGGCCCTGGCGGCAAACTGACCCGTGCTGGTCCGGTTCGCGATCCTGGAACGCAAGCAGGATCGGGGTTGTCGGGTCAGAAACAATTTATATTGCAGTGCAAAATAATCCATTGACACGGAGCGCTGGGACCCTCATATTCCCAATCATATGCTGCAGTGCAGAAAATGATTTTTTTGCCACCCCACTCTCAATGGAGACGACAATGGCCAAGAACAGCGCCGACTTCGCCAATTTTGATTACAGCAAGGTCATGGGCGACATGCGCATGCCCTTTGTGGATTTCGACGCGCTGATGGCCTATAACCGCAAGAACTTTGAAGCTGTTGCAACTGCGAACAAGCTCGCGGTCGAGGGATTCCAGAAGATGGCGATGCGCCAGGGCGAGATTGCCCGCACCGTCGCGGAGAAGGCCGGCCAGGACGCCCAGGCCCTCTTCACCACCGGCACCCCCGAGGAGAAGGCCGCCAAGCAGGTCGCCTCCGCCAAGGAGGGTTTCGAGACCGCCCTCGCCAGCTATCGCGAGATGAGCGGCATGGTCGCCGAGACCACGCACAAGACCGTTGACGTCGTTGCCAAGCGGATGACCGCCGGCATGGACGAAGTCAAAGGCCTGTTCGGTAAGGATGGCGCGGCCGCGAAGTAAGGCGCCCGCCCCGGCGACATCGCCGGATTGCAGTTGAAGTGGCCGCCCCATGAGGCGGCCACTTTTCTTTTGTCCGCCCGCTTGCCCCATCCCGGCCCGTTTATCTCTTCCTGGTCTTCTTGGGTTGTCGCGGGTTCGGGGCGGGTGTTAGCGTCCGCGCTATCGATTGCGGGCCAAACCCGAACCGGAAACGGGGATATCATGACCATCGGATACGACGATTTTCTGAAAGTGGATATTCGTGTCGGCACGATCGTCGACGCCCAGGATTTCCCCGAGGCGCGACGGCCGGCCTATCGCCTCTGGGTCGATTTCGGCGAGGAACTGGGGATCAAAAAGACTTCGGCCCAGATCACCAAGTATTACGACCTGGCTGCGCTTCCGGGGCGTCAGGTCGCGGCAGTGGTCAATTTCCCGCCCAAGCAGATCGGCCCCGTGATGTCGGAAGTCCTGGTCCTCGGCTTTCCTGATGCCGATGGCGAGGTCGTCCTGGCCGGCGTCGACCATCCGGTCCCGAACGGCGGCCGGCTGTTCTAGACCCGATCCGGCCCGGAACCCCCTAGATGGGCCCCTCCTAGACGGGCAGGCGGACGGTGGCCAGGAGGCCGCCCATCTCCGATTCTCCGAGGCTTATTTCACCGCCATGGCGGCGCACCGTGTCGCGGGCGATGGCCAGGCCGAGCCCGACCCCGCCGGTCTCCGGGTTTCGCGATCGTTCGATTCGGTAGAACGGCCTGAAAACCTCGTCCCGCTGCTTTTCTGGGATGCCCGGCCCGTCATCCTCGACCGTGATCTCGACCGCCTTGCGATCACGCCGGGCGGCGATCCGGACATGATCGCCATAGCGCCCGGCATTCTCGACCAGGTTGGTCAGCGCGCGTTTCATGGCGGTTGGCCGGACCGTCAGACGCAACGGTCCGGCAGCCGCCAGGGTCACGTCCTCGCCGTTGCGCCTGGCCGAGGCGGCGACCTCGGCCAGCAACGCGCCCAGGTCGATCTCGACCGCGCTTTCCGCATCCTCGCCCCGGGCGAAGGCGAGATAGCCGTCGATCATCTTCTCCATTTCGGCGATGTCCGAGCGCAATTCGGCCACGTCGTCGGACTCCGGCAGCAGGGCCAGTTGCAGCCGCATGCGGGTCAGCGGCGTGCGCAGGTCATGGCTGACGCCGGAAAGCATATCCGTGCGCTGGCTGATCTGGCGTTGGATACGGTCGCGCATGTCGAGAAAAGCGGCCGAGGCCTGGCGCACTTCGGTCGCGCCCGCCGGCTTGAACTCGGGATGGTCGCGGCCCTTGCCGAAATCGTCTGCGGCGATGGCGAGGCGGCGGATCGGGCGCACCTGGTTGCGCATGAACAGGGTCGCCACCGCAAAGAGGATGAGCGAGGAGCCAACCATCCACATCACAAAAATATAGGTCGTCGAACTGAACAGCCGTTTGCGCGGCACGAAGACCTGCAGCACCGCGTCGGGCAGCTGGACGTTGACCTCGATCAGACGCTCGTAGGACTCGGTGTCGAAGATGACCGGGCGGCGGACCCGGTCGTCGAACTGGAGAACCAGGGTGCGTTCGAGAATACCGTCGCCGGTGGTCTTAGGGACGTTGGGTGACAGCACCTCGCCCGGTTTGAGGGTGATCTGAAGGTTCAGGTTGTTGCGCGCCAGTTCGACAATGTTGGCCTGTCCCTCGGGGGTGGGGTTGTCGTCGAGCAGGCGGATCAGGGTCGAGACCTCGCCGGTGAAACCGCCGACCAGCCGCCGCGTCACGGTGTCCCAATGGCGGTCGTAGAAAATGATGGTCGAGATTACCTGCAGCAGGATCAGCGGCGTGACGATGATCAGCAGCGAACGGCCGAGCAGGGAGCGCGGCAGCAGATGCTTGGCCGGGGCCAGGATTCGGTTGAAGGCGGGCGGGGCGCGCAAGATCAGTCCGGCCGCAGGACGTAGCCGGCGCCCCGCACGGTCTGGAGGTGGCGGGGTATTTTCGGATCCGGCTCGATCTTGCGGCGCAGACGTGTGACCTGGACGTCGATCGTCCGGCTGGCCGCTTCGCCGCCGCCGAGCTCGATCTGCAACTCCTCGCGCGAGAAGGTTCGGCCGGCGTGGCGGGCAAGGATCGCCAGCAGACGGGCCTCGGTTTCGGTCAGCTTCACGTGCGCGCCCTGGCGGCTCAACTCCGCCCGGCCAAGATCGAAACGGAAGGCGCCGAAGGACACTTCTGCGACCTCGGCCGCCGGCGGCTCGGTCGGCGCGCGGCGCAGCACGCTGCGAATGCGCGCAACCAGTTCGCGCGGCTCGAACGGCTTGGGCAGATAGTCGTCGGCCCCCAGTTCCAGCCCGGCGATGCGATCTTCCGGTTCGCCCATGGCGGTCAGCATCAGGATCGGGACCGTGCTGGTGCGGCGCAGGGCGACAGCCAGTTCCATGCCGCTCTCGCCCGGCATCATGACGTCGAGAATCAGCAGGTCGAAGGCGATATGGCCCAGATGGGCGCGCGCTTCCGCGGAGTCGGCTGCGGTCGTCACGCGAAAGCCGTTCTCGCTCAGGAACTTGCGCAACAGCTCGCGGAGCCGGTTGTCGTCGTCCACCACCAGAATATGCGGCTGGTCTTCCTGCATGGCGCGACTATATCGCCCGTCGGCGCGCGCTCCTAGGCGTCGCAGGGCATCCTCGGGGGCATAACGGGGGGATGTCACGGCGAAGGTCACCGGGGCGTGCGGCGCGTTGCGTTGCGGGACGGTGGGGCGGCGGGGGATAGGCCCGCGCGGCCCTCCTCCGAATCGGCCATGCGCTCGAGCACTTCGCGGAAGGCGGTCACGGCCTCCGGCCCGGCGGCGCTATAAGCCCGCTGGACCCGGCGACGCTGGCATTCGAACAGTTCGGCTTCGAGCGCCGCGCCGGTCGCGGTCAGGGCGAGCAGGCGCTGGCGCCGGTCGATGGGTCCGGTTATCTGGCGCACAAACCCGGCCTTGACCAGTTCCGAGAGCACGCGGCTCAGGCTCTGCTTGGTGATCCGTAGCAGGGCCAGCAAGCCGCCGACGGGGATATCCGACTGGCGGCCGATGAAATGGAGCGCCCGATGATGGGCATGGCCCAGGCCTTCGCGCGTCAGCACAGCCTCCAGATCGCGCGCCAGATCGCGCTGAACGTAGAACAGCAGGTCGAGCCCCAGGCGCAGCTCGTCCTCGCGCAGGTATAGCAGCCTTGCGCCGGGATGCTGGTCCGTCATGTTGACACCCCCATAGGCCGATGATAGCAACGATTCCTTACGTTTCTTATAGCAATTCAGCGTAGGACGGGGCCGATGTCTCTGCTACCTTTCGACGACCGCGACGGTGTGATCTGGCTCGACGGCGAATTCGTGCCTTGGCGTGAAGCCAAGCTGCACGTCCTGACCCATGCTCTGCACTACGCGAGCTGCGTGTTCGAGGGCGAGCGCGTCTATGATGGCCATACCTTCAAGCTGACCCCGCATACCGAGCGGCTGCATTATTCCGCGAAGGTCATGGGCTTCGAGATTCCCTTTTCGGTCGCCGAGATCGACGAGGCCTGCCGCGGGTTGATCCGCGAGAACGGCTTGGTCGACGGCTATATCCGCCCGGTCGCCTGGCGCGGCAGCGAGATGATGGGCGTCTCGGCCCAGCAGTCGAAGATCCATCTGGCCATCGCCTCCTGGGAATGGCCGGCCTATTTCACGCCCGAGGCCCGGATGGAAGGCATCCGCATGAAGATTTCGCCCTGGCGCCGGCCGGCGCCGGACACCGCGCCGACCGACAGCAAGGCCGCGGGCCTCTACATGATCTGCACCCTCTCGAAGCATTTGGCCGAGAAAGAGGGCTATAACGACGCGCTGATGTTCGACTATCGCGGGCGCATCGCCGAGGCGACGGGGGCGAATATCTTCTTCGTGCGCGACGGCGAGCTGCACACGCCGACCCCGGACTGCTTCCTCAACGGGATCACGCGGCGCACCGTGATGGATCTCGCGCGCAAGCGCGGCTATGTGGTCCGTGAACGCGCGGTCATGCCCGACGAGCTGCCCAGCTTCACCGAGGTTTTCATCGCCGGCACGGCCGTCGAGGTGACGCCGGTGCGCGAGATCGACCAGTACAAGTTCAAGGCGGGCGAGATCACGCTCAACCTGCTCAAGGACTACGACGCGCTCGTGCGCCAGGCCGGCGCTGGCAACCAGTCCGCCGCCGCCGAATAGGCGAAGCCATCGTCACGAAGACGGCGGAGCCTGCGGGTTCCGCCGTTTTTCGTTTGGGCTATCGGTGGGGCCTTGCTATGCCCCATTCCGACGGCGCGACCAAAAGGGGGCGGACATGAAAAAAATCGGCGTGATCGGCGGCCTGAGCTGGGTCTCGACCGCGGAATATTACCGGCGGATCAACGAACTGGTGCAGGAGCGCCTGGGTGGGGTGCATTCGGCCGATCTGGTCCTGGCCAGTGTCGACCGGCAGGACTATGTCGATGCCGTGATCGAACGGCGCGACGAAGCGGCCGCGGGCGGGGTCGTCCTGGCCGCCGCCCGCTCGCTGGAAGCTGCCGGGGCGGATTTCATCGTCATCAGCTGCAACGACGCCCATCGCTTCGTGCCGATGATGCAGACGGAACTTTCAATCCCCTTCCTGCATATCGCCGACGCGGCGGCCGGCGCCATTCGCGCCCGAGGCCAAAAGACCGTCGCCCTGATCGGCGTCCGCAAGACGATGGAAGATACTTTCTATGCCGACCGCCTCGCCGCCCATGGCATCGCGACGATCGTGCCGGAGGAGGCGGAGCGGGCCTATCTTCACCAGTCCATCTTCGATGAACTGGTGAAGGACGTTTTTCTGGACGCCACGCGCGCCCGCTACGCGGAATTGATCGGCAGCCTCAATGCACGGGGCGCGGAAGGCGTCGTTCTCGCCTGCACGGAAATCCCCTTGCTGATCGGCGAAAAGGATGCCGATGTGCCGCTTTACGCGACGACCGAGATCCATTGCCGCGCGGCCGTGGAGACGGCGCTGGCGGACACGCCTTAGGGGCTCAGGCGTCCTTGGTCCAGCGGGCGGCGGCTTCGTCGTCGGCTTCGCGGGCATCGACCCATTGCTCGCCGCCGGCGCCTTCCTCCAGTTTCCAGAAGGGCGCCTTGGTCTTCAGCCAGTCGATCAGGAAGGCGCAGGATTCGAGGGCGGCCTTACGGTGGAACGAGGCGGTGGCGACCAAGACGATGCGCTCGCCCGGCTCCAGCCGGCCGTAACGATGGACGATCAGGCTGGCCTCCAGCGGCCAGCGCCGATGGGCCTCGGCCTCGATTTCCTCCAACTTGCGTTCGGTCATGCCCGGATAGTGTTCCAGGGTCATGGAGCTGATCCCGCCCGCGCCCTTTTCCTCGCGCACGATGCCGGTGAAACTGGCCACCCCGCCGATATCGTGCCGGCCTTTGCCCAGAGCCGCCATTTCCAGTCCCGGATCGAAATCCTCGCGCTGAACCCGCACCGCCATCTCAGCCGCCCGTCACCGGCGGGAAGAAGGCGACCTCATCGCCCTCGGCGACCGGATGGTCGGCTTCGACATAGTCCTGGTTGACCGCGATCCGTACCGCTTCGCGCCGGGCGAAGGCCTTGGCATGGCCAGGGCTGCGTCCTTCCAACCAATCCATCAGGCCGGCGACGTCGCGCACCGTGTCGGGCGCTTCGACACTCTCGGCGCCGGTGCCGACTCGGGTCCGCATCCAGGCAAAATATCGAACTTGCAGAATCTTCATTGCAGGGTCAGCTCACTTCGGCGAAGGGCAGGAAGTTTACCATGTCTCCAGCCGTGACCGTCGTCACCGTCTCGTCCAGCTCGACGAGGCCGTCGGATCCGACCATGGAACTGAGGATGCCCGCCCCGTCGCGCGGGAACTTGGTGGCCAGGGGCACGCCATCCGGCCCGCTTCCCAGGCTCGCGCGCACCCATTCCCGCCGCCCGGCCTTCTTGCGATGGCTGAAATCAGCGCGCACCGGATAGAGGCGCGGTTCGGTCTCGGCGCAGCCGGCGAGGCCCAGCAGCAGCGGCCGGGCGAAGCGCAGATAGGTCACCATCACGGCGACCGGGTTGCCGGGCAGGCCGATAAAGGCGGCGCGGCCGATCCGGCCGAGGCCGACGGGGCGGCCGGGCTTGACCGCCAGGCGCCAGAAATCGAGTCGCCCCAGGGCTTCGACCGCCGCGCGCACATGGTCCTCGTCGCCCGTCGACATGCCGCCGGTTGTGATTACGGCGTCGT
>CAUZWC010000123.1:0-8674 GCA_963583595.1 Alphaproteobacteria bacterium | reverse complement strand
TGTGATGGGCGCGACGAAGCGTCTCGCCGAATCCTACTGCCAGGCCCTGGACGTCCTCGGTGCCGGGGAAAAGAGCAGCACGCGCTTCGTCACCGTGCGCTTCGGCAATGTCCTCGGCTCCACCGGCTCGGTCGTGCCGCTTTTCCAGCGCCAGATCGATGCCGGCGGCCCGGTCACCGTGACTCATCCCGATATCACGCGTTTCTTCATGACAACGCGCGAAGCCGTCGAGCTTGTGATCGAGGCCTCCGCCCTCGGCAGCAGGTCCGCCAGTCTGGCGGGCAAGATCTTCGTTCTCGATATGGGCGAACCGGTGCGGATCCAAGACCTCGCGCGGCAAATGATCCGTCTCGCCGGACGAAAGGCCGACGGTGAGATCGAAATCGCCTTCACGGGAATGCGGCCCGGCGAGAAGCTTCACGAGGAGCTGATGCACACCGCCGAACAGCTGGTCGAGACCGAGTTGGAGGGCATCTATGCGGCCTCCCCCCGAATCGCGGATCATGTCCAGCTCGCCCAGGCTTTCGACAGGCTGGAAGAAGGCGCCCGCAGCGGGCAGGTCGCCGAGATTCTTTCCGAGCTGAAACGCCTGGTCCCCGAATTCGCGCATGAGCCGAGTGGTGGCGACGGTGCGGGCGCAGAAAAACCGACCGATTAGACCGCCGACCCTCTGCCGGCGCTATATCTTCGATAGACCTCGAGCGCCCAGCCGCGAAAGCCGCTTTCGCCCCCGCATCGGGCCGCGATGCCAGAAGCCATTCGCGCACCGGCACCTCGAACCCGGTCTTCGGTCGATTGAGGACCGCATCGGGCAGTGGCGAGCGCGGCGCCCGGGCGAGATCGCCCTTGCCCGGCGTAGTCGCGGAGGCCAGGCCCGGTGCCAATCCCCGCAACAGGATCGGATCGACGAAGGGAACCCGGATTTCCAGCGAATGCGCCATGCCCGCCCAATCGGCGTCGCGCAGCAACTGGTTGCGCATATACCAACTCAGCTCCAACGCGCTGACCTTCTGGCGCGGCGTCGTCAGACCCTGGACCGTCCGGTCGAGCCGCGCCCGTGTCTCCAGCGCGCCCCAACCCTCCCGCACCATCTCCGGGTCCAGCAGCCGGGACAGTTCCCAGGGCATGAACAACCCGCGCCGCAGCAGATAGGCCGAGCCATAGCCGCCGCCACATTCGAGCATTCCGGCATATTTGGGCGACGTGAAACGGCGCAGCAGCGGCGCACTCACCATGCGGACGCCCCTGCCCAACCAAGGCGCGGCCGAAAACGAACCGAACAGCCCCGCCATGCGCGGGATCTGGCGAAAGCTGGGATAGCCACCGAACAGCTCGTCGCCGCCAAGCCCGGACAAGGCGACCTTGAGACCGATCGCATGGGCCTCCCGCGCCACGAAATAGACATTCACGCCGTCGATGGTCGGCTGATCCATGGCCTCGAACATCGCATCCGCGTTCGCCATGAAATCATCGCGCCGGATACGCCGGGTCTGGTGAACCGAGCCGAACCGGGCCGCCACCGTCTCGGCCAGCGGCACTTCGTCCTTCTCGCTGCCGGCGAACTCGTCGAAGCCGAAGGTCAGCGTGCGCAACGGCGGGCCATCGAGTTCGGAGGCGAATGCGGTGATCGCAGCCGAATCGATAGCGGCGGAGAGAAAGACCCCCACCGGGACGTCCGACACGAAATGCTGCCGGACCGAATCGACCATCAGGTCGTGAAGGTCCGGCGCCGTCCCCCGCCCCGCCTCGGCTCCGTCACGCAGGGCCTGGCCGATATCGAAAAACGTCTCCGGCGCGCCGGGACCGCGTCGGTCGATCCAGAGGGTCGAACCCGCCGGCAGGGCGCGGATGCCATCGAACAGGGTGAAGGGGTCCGGGACATGGCCCCAAAGGAAGAACCCGACATGGCCCGCCGCGCAGGGCGTCGTATCGATCCCCGCGCCGGCCCGCAACGCCTTGACGGTCGAAGCCAGGCGCAGGGTCCGGCCGTCATCGGCGAAATAGAGTTGCTTGATGCCGAAAGGATCGCGCGCCAACAGCATGCCCTGGCGGGCCGGATCCCAGATGGCGAAGGCATACATGCCGCGCAGATGCGCGACCATGGCGGCCCCGTCGCGGTCATAGAGATGCAGCAGCACCTCGGTGTCCGACTGGGTGCGCAATTGACGACCCTGGGCCACCAGCTCCGCGCGCAGCTCCCGAAAATTGTAGATCTCGCCGTTGAAGGTGACGACCGGCCCATCCGGGCGCAGGACCATCGGTTGATGACCGGCCGGCGACGGGTCGATGATCGCCAGGCGCCGATGCCCCAGTCCGACGCGCCCCGTGAGACAGAGCCACTCCCCGGCATCGTCCAGGCCCCGCGCCACCATCGAGTCGCGGACCCGCAACAGCTCGCCCCGGTCGACCGGCGGCGCGCCCTCCACATAACTCAGAATCGCATTGATGCCGCACATGAATTCGTTCGCACCGGTCCGGAAATCGACTGCCTCGCGCGGGCGCCGGGCGCCACACATTCGGCGCGAAGCCGAGCAAGAGCCGTGCCGATGGGCTGTAACCCCCGGCGGCCTCGCGGATAAGGGCCTTCCGTTTGTGCTTTTCGTTCCCGCTTTCGACCCCTGCTTTCGACAATGACCCGGACGCGGCACCTCTGCTAGGTTCCGGCCATGTGTGGAATCGCTGGAATCTGCGGCCCCGAGGCAAGCGGCGGCCAGGCGCGCCTTCAGGGCATGTTGGCGGCCATCGCCCATCGCGGGCGGGACCATCGCGGCGTCTGGACGGACGGGCCCTGCCTACTTGGCCATAACCGCCTGTCGATCATCGATCTGACGGAAACCGGTCATGAGCCGATTCCGAACGAGGACGAGACCGTCTGGGCGCTGCTGAACGGCGAAATCTACAATTATCGCGAGTTGCGCACCGACCTCATAACGCGCGGCCACCGCTTCCGCGGCACGGGCGACGCCGAGGTCATCCCCCATCTCTACGAGGAATACGGCCGCGACTTCCTGCGCCATCTGCGTGGGATGTTCGCCATCGTGATCTGGGATGCCCGTGCCGGCACGATGCTGCTGGCCCGCGACCGGTCCGGCAAGAAGCCGCTCTACTATGCCCGGATCGACGGCAGCCTCGTCTTCGCCTCCGAGATCAAGGCCCTGCTGACCCATCCCGGGGTCGAGGACGAGGTCGATCCCCAGGCCATCCACGATTACCTCTCCTTTGGCATCGTGCCGGGCGAGCGCACCGTCTATCGCGGCATCCGCCGCCTGCCCGCGGCCCATGTGCTGACGGTCGACGGGAAGTCCGGCGAAACCCGGCTCGACCGCTATTGGGATGCCGCCTATCTGCCCAAGCACAAGATCGGCTTCGATGAAGCCGTCGAGGAAGTGGATCGGATCCTGCGCGAATCAGTCGCCCTGCGGCTACGCGCGGATGTTCCGGTCGGCTGCTTCCTATCCGGCGGCATCGACAGCGGCCTCGTCACGGCGATGGCCGCCCAGGTCTCGGACCAGCCGGTCCGCACCTATTCCATCGGAGTCGCCGATCCGGCAATGGACGAGCGGCCTCTCGCCCGGCTCGTCTCGGAACGCTACGGCACAGACCACACAGAGTTCCTGCTGACCCACGAATTGGGCGACAATCTCGAACGGGTCATCGGCCATTACGACGAACCCTTCGCCGATGCCTCGGCCCTGCCGAGCTTCGCGGTCGCAGCCCTTGCCGCCGATCATGTCCGCGTGGTCCTCAACGGCGACGGCGGGGATGAAATTTTCGCCGGCTATCGTCATTTCCTGGCCGGCCGCGCCGCCGATCGCGTCGGCTTTCTGGCCGGCACCCCGGCGCGAACCGCGCTCGCCCTGCTTCCCGCGCCGCGCACCGGGCGGACGCGCTACCAGTTCCTCTATCGCTTCCTCCACGTCCTGGCGGCGAGTCCGGAAGAGCGCTACCTCGCCCTGACCTTCGACGGCTTGACCGAGCGGCAGAAGGCCGCGGCCTACGGCGCCACGAAGTCCGACCTGCTGCCCAGCCATCGCCATGTCTCGGCGATCGATACGGCAGGCCTCGGCCCGGTCGACCGGCTGCTGCGCCAGGATTTCCACCTGCTGCTGGCCGACGACCATCTGGTGAAGATGGACATGGCGACGATGGCCCATACCCTGGAGGGGCGCTCGCCCTTCCTCGATCACGAGCTGGTCGAGTTCGTCGCCCGCCTGCCCGAGAATGTAAAACTGCCCGGCCGAACGACCAAGCCGATCCTGCGGAAGCTCGCCGAACGCTATCTGCCGGCCGAGTTGATCGGCGCGCCCAAACGCGGCTTCGAAGTTCCCTTGGCGCAATGGATGGAGCGCGATCTCAATCCCATGCTACGGGCCCGTGTGCTGGACTCCGCCAGCTTCTCCAACCAGATTTTCGACAAGGCTTGGCTCGAATCCTTCATGGCCGGCACCGGCTGGGACCGCCATCGCTGGTCGAGGATGGCCTGGAGCCTGCTCTGCATGGAAATCTGGTGGACCGCCCGTCGGGACCGGCATGCCGCGGGCGTGCCCACCGAACCCGTTCCGATAAGAGCCGCGCGGGCATGACCGGACGAACAGTCGCCTTTCGCGCCGGACCGAAACTTGCTAGCAGTGGCCGCGCCCGGAACCGGGATCGCCCCGCGCCAATACGGAAAACACGATGACGCAGAATTTCCACGAGGATTTCGGACGAGAGGAAGAGGAGCTCAAAGGCTCCTCCGACCGCGGCTTCGGCCAGGTCTTTGCCGTGGTCTTCGCGATCGTCGCCTTCTGGCCCCTGACGGGTGCGGGCGGCTCGGTGCGCCTGTGGTCTCTCGGTCTTGCCATCGCCTTCCTGGCGATCGCCTATCTGCGCCCGAGCCTGCTCGCGCCGCTCAACTGGGTCTGGACGCGCTTCGGCCTGCTGCTGCACCACATCGCCAACCCGCTCGTGATGGGCATGCTGTTCTACGGAACCGTCACGCCGATGGGCCTGATCATGCGCGCCCTGGGCAAGGATCTGCTGCGCCTCAAACGCGATCCCGAGGCGAAAACCTATTGGATCGAACGCAAGCCGCCCGGACCGGCCCCGGATTCCATGTCGAATCAGTTCTGAGGACGAAGATGAGCTTTCTCGCCGAACTCTGGAAATTCATGCGTGTGCGCAAGAAATTCTGGCTGTTGCCGATTCTGGTCATGTTGCTGATCTTCGGCGGGCTGATCGTCCTGGTGAAAGGCAGCGCCGTCGCGCCCTTCATTTACACGATCTTTTAGGGGTGACCGGATCCGCCATGCGCATCCTGGGCATCTCAGCCTTCTATCACGACAGCGCCGCGGCGCTGGTCGAGGACGGTCGTATCGTGGCCGCGGCCCAGGAGGAGCGCTTCACCCGCAAGAAGCACGATTCGCGCTTTCCTCACCACGCCATGACCTATTGCCTGGAGGAAGCGGGCGCGGCGCTCGGCGATGTCGATTTCGTCGCCTTCTACGACAAGCCCTTCCTCAAGTTCGAACGGCTGCTCGAAACCTATGTCGCGTTGGCCCCGCGCGGGTTCAAATCCTTCAGCATGGCGATGCCCGTCTGGCTCAAGGAAAAGCTGTTCCAAAAGAGCCTGCTCAAGAAGGAATTGAAGTCCCACGCGCCCGAATTCGACTGGGACAACCGACTGCTCTTCGCCGAACACCACCAGAGCCACGCAGCCAGCGCCTTTTACGCCTCGCCCTTCGAGGATGCCGTGGTCCTGACCATG
Source organism: Alphaproteobacteria bacterium (assembly GCA_963583595.1). Classification (GTDB taxonomy): domain Bacteria; phylum Pseudomonadota; class Alphaproteobacteria; order CADEGL01; family CADEGL01; genus JABIRQ01. The sequence continues at coordinate 2,928 of CAUZWC010000123.1, read as the reverse complement.
GACGGGGTCGGGGAATGGGCGACGACCAGCGTCGGCCATGGCAGCGGCAACCGTCTCGAGATGGCCCGGGAAATCCACTTCCCCCATTCCCTCGGCCTGCTCTATTCGGCCTTCACCTATTACACCGGCTTCAAGGTCAATTCGGGCGAGTACAAGGTCATGGGTCTCGCCCCCTATGGCGAGCCGAAATACGCCGCCGCGATCCTGGAGAACCTGATCGACGTCAAGGACGACGGCTCCTTCCGCCTGAACCTGGACTATTTCGACTATTGCACCGGCCTGCGCATGACCAACGACAAGTTCGATGAGCTGTTCGGCGGGCCAGCACGCAAGGCCGAGGATCGCGTCACCCAGCGCGAGATGGATCTGGCGGCTTCGGTCCAGGCGGTGACCGAAGAGGTCGTGCTGTGCCTGACCCGCTCGCTGGCCGCCGAAACCGGCAAGGACAATCTTTGCCTCGCCGGCGGCGTCGCCCTGAACTGCGTCGCCAACGGCAAGATACTGCGCGACGGCAGTTTCAAGAATATCTGGGTCCAGCCCGCGGCCGGCGATGCCGGCGGCGCCCTGGGCGCGGCGCTTTGCGCCTATTACCTGTTCCAGGGCAAGCCGCGCGAGGTGAAGGAAGGCCAGGACGCCATGCGCGGCTCCTATCTGGGCCCGGAATACAGCCAGGCCGAGATCGAACGCCGCCTGACCGAGGCCGGCGCCGTCTTCGAGGCCCTGTCGGATGACGAGACGACCGAGAAGACCGCCCAAGCCCTGGCCGACGAGATGGCTGTCGGCTGGTTTCAGGGGCGGATGGAGTTCGGCCCCCGTGCCCTCGGCGCGCGCTCGATCCTGGGCGATCCCCGCTCGCCCGCCATGCAGTCCACCCTCAATCTCAAGGTCAAATACCGCGAGAGTTTCCGGCCCTTCGCGCCCTCCGTGCTGCGCGAGGATGTCGCGGACTGGTTCGAAATCGACGAGGACAGCCCCTATATGCTGATGGTCTCCGATGTCGTCGAAGGGCGGCGCCGGGCCATGACCGAGGCGGAGCAGTCCCTGTTCGGCATCGAGAAGCTGAACGTGCCGCGCTCGGACATTCCGGCCGTCACCCATGTCGACTATTCGGCACGCATCCAGACCGTCCATGCCGACACCAACCCGCGCTATCACGCCCTGATCAGCGCCTTCAAGGACAAGACGGGCTGTCCGGTCGTCGTGAACACCAGCTTCAACGTGCGGGGCGAACCTATCGTCTGCACCCCGGAAGACGCCTTCCGCTGCTTCATGGGGTCCGAGATCGACGTGCTGGTCGTCGGCAACTGCTACCTCCGCAAGGAGGACCAGGACCCGGCCCTCAAGCAAGATTACAAGAACGCCTTCGAACTCGACTAGGCCGCGCGGTATTTCCTGCGCCGCTATCCAGGACGGGCAACCATGACGACGGGCGGGTCGTGACCAGGGCGCAGGGCTCCAAGCGAAGCCGCCGCGATATGACGACCGGCCCGGTGGCCGGGCACCTCACGCGTATGACCCTGCCCATGGTCGTCGGCATCCTGGCGGTCCTGTCGATCAGCGTGGCCGATACCTATTTCGTCGCCCAACTGGGCACGAACGAACTGGCCGCGCTCAGCTTCACCTTCCCGGTCGTATTCTGCATGGCCAGCATCGGGATCGGCCTGGGCGCGGGGGCCAGTTCCGTTGTCTCGCGCGCGCTGGGATCGGGTGACGAAGGGCGAGTCCGACGTCTGGCGACGGGCAGCCTGGTCCTCGCGCTTCTGATCGTCGGCAGCCTCGCCACCCTGGGCATGCTGACCATCGAGCCGCTGTTCCGCCTGCTCGGCGCGCGGCCGGCCCAGATGGAGCATATCACCGCCTATATGCGGATCTGGTATCCGGGCATGGTGATGCTGGTCGTGCCGATGGTCGCCAACAACATCCTGCGCGCAACCGGCGACGCCATCTTTCCCAGCGTCGTCATGATCGTCGCCGCGGTGGTCAATATCGCCCTGGACCCTATCCTGATCTTCGGCCTCGGGCCGATTCCCGCCATGGGGGTCGAGGGCGCGGCCTGGGCCACCCTGGCCGCGCGCTTCGCGCCGCTCGCCGGATCGCTCTATCTGCTGCACTACCGCGAAGGGATGCTCGAGTTCAAAATTCCGCCGATGGCCGAGCTGCGCGACTGCTGGCGCAGCATCGCCGCCGTCTCCTTGCCCGCCGCCATGGGCAATGTCGTCAATCCCCTGGGCTACGGCATTCTGACCGCCATCATCGCGCGCTTCGGCGCCGATGCCGTGGCAGGGTTCGGCGTCGCCACGCGGATCGAGGCGCTGGCCCTGGTTCCGCTCTTCGCGCTGTCAGCCGGCATTGCCCCGATCGCCGGTCAGAACTGGGGCGCCGGCAAAGGCGAACGGATCAGATTGGCTCTCGTCCAATGTTTCGCGGCAGGCGCATTCTGGTCCGTCCTGCTGGCCGCCTCTTTCTGGCTGTTCGGGGAAGAGGTCGTGCGGCTGTTCAATCCAGATGCGGAGATCGTCCGGGTCGCCACCGGCTATCTCGACATCGTACCGCTCAGCCTTGCAGGCTTCGGCATGCTGATCTGCGCCGCAGCGGCGTTCAACGCCATCGGCCAGGCCGCCCGCGGCCTCTTCCTGCATATCGCGCGCACGCTCGCCCTGACGGCGCCGCTGGCCTGGGTCGGCGCGGTATTGCTCGGCCCGCTGGGCATCGCGCTGGCGGTCGCGGCTGCGAATGTCCTCTCGGCGGGAATCACGCTTTGGCAATCCCGGCGAATTCTCCTTCGCTCCTGAGGCAAATCGGGCTGCGCAGGCTCGGAAAGGCTGGACGGGGCCGCCTATGCGGACCAGCATCCCTGCCTGAGGAACCCATGTTGTGTGCGCCTCGGCGCTGACAGGGTTCGCCGCCTCAGGTCGGGACAGATGAGTA
>CAUZWC010000122.1:0-8695 GCA_963583595.1 Alphaproteobacteria bacterium | reverse complement strand
ATGCAGGCTAAGCTGGCCACACTGGAGCGGCATAGCCACCGTCCGCGCCTCGTCAACGACGCCCGCGACCTCCAGGCTGGTCGTCAGCAAATTGCCCTCGCGCGCCAGGCGCCCGGGCGTCGTGATCGGCACCAGGTGCGAGCCCGGCAAGTAGTGGACGCAGCCCATCTCCTCTGTCGCGTCGGTCAAGGCCAGCCAGACAGTGACCGCATCCTTGGGCTGCCAGGTCCAATACCAGGTGTCCTGATGCCAGGACACGAAAGACCTCGCACCGCCGCGCTTGTAGAAGAAGCCGCCACCCCAACACAGAATATCCGAGCCGAGGACATCCTCGACCGCGTCGAGCACGGCAGAATGACGAACGAGGTTATTGATCCAGGGCAGCAGGAGATGGGCCTTGGTGCGCAGGCACTTGCTGGCCTCCTCGCCGGTCTCAGCCTCGAAGGCGTCGATACGCGCGAGACAGGCGGTGGCCTCATCGACCGAAAGCGCCGGCACCGGCCCCGTGAAGCCGTCGCGCGCGAAAGCCGCCGCCTGTTCGTCCGTGAGAGCTATGGGCACCCGTGTCTTCCCCTATGCCGCGCGCCATTCGGATGAAAGAATACGCTCTCGACGGGTCGAGGCAAATGCGCAAGAAGGGGGCATCGTGGCGGCAGGGGAACTGGACGGCAGGAAGGTCGTCGTGATCGGCGGCACCAAGGGTATCGGCTATGCCACGGCGGAGATGGCCCTGGCCTGGGGCGCCGATGTCGTGATCGCCTCGCGCAGCCAGGAGAATGTCGCCACGGCGAAAGATAGCCTGGGAAAAAGCGCCGGACGCGCGCCCAAGGCGACCGTGACGGCCGAAGTTCTGGATGGCCGGGACAGGACCGCGACGGCCGCCTTCCTGGCCCGCCATGCGCCTTTCGATCATCTCGCTTTGCCCGGCTCCGAAGTCATTCGTATGAGCATGGAGGACCTCGACGAGGCCGGCGCCCGAGCCTATTTCGATTCCAAGTTCTGGGGGCCGTTCTGGGCCGGCTACGAGGCGCGGCACCATATCCGACCCGGCGGCTCGATCACCTTCTATTCCGGGGTGGCCAACCGGCGACCGATCGAGGGCTACACCATGGGCGGGGCCGTGGACGGGGCGATCGACGCGCTGACCCGCTCCCTCGCCTGGGAATTCCGCGAGGCTGGAATCCGGGTCAATTGCGTCTCGCCCGGCATCATCGACACGGGCATCGGCCAGGCGATCCGTACGGCGAAGGAATGGGCAGAATGGGAACGCTATCACAGCGAACGCCAGCCGGTACGCCGCCTCGGCCGGCCCGAGGAATGCGCCCGCGCCGGCCTCTACCTGATGACCAACGGCTTCGTCACCGGCGAAGTGCTGGCGGTGGACGGCGGGGTCGAAGCGATCCCCTGAGGCGCCAATGCAGTCTCGGTTTTGCGTTACCGGCGCGGGTTTCCAGCGTCATGCCGTTAACGTCATGCCCCGGCGCAAGTCCGGGGCATCCAGGCCGCCCATAGGCTGGATTGCCCGGGCTGCGCCGGGCAATGACGACCGTGGAGAGCAATATCCATCCGCCGAACCCGGATATAGGGGCTATCGACTAGCGCCGGAACACCGCTGCGATCTCCAGATGGGGAGACCAGAGGAACTGGTCGACCGGCACGACCCGTTCGATATGAAAACCGTCATCGACCAGGACCCGGGCGTCGCGCGCGAAACTGGCGGGATTGCAGGAGATAGCGATCACGGTTTGCACGTTCGATTCGGCCAATGCCTGGGCCTGGACCGCGGCGCCCGCGCGGGGCGGATCGAAGACCACCGCGTCATAACCCGCGAGCTGGGCCGGTTGCAGGGCGCGCTTGGAGAGGTCGCGCACCTCCGCCGTCACGCGGTTGAGGATGGCGGCGCGGGCCGCCCGTTCGACCACCCGGATCTGCCAATCCAAACCATCGACGGCATGGACGGCGGCCCCGGTCGCGGCCAGGGGAAAGGTGAAGGTGCCGCAGCCGCAATAGAGATCGGCGATGGTCACGGCATCGCGGGCGGCCTCCGTCACCACGGCGGTCAGCGCGGCCTCGCCCTCGGCCGTCGCCTGGAGGAAAGCGCCCGGCGGAATCGGCACCGCGACATCGCCGAAACGCATGGTCACGGGCCGCCGCTCGACGACCAGCTCGGGCCCGCCCTGGCGCGGGTGGCGGTGGGAGACGCGGGCAAGGTCGTGCTCATCCGCGAAGGCCACGAGAGCCTCGCGCCGCTTGAGGCCCAAACCGCCGGCATCGACGACCAGAAGATCCAACCCGCCATCGGTCGCGGCGACGATCAGTTCGGCCTTGCCGGCGACCGCCAAAATCTCCACGCAAAGCGTCCGCAAGCCAGGCATCAGGGCGACGATTTCGGGCAGCAGGATCGGGCATTCCGCCAGATCCACGACCCGATGGGTCATCTTGGCGTTGAAGCCGAGCGTGACCCCTTCGCGCCGGCGCAGGGCCGTGAAATCAGCGCGCCGGCGGAGGCCCGGCCGGCCCGGCACCAAGGGCTCCATCGCCCCGTCGCTCAGCCCCTTGCGCGCCAGGGCGGCGCGCAGCAGATCGGTCTTCCACTCAGCGTAGAATTCGACGTCGAGATGCTGAAGGGCGCAGCCCCCGCAATCACCGAAATGGCGGCAGGCGGGCTCCGCCCGGCTCGGCCCCGGCTGCAGCACCTCGACCACGCTGCCGGCGATACCCTCGCTCCCTGCCCGCTCCAGCCGCGCCCGGACCCGATCGCCGGGCAGGGTGAAAGGCAGGAAAACGCGGTCCTCGCCGTGGCGGGCGATGCCGTCACCCCGCGCGCCCACGGACTCGACCAGCAGCTCGATTGCGGGTTTCGCCATCACGCGGCCTCCCGAATCGCGCTGATCAGGAATTCGACATTCCCCTCCGGCCCCTTAACAGGGCTTTCGGCTTCGCCGGTCACGCGCCAGCCGGGCAAGCCCTCGAGCCAGGTGCGGATCGTCGCGCGAACCTCGGTATGCAGGGTGGGATCGCGCACCACGCCCTTCTTGCCGACCTGTTCGCGCCCGACCTCGAACTGGGGTTTGATGAGCGCGATGAGCCAACAGCCCGGCGCGGCCAGGACGAGGGGCGCGGGCAGAATCGTGCGCAGGCCGATGAAACTAGCATCGCAGGCGATCGCGCCGATGGGTTCGGGCACTTCGGCCGCCGTAAGATAGCGGGCATTGGTCTTCTCGAGCACCACGACGCGCGAATCCTCTCTCAATTTCCAGGCAAGCTGACCGCGCCCGACATCGACGGCATAGACCCGCGCCGCACCATGGGCCAGCAGGACATCGGTAAAACCGCCGGTCGAAGCGCCGATATCCAGGCAGACACGGCCCTCGGCCGAGAAGCCGAATTCGGCCAGCCCATGGGCCAGCTTCAAGCCGCCGCGCGAGACCCAGGGATGACCCTGGCCGCGCAGCTCGAGCGCCGCATCCTCGGCCAGCTGGTCGCCCGATTTCTCGACCCGGCGCTCGCCGCTGAAGACCAGGCCGGCCATGATCAGCGCCTGGGCGCGGCTGCGCGATTCGACCAAGCCGCGCTCGACAAGAAGCTGATCCGCCCGGCGTTTCATGCCGTCCTCCAAAACGCGAAACGGCGGCGCAAAAACGCGCCGCCGCCCGCGGAAAATCTGTTCTTCGATCAGGCGCGCGCGGGCGCCACGGCCTCGTCGGCCCGGCCGAGGGCGGACAGCGCCGCCTCGACCATCTGGCGTGCGTTCACGCCCATCAGGTCGTTCTGCTTCTCGGGCTTGTCCTGGTCGACAAAGATATCCCCGAAGAAGATCGGCCGGAACTTGAGACCGCCGTCGAGCAGCCCGCGATGGGTCAGGCTCTTCGTGACATGGCTGGCAAAGCCGCCGATCGAGCCTTCCTCGACCGTCAACAGCACCTCGTGATGGGACCCGAGCTGGCGCACCAAATCCTCGTCGAGGGGCTTGCAGAAGCGGGCATCCGCAACCGTGACCGACAAGCCGCGCGCAGCCAGATCGTCAGCAGCCTTGAGCGCCTCCTCGAGGCGCGTGCCGTAGCTCAGGATGGCGATGGTGCTGCCTTCACGGACCACGCGGCCCTTGCCGATTTCCATGGGCACGCCGTGCTTGGGCATCTCGACGCCGAGGCCCTCGCCGCGCGGAAAGCGCAGGCCGCTGGGCGCGTCGTCGATTTGCGCCATGGTCGCGATCATGTTGACCAGCTCGGCCTCGTCTGAGGGGGCCATCAGCACGAAGCCGGGCAAACAGCCGAGATAGGCCAGATCGAAGGAGCCGAAATGGGTCGCGCCATCGGCGCCCACAGCACCCGCGCGGTCCATCACGAAGCGGACCGGCAGCTTCTGGAGGGCGACGTCATGGACCACCTGGTCATAGGCGCGCTGCAGGAAGGTCGAATAAATCGCGCAGAAGGGCTTCATGCCCTCGCAGGCCATGCCAGCCGCGAAGGTCACGGCATGCTGCTCGGCGATGCCGACATCGAAGGTGCGCTCGGGAAAACGGTCGCCGAAGGTGTTCAGGCCCGTGCCCGAGGGCATGGCGGCAGTGATCGCCACGACGCGGTCGTCGCGCTCGGCCTCGTCGATCAGGGCATTGGCGAAGACCTTGGTATAGGCTGGCGCCTTGGCGCTGCCCTTGTCCTGCTTGCCGCTGCCGACATCGAACTTGGAGACGCCGTGATAGCGGTCGGCCGAGGCCTCCGCCGGGGCGTAGCCCTTGCCCTTGGTAGTGACGACATGGACCAGGATCGGCCCATGGCCGCGCACGTCGCGGACGTTCTTGAGGATCGGCAACAGATGATCGAGATCGTGCCCGTCGATCGGCCCGACATAGTAGAAGCCCATCTCCTCAAACAGCGTGCCGCCAGTCATGAAGCCGCGAACGTGGCCCTCGGCCCGCTTGGCCATGGCCTCGAAGGAGCCGGGGAATTTGCGCGCCACTTCGCGCCCGATATGGCGGATCGAGCGGTAGGGCTTGGACGAGACGAGGCGCGCGAGATAGGAACTCATCGCGCCGACCGGCGGCGCGATCGACATTTCGTTGTCGTTCAGGATCACCACCAGATCGGTCTCGCGCGCGCCCGCGTTGTTGAGCGCCTCATAGGCCATGCCGGCGCTGAGCGCGCCGTCGCCGATGACCGCGATGGCGCGGTTGTTCTTGCCCTTGAACTCACTGGCCACGGCGAAGCCGAGGGCGGCGGAGATCGAGGTCGAGCTATGGGCCGCGCCGAACGGGTCGTACTCGCTTTCCGAACGCTTGGTGAAACCGGACAGGCCCCCTCCTTGACGCAGGGTGCGGATACGGTCGCGCCGCTCGGTCAGGATCTTGTGGGGATAGCACTGATGGCCGACATCCCAGATCAGAATGTCGTCGGGGGTGTTGAAAGTGTAGTGGATCGCGGTCGTCAATTCGACAACGCCAAGTCCGGCGCCCAGATGGCCGCCCGTCACCGACACGGCATCGATCATTTCCTGGCGAACCTCGTTCGCGAGCTGTTTGACCTGATCGGTCGTCAGCTCCCGCAGGTCCGCCGGGCTGTTGATCGTGTCGAGCAGTGGGGTCGTGTTGCTTATGCTCATCTGGCCACACTCATTAATTCTCTAGTTTTCGTGCAGACGCCGAAGTCGCGTAAAAGTCTAGGTGCGCCGCTCAACCACGAACCGCGCCATTAACCGCAGAACGTCGGCTCTTTCACCAAATAAATCAAGATGCTTTCCCGCTTGTTCGGCAAACATATCGGCTTGGGCCCGGGCCCGCTCGGCCCCGAGCAGCGAAACGAAAGTCGCTTTTCCGGCTTCGGCATCCTTGCCGACCTTCTTGCCGACCTCCTCTTCCGCGCCTTCCTCGTCCAAGAGGTCGTCGGCGATCTGAAATGCCAACCCGACATCATGAGCATACATCCGCAGCGCCTGACGGGCTTCCGCCGAGGCCTGGCCGAGGATCGCGCCGGCCTCCGAGGCATAGGCGATAAGGGCGCCTGTCTTCATCTGCTGCAGGCGCGTGACCGCGCCGATATCGAGATCGAGCTTCTCGGCCTGGAGATCGAACATCTGGCCGCCCACCATGCCATGGGCGCCGATCGCCTTGGCCATCGACAAAGCCAGATCGGCGCGCACTTGGCCGCTGCGATGGGTAGCTGGGTCGGTCAGGACCTCGAAGGCCAAGGTCAGTAGGCCGTCGCCGGCCAGGATCGCCGCGGCCTCGTCATATTCTATATGGGTGGTCGGCTTGCCCCGGCGCAGGTCGTCGTCGTCCATCGCCGGCAGATCGTCATGAACCAGCGAGTAGCAATGGACGAACTCGGCAGCCGCCGCGACCCGCAGGGATTGTTCGCGTGGCACATCGAACAGATCGGCCCCGGTCAGGACCAGAAACGGCCGCAACCGCTTGCCCCCGTTCAACGTGCCGTAGCGCATCGCTTCGAATACGCGTCGCTCGGGCCCCTCGGCCTTCGGCAGCAGCTCCTCCAGCGATTTCTCAACTGTCAGCGCCGCCGCCTTGATGGCGGCTTCGATGCCCCCCTGCGCCATGGCCTACTCGCTTTCGAAGGGTTCGGTAACAACGGCGCCGTCCGGCGCCCGCGTGATCTTATCGACCTTGGCCTGAGCTTCCTTGAGCTTGGCCTCGCAATGGCGCTTGAGCGCGGCGCCGCGCTCGTAATTGGCGATCGCCGCGTCGAGCGCGCCCTCGCCCTGCTCCAGCTTGCCGACGATCCCTTCAAGCTCCTCGAGCGCCCGCTCGAAAGTCATCTTGGCGATGTCGGTTGGCATGGGTTCCTTGCTCATATATCTCTCGCTCGGCCTGGCCGGGCGGAGTGTACGGGCCAGCCCCGTCCGGCGGCAAGACCGGCCTGCCATAACAGGGGGCAAAACACCGCTTCCCTCACGCCATCAATGCCAGAACATGGGCCGCCGCGCTGTCCGCCAGGGCCTCCAGGTCGTAGCCGCCTTCGAGGGCCGAGACCAGACGGCCGCCGCAATGGCGTTTGGCCGCATCGCGCAGGCGCCCGGTCGCCCAGCCATAGTCTTCCGTGGCCAGGCGCAGGCCAGCCAGGGGATCGCCCTCATGGGCATCAAAACCCGCGGAGACCATCAGGAAATCGGGCGCGAAGGCGTCCAAAGCCGGAATCACCTGGGCGTCGAAGACCGCGCGAAAGGCCGCGCCATCGGCCCCCGGCGGCAGAACGGCGTTCACGACATTGCCCGCCGCACCAGTTTCCTGCGGCGCGCCGGTGCCGGGATAGAGCGGCCATTGATGGGTCGAGCAATAGAGATAGTCGACATCGTCGAAGAAGAAGGCCTGGGTGCCGTTGCCGTGATGGACGTCGAAATCGACGACCGCGACCCGGCGCAACCCGTGGGCCGCTCGGGCATGGGCCGCGCCGATCGCGATATTGTTGAACAGGCAGAAGCCCATCGAATGCGAGGGCTCGGCGTGGTGGCCCGGGGGACGGATGGCGCAGAAGGCGTTCTCCGCCTCGCCCGCCACCACGGCATCGACCGCCGCGACCACCGCGCCGGCGGCCCGCAGGACGGCATCGCGCGAACCGGAGGAAAGCGCCGTGTCCGGGTCGACCATCATCCGCCCGGCGGGCGGGACCATGCCCAGGATCCGCTCGATATGGCCCATCGGATGAACCCGCGCGATTTCGGCATCGCTCGCCGCCGGGGCAATGCGCCGCTCCAGCGCCGCGAAATCCGGGCCTTCCAGGGCCGCGAGCACGGCGGCGAGGCGAGCCGGGCATTCCGGGTGGTGCGGCCCGGGATCGTGGTCCTGGCAGGCCTCATGGGTGAACAGAATGGTGATCATGCCGTTTCGTCGTACCCCGTCACTCGGCCACCTTGCGGATCACGAAGATATAGACGCCGCCCTCCTCGCGCGATTCGACCAGGGTGTCGCCCGTGGCCTCGCAGAAGGCATCGAAATCGCGCACCGCGCCGGCATCGGTGGCATGAATCTCCAAGGTCTCACCCGCCGCCACATCCTTGCGCGCGCGCCTGGCGCGCAGCACCGGCAACGGGCAGTTGAGGCCATTGGTATCGAGGAAGTGGTCGGCCATCGTACTTGCGTCCGGGACTGCGGGGTGGAGCGGGCGGGGATGATAACCGGGCGGCGTGCGGCAACCAACCGGAGGTCCCTAACACCATCCATCAGTCGTATGGACAGGCGCCGTGCCGCAACTATTATGACCGGTCATGGACCTGATGACCTTCGAAGCGAATGCGGCGCGGGCCAGCGCGATGCTCAAGGCGCTGTGCAACGATCGGCGACTGCTGATCCTGTGCCATCTGGCCATGGGCGAAAAATCGGTCGGCCAGCTCGAGCAACTCGTCGCCCTCAGCCAATCGGCGCTGTCCCAGCACCTGGCCCGCCTGCGCCGCGAAAAGATCGTCTCGACCCGCCGGGAATCGCAGACCATTTACTACCGCATATCGAGTCCGGAGGCGGCAGCGCTGATGGAAACCCTGCACGCGATCTATTGCGGGACGCCCACGACGGTGCCTGTTGCCGCGTCCGGAGATTGACCGCACAGCCGCGGCAGCGCGCAAGCCAAAACGGCCTAGCAGGCCGTTGAAAAAAGGGCATTGATGCCAATCATCCTTCGAGACGCTCGCTCACGCGAGCTCCTCAGGATGAGAAAAATCAATATTGCAGCCTCACCCTGAGGAGGCT